>JBDTRK010000095.1:0-13133 GCA_039931685.1 Betaproteobacteria bacterium | reverse complement strand
AGCGCCTGATGTGCTCGGAAAGCGACCGCCTTGAACCCTAGGTTCAAGATGCCGGCCTGACGGAAATCGCTGGGGGCTCCCTTTTCGAATTGAAAGGCGGATGCGAAGGTCTTTGCTTTTTTGCTAAAGTCCGCTGATCCGATAGAGTTCCGCGAATTCCGGAACTCTTTTTTTTGCGCGGCGCAGGCATGAACTACTGGCTGATGAAATCCGAACCCGGCGTCTTCGGCATCGATGACCTGGCGCAAGCGCACCGCAAGACGGCGGCCTGGTGGGGTGTGCGAAATTACCAGGCGCGCAACTTCATGCGCGACCAGATGGTGGTCGGCGACGAAGTTTTTTTCTACCACTCGAGTTGTCCGCAGCCCGGCATCGCCGGCATCGCCAGAGTTTCCAAGCTCGCCTATCCGGACGAAACCCAGTTCGACCGCAACAGCGAATATTTCGATCCGAAAAGTTCGCGCGACGAGCCGCGTTGGTTCAACGTCGACGTGACCCTGGTCAGAAAGACCCGTGTGCTCGGGCTTGTAGAATTGCGGTCGCATCCGCAGCTTGCTTTGATGCGTATCCTCCAGCGCGGCAACCGCCTGTCGATTACGCCGGTCGCAGTCCACGAAGCGGCATTCATCATGAAATTGCTTTAGGCGGACACCTCATATGGAATGGTGGATCGTTTACCTGCTGATGGGCTTATTCGTCGGCTTCTTCGCCGGATTGCTCGGCATTGGCGGTGGCCTGATCCTCGTCACGCTGATGGTGTACCTGTTCACGTTGCAAGGATTTCCCGCGGATCGGCTGCTGCACCTGGCGCTCGGCACCTCCATCACCAGTATTGTCTTTACTTCGATCTCCACCTTGCGCGCCCATCACAAACACGGCGCGGTGCGCTGGGACATCCTGCGCATGGCGGCTCCGGGACTGATCGCCGGCACGCTGTTCGGCGCGGGGGTCGCCGATCTGCTGAAATCAAAATATCTCGCGATCTTTTTCGTCGTCTTCGTCTATTACTCGGCGATACAGATGTTCGCCAACGTCAAACCGAAGCCTACGCGCCAGTTGCCCGGTCGAGTTGGCATGACCGTCGTTTCCATCGTTATCGGGATCGTTTCCAGCCTGGTTGGTGTCGGCGGCGGAGTAATGACCATCCCGCTGATGAGCATGTGCAATGTGCCGATGCGTCAGGCGATCGGAACATCGGCAGCCCTCGGCCTGCCGATCGCGATAGCGGGAACCGTGGGATACATGATTACCGGCCTGGGCAAGGATCACTTGCCGGCACTCAGCGTCGGTTATGTCTATGTTCCCGCGTTGGTCGGTATCGTGATCGGTACTTTCATCACCGTGCCATGGGGCGCAAAATTGGCGCACACCATGTCGGTGACGCATCTGCAAAAGATTTTCGCGGTCATCCTGTTCATTCTCGCAACCCGGATGCTGTGGTCGCTGTTCTGATCAGGACTTCGTAAACCAGCCATCGACACCTGGGCAAGCACGCCAGGTCGCTGGGGGATCGCCTGCCGACCCCGCGGCGGGATACGATCCGTTTTGGCAATGGCGCGATCCGGATTACTTTCCGAAGCGCTCGCGCAGCAATGCCTTTTGTACCTTGCCCATGGCATTGCGCGGAAGCTCCTCGACAAGGTGTATTTGTTTCGGCACCTTGTAGCCCGCAAAATTTAATTTCAGTTCCGCGATCAGGGCGGCCGGATCGAGTCGCGCTTCTTTCTTGGGGACAACGACAGCAGCAACGGCCTCACCAAAATCGGGATGCGGAATACCGATTACAGCGGACTCCATTACACCTGACAACGCGTCAAGTGCCTGTTCAATTTCCTTCGGATAGACGTTATAGCCGCCTGTGATAATCAGATCCTTGGAGCGCCCCACAATCGATACGTAACCGTCGACATCGATCGTGCCGACATCTCCGGTGCGAAAATAAGCGTCCGCTGTAAATTCCTCGCGGGTCTTTTCCGGCATGTGCCAGTACCCGGCGAACACGTTGTCTCCCTTGATCTGGATGGCGCCAGCCTCACCAGCTGGTAGCAAATGATCCTGGTCGTCGGCGATCCTGAGCGTCACACCGGGAAGCGGAAAACCGACACTGCCGCCGCGGCGCTCCGCGTGTAGCGGATTGGAGCAGATCATGCCCGCTTCCGACATACCGTAGCGTTCCAGGATTGACTGCCCGGTGCGTCGTTGAAACTCCCGGAAGGTGTCGAGTTGCAGCGGTGCGGAACCGGAAACGAACAGGCGTATGTTGCGGCAGGCGTCACGATCAAATCCCGGGTCGGCAAGCAACCGGGTATAAAAAGTCGGCACGCCCATCATTACGCTGGCACGTGGCAGATCGCGCAGCACCCGCTTTACGTCGAAATTGCGATGCCACAGCAATTTCGCGCCGGACAGCAAGGCGCAGTGATTGGCCACGAACAATCCGTGAATATGGAATACCGGCAATGCGTGTAGCAACACGTCGCGGTCGTTGAATCCCCAGTAATCCACCAGCACGCGGGCATTGGACAGCAGGTTGCAATGCGTCACCATCGCACCCTTGGAACGCCCCGTCGTTCCCGAAGTGTAAATGATGACCGCCAGATCGTCGGGCTCGCAATCCACAGTGGCAAATTCAACGGAAAACGCGGCAGCGGCGTCTGTCAGTGAACCGTGCCCATGTTCATCCAGCGTAAACACCCGTGCGCCACCGGCCGAAATCTCGCACAGGAGTTCGAGCGACTGCGGCCTGCACACGACGACCTTGGGTTGCGCGTCGTTCAGAAAATAGGCGATTTCGCCGCGCTGATAGGCAGTGTTGAGCGGCAGGTAGACCAGGCCGGCACGCAGGCAGCCCAGATAGAGGAACAGCGCCGCGGGGGATTTGTCGACCTGTACGGCAATGCGGTCGCCGCGCATCGCGCCAGCTCCGATCAGGACCCCGGCAAAGCGTGCCGACTCGCGCGCCAGATCGGCACGGGTATAGGTAAGACCTTCGTCGGCTTCCAGGACGATTTGTTCGTGACCGGAATCGATTGCCCCTGCCACTGCAGCATAGAAATTCGCGGTCATCAACGACTCAGATCAGGGTATCGATCACGCCGGCGCGCAGATAATCTTCGACGCCCCCCGGTTCGCTGTGCCGGCGCAGCACACGCGCCATTGCCGCCGGCGGCAGTACCTGTACGTGCGCGCCTGGCAGTGCTACTACGCGAACCGCGGGCGCGGCCAACGCCACATAGATGCCACCGGCCGCGTCACCCAGCACCTGCAAGGTCAGACGGTGTCCCTTCAGCCGCAACGTCGACAGCACCAGGGCGAGGTGAACGACATATTCCGACAACATGAGTTGCTCGTCGCGAAAAGTCGGCGCCTGTCCTGGCGAATCCAGGAAAATCGTGACTGCCTCACCCGAACGCTGGTCGGCCAGCGCAAGGCACTCGCCTGCCAGGGTCCACGCCGCCAGCGCACCTACCGCCATGCCGTCGATAAACCCGAAGAAGGCATTTGGCGATGTGTTGCCGTTGCGACCGAACAAGACTCCATCCATCCTGTGCACTTCCACGCCTTCAGGAATGATTTCCTGCAGCATCGCCGGCAATTGCCCTGCTGCGCTTTGTGGCGGCGAAGGTGCGACGCCTTGCGCGAGCAAGCGGGTTCCGAGCCGAGTGTGCTGCTGGTGCAGGTCGAGCGTGGCGTCGCAATCGGTCACCCAGTCGCGGGCCGCCTGGCGATAGCCAGCGAGCGAGTTTTCACACAGTTGATCCGACTTTACGAGTTGCGCGCGGGCCTCGCCACCCATCAACGCCGTAACAGCGGCGGCGTTGGATGCATCAAGTTCGGCGACGCCGCCAAGCGCCTGAATGACGGCGGGCCCGGACATGGCCAGGCGGGAAGTTGCGCTATAGACGCGCCTGGCGCAGGTGGCCGCCAGCATGCTCGCCCCGCCGAAGCAATCCCGGCCAATCAGACCAAGCAGTGGCAAGCCGGCGAGCCGCAAGTCGAGCAATTTTCGATAGAGCTGGCGAAACGCGCCCAGCGCGGCCAGGCCCTCATCGAGCCGCGCACCGGCAGAATCCAGACATAAAACAAGAGGCCTTTGTGCCGTATGACTTTGCTCCAGCAACGCCGCTAAGGCCTCGGCCTCGTTAACGCCGAAGGAGCCGCCGGCGACTTGGCGGTCGGTGGCGACCATGGTTACCGCGCGCCCGGCGATGGCACCTATGCCGGCAATCAGGGACCCGTGTGCCTGCAGCTGCGCAGCCGATCCCTCGTCGAGTATCGCCGTGACGCGCTGCGCCGGCGTACTGGCCGAAAACAAATCCGCAGACATCAGACCGCGCACCAGCGCCGTACGATTTCCTCGTATACGGCCACCGCTTCCGTTACGCGGTCAACAACGCAATATTCGTTGGTCTGATGCGCCATGTGCGCTTCTCCCGGTCCGAGAATGACGGTGGGCGGCGTGTCGTATGCGACATTGAGTGCAGCAGCATCGGTGAAATAGGTCGCCACCCGCGGCTCGGGCCGCTTGCCGAGGAAAGGCTGCGTCACTTCGAACACTTCCTGTATCCACGGGTGCGCAGGTTCGGTGAAGACACTTTCCAGATCGAGAAGCGTTTCCAGTTCCACGTCGGAACCCAGCTGGCGCACGAGTTCGGCTCTCAATTCCGCATGTCTGATCCCGGGAATGGTGCGGATATCGACGCCGATGACCGCTTCGTCCGGCACCGAATTGATATTGAGTCCGCCGCGAATGGTGCCGACATTCAAGGTTGCCTGCCCCATCAGCGGATGAGGCGGATTGGAAAAACGGAATTTTTCCAGAATCGCGACGGCGCGGGCGGCTTTGAAGACCGCGTTGACGCCTTTCTCCGGCATCGATCCGTGCGCGGTGACGCCGCGCGTGCGTGCATTGAGCCAGAAAGCGCCGCGATGACCGACAAAAGGATAATTCGAAGACGGCTCGCCCACCACTACTGCACCGGCTCGACCCAGCGCACCATTTGTCCGCGTGAGATGGAAGGCCCCTTCGCAACCGGTTTCCTCCCCGGCGGTAATCACCAGCTCCAGTCCGGGGGTACGCGCCAGTTTGTCCGCCAGGTTCAGTGACGCAACGACAAAAGCCGCCACGCCGCATTTCATGTCGCTGGTTCCGCGCCCGTAAAGCTTGTCGCCTTGCGTATCGGCGGCAAATGGATCCATCTTCCATTGTGCCGCGCCAAGTGGAACGGTATCGATGTGCCCGGTAAAACACAACGGCGCCTTGTCGGCGCTGCCACCGATGGTTGCGACCAGGCTCGCGCGCTGCGGCGACAACTCATGATACTTGACCACAAATCCGGATTTCTCCAGCAGGGCGCCGAGATGGCGGGCGCACTGCGTCTCCTGTCCTGGCGGATTGATGGTATTCATGCGCACCAGCTGCTTGGTCAGTTCAATCGCGTTCAGATGCGCCGCCATGGCGTTTTCCTCCTCAGTTCTTGCCGAAATATGCGGCCCGCACTTCGGCATTATCGCGAAGTGCGTCGGCATCGCCTGCCGCCACCACTTTACCTTGCGACAATACGTAGCCGTGATGTGCGATCGCCAGAGTCTGTTTCACATTCTGCTCCACCAGCAGGATGGTCACGCCGCTTTCATTGATGCGGCGGATGACGCTGAAGTTCTCCTTCACGAACAGCGGCGACAAGCCCAGCGAGGGCTCGTCGATGATCAGCAGCCTGGGTGCGGCCATGAGTCCGCGCCCGATAGAAAGCATCGCCTGCTCGCCGCCGGACATGGTACCCGCAAGCTGGTCGAGGCGCTCCTTCAGTCGGGGAAAGGTATCGAACACGCCGGCCAGCCGGGTTTCGGCGTTCGCACCGGCATCGGCGTAGGCACCAATCAGCAAATTTTCGCGCACCGTCATTTTCGGGAAAACCCTGCGCCCTTCGGGAATGCAGGCAATGCCGCGGCTGACAATGCGATGCGTGGGCCAGCCGGTAATTGCTTTCCCGTCGTGCAAGACCCTCCCGCTACGCGGTGGCGTCAGAGCAAGGATGGCGCGAATCAGCGTGCTCTTGCCGGCGCCATTGGCACCGAGAATGCAGGTTATTTCCCCCGGCCTTACTGTCAGCGATACGCCGCTCAGCACATCCGCATCGTCGTAGCCGACACGCAAATCTTCGAGGATCAGTTCGCTCGCCATGTCAGTCTTCGCCCAGGTAGGCCTTGCGCACGCTCTCGTCGGCGGCGACTTCGTTATACGCACCCTCGCAGATTTTTCGTCCGTAGTTGAGCACGACGCAGCGACTGGTGATCCGTTCGATCACATTCATCTCGTGTTCGATGAGGATGACTGACAATGCCGGTAGCCGCTCGCGCGCCGCAAGCAGATCGTCCATCAACTCATGGGTCTCATCGTGCGTCATGCCGGCGGAGGGCTCGTCGAGCAACAGGATTCTCGGCTCGCTGATCAGCGCTCGGCAGATTTCCACGCGCCGGCGATCGATCATGGTCAGGGTGGACACCGGGTCGGGCAGGTGGCGTGCGAGCGGCTTGCTGAATATTTCCAGCAGTGCGTGGGCTTTGGCCATGCCTTCTTCGACCTGGCTTGCGAGCGCATCGCGCCGGAAGATATTCATCCAGATGCCGTGATCCAGATTGCGATGATTGCCGATCATCAGGTTATCGAAAATCGACAGCGATAAACACAGGCGCGAGCGCTGGAAAGTCCGGGCCACGCCAGCGCGGCTGATCGCTTGCGGTGAAGATCCGGTAATGCGCTGGCCATCGACCTGGACATCGCCGGCCGCGCTGCGATACAGGCCGGTGACTGCGTTGAAGAACGTGGTTTTGCCCGAACCGTTCGGACCAATCAGGCCGAGGATTTCATTTGCATGCAGTTGCAAATCGAGGCCGTCGAGCGCGGTCAGGCCGCCGAATTTGACGGTCAACCCCGCGGCGGCCAGCACCGGCTGGTTCATGCCCGCAAACGCCCGGGAAAGTATTCACGCAGCCGGCGTGGCAACAGCCCTTGTGGACGAAACAACAGGATCACGATAACCAGGAGCGCATACAACAGGAAGCGATATTCCTGGATCACCTGGAGTTTCTCCGGCAGGATCAACAGCAGCAAGGCCGCAAGAATGACGCCGAGCGGATTGCCAACCCCGCCGAGAATGACGATGGACACCAGGATCAGTGAATCGCCGAATGTAAAATTGGCCGGCGCAATGAAGCCAGTCAGCATCGCGTACACGGCGCCGGCCATGCCGACCAGGAAATTGCCGAATACAAACGCCAGGATCTTCCAGCGCGCGATATCGATTCCGGATACGGCTGCTGCCGTTTCATCGAGCCGCACGGCATCCAGGTTCAATCCGATCCAGGAGCGCTCCAGTCGTTTGACGACAACAAAAGCAAACGCGGCCAGCAATACCGACAGGACGACGTAGTTCAGGTAGAAGGAGGCTTCGATCCCCGCGCCAAGCCGGATCGGATCGTTGAACGACCAGCCCAGTATCTGCATGCCCGGGACTTTCAAGCCCTGGGGCCCGCCCAGCGTGTCGTTGACCTCGAGAAAAGTCTTGAACAATATTCCGAACGCGATGGTAATAAGGGCGGCGTAGTGGCCACGCGTGCGCAGGATCGGCAGAATCAGGACCGAGCTGATCAGGGCGGCGATGGCGGCGCCGGCGATGATGACCAGCAGATGGGGCACGGGAGTATATGCACTCAGGACGGCCGCGCTGTAACAGCCAATGCCGAAGAATGCAGCGCCGGCGAAATTGGCGATGCCGGCATAGCCGAACTGGATGGTCAATCCCAGGCAGGCTGTCGCATAGAGCGCAACGCTCGCCAGCATCAGCAACGCGAAATGGGATTCGTGCAAGGTTGCCGCGACCACCAAGCTGGCGGCGACAGCGAGACTCAACGCAAATGTCCGATGACGTGCGGACGCTTCCTCCATGCGCACGCGCAATCCGCTTTTTTCCATTACCAGAAGGACGGCTACGACGCCTGTCGCCAGGGCAGCTACCTTCCACTGAACTTCGACTTCCAGAAATAGCAGCAGTACGACTGCGCAGGCCGCGATTCCGAGCGCGACGATGAACATCGTTTTTGCCTGTTGCGCCATGGTCAGACGCGCTCCGCCGACTTTTCGGCGATCAATCCGGTCGGCTTCCAGGCCATCAGCATGATTACTGCGGCAAACGCAAACACATCCTTGTAGGCCGGAACAGAGAACCACACGGCACCGACGGTTTGCAGGGCGGCGAAGAGAAAACCGCCCAGAATCGCGCCATAGATGTTTCCCAGGCCGCCAACGACGGCGGCGCTGAAGCCGATCACGCCGAGCAGCAGGCCCATGCCGAAATTGACTTCGTTGTAATACAAGCCGTTGGTGACGCCGGCCAGGGCCGCGAGAGCGGAACCGATACCGAAGGTGATCAGAACGATGCGCTCGAAGTTCACGCCCATGACCCGGGCAGTTTCCGGATCCTGGGCGACGGCGCGGATCGCCAGTCCCAGCCGCGTTCGATTAATCACCAGGTGGACGATGACGATCGCCAGCAGCCCGGTCACGAGCAGGATAAGGCTGTCGAGCCGCAGTGCGAGCGCGCCGAAGTTGTAGGTGTCTGCCGGCAGAAGCCGCGGAAACGGCTTCGGGTTGGAGCCGTTCGGATAAAACAGGCGAATGGTTTCGCGCAATGCCAGGCCGACCATCAGTGTGACGAGCAGCGTGTTGAGCGCCGGTGCCTTGCGCAGGGGCAGCACCAGAAAGCGCGCGATCAGCGCGCCAAGCAATGCCATTGCCAGCATGGCGACAGCAGTCGCGAGCAGCAGCATGACCAGGGGCGATGTCACACCCGCATCCTGCAAGCCGACGAATGCGGCGAGGGCGACAAAGGCGCCGACCATGACGACGTCGCCATGGGAAAATTTGATGACATCGAGCACGCCGAAGAACAGCGTGAATCCCACCGCCACCATGGCGTAGATCACGCCCAGCATGAGGCCGTTCAAAACGTACTGGCCGAAGAGTCCGGGATCCACGGATGCAAGAAAAACTGTTCGCGAATTCGATCAGGGCAGGCGCGGCAGCTTGCGTTTGCCCTTCGCATATTCGCTTTCTTCCCAGACGATCCACTTACCATCCTGGACGATGAATTTGGTAATCAGCGGCACCATGTTCTGGCCGTGATCGTCGAAGGTAACCTTGCCGACGATCGACTGGTGATCGCGGGTGGCATTGAGTTCCGCCATGACTTTCTGCCGGTCCGGTCCGACTTTTTCCACTGCGTCCATGATCAGGCTGGCGGCCGCATAGGCAAAGGCACCGTAGGCTTCCGGCGCCTCGGCGTAACCTTGCTTCTGGTACTGCTCCAGAAAAAACTTGCCGCCGGGAAGCTTATCGGCCGGAGCCCCTTCGCGAAACGCGAGCGTGCCTTCGGCAAGCTTGCCCAGGCCTTCGATAAAAGCATCGGATACGATTCCGGAGGTCCCCTGGAACGCCGCGGAAATTCCAAGTTTGTCCATTTGCGAGCGGATACGAACGCCAATCGGAGTCAGGCCACCGAAGTAAATGACCTCCGGATTGAGTTCCTTGATCTTGGTCAGTTCGGCGTTGAAGTCCTGCTGGTCAGCGGTTACGCCGAAGGTACCGAGTATGCTCCCGCCGAGCTTTTGCAGGTCGGCGGAGAAGTATCTATTGTGCCCTTTGCCGTAGTCCGTGGTGTCGTGGATGATGACCCACTTGCGATACTTCAAGCCAGTCATGAACTGGGCCGCCACGGCGTTTTGATTGATCATCGTACCGTTGACGCGATGGATCTCCTTGTAGTCGTTCGCGTAGGTCACGTCGGGCAGCACCGCTCCCCAAACGATGACCGGCAATCCGAAGCGGTGATATATATCGACGGCGCCCATTGCCACGGCGGAACAGTAGTGGGTGACGCCGGCGATTATCTTGCGATCGGCGGCAACTTTGGTTGCGACTTGTACGCCGATATTGGGCTTGCATTCGTCATCCTGAACCACAAGCTCGTAGCTGTACTTGGCGTTTGCATCGGCATTGCGCAGACGTACGGCGAGATCGGCGGAATTGCGCCCGCCGAGTCCGTTGGCGGAGACACCGCCGGTGAGCGGACCTATGAAAGCGATCTTCACGGTTTCTTTGGCGCCGGCGCTTCCACAGGCAAAGGTGAGCAGCAGCAACGAGATCAGGACTAAGAGACGTGGCATTGCGGTCCTCGCGGAAAGACTAAATTTCGGGCGGGCATGTCGGATGCGCAGGAAGTGCACCTGCGAGGGTATTGAGCGCGAGCGCGGTTGTCAACGTGCCCGGTCACCATAAAAAAGAGCGGCCTGTCGCCGCTCTTGTTGACTCTGCCAGGCCGGTCTATTTCCGGCGCAGTTTGCGGATTGCCGCCAGTTGCGCGGCAAGCATGGAGAGTTCGGCTTCGACCGTGGCTATCTCCTGCTTGTCCTTGGCATTGCGCAACGCCTCCGCAGCGCGCTTTTGCGCCTCCAGTGCCTTGGCCTCATCAAGATCGTGGCCGCGAATCGCAGTGTCCGCCAGCACGGTGACCATCGCCGGCTGCACTTCGAGTATGCCGCCGGCGACGAAAATAAGATTCTCTTCACCACCACCCGCGGGCTTGATGCGCACAGCACCCGGCTTGATGCGCGTGATCAGCGGCGTATGGCGCGGATAAATACCCAGTTCGCCCGCCTCGCCCGGCAAAACCACGAATTCCGCTTCGCCGGAAAATATCTGCTGTTCGGCGCTGACGACATCGACATGAATGGTGTTGGTCATTATTGAGTTCGCCTTACTGCAGCGTCTTGGCTTTCTCGAACGCTTCCTCGATGCCCCCGACCATGTAGAAGGCCTGTTCGGGGAGGCTGTCGCATTCTCCGTTGACGATCATCTTGAAACCCTTGATGGTTTCCTTGAGCGGCACGAATTTGCCGGGGGAACCGGTGAAGACTTCGGCGACGTGGAATGGCTGCGACAAGAAGCGTTGGATCTTGCGCGCCCGCGACACGGCCAGCTTGTCCTCGGGAGACAGTTCGTCCATGCCGAGAATGGCAATAATGTCGCGCAATTCCTTGTAGCGCTGCAGCGTGGCCTGGACCGCGCGTGTCGTATTGTAATGCTCTTCACCGATAACGTTCGGGTCGATCTGGCGCGAGGTCGAGTCGAGCGGATCCACCGCGGGGTAGATTCCGAGCGAGGCGATGTCCCGCGACAGCACGACGGTGGCGTCAAGGTGGCCGAACGTGGTCGCCGGTGACGGATCGGTCAAGTCATCCGCCGGCACATACACGGCCTGGATGGAGGTGATCGAACCGGTCTTGGTCGACGTAATGCGTTCCTGCAGGCGGCCCATTTCTTCCGCGAGTGTCGGTTGATAGCCTACTGCGGAGGGCATGCGCCCGAGCAGTGCCGACACTTCGGTACCGGCCAGCGTAAAGCGGTAGATGTTGTCCACGAAGAACAGGATGTCGCGCCCTTCGTCACGGAATTTTTCGGCCATGGTCAAGCCGCTCAACGCCACGCGCAGGCGGTTGCCCGGCGGTTCGTTCATCTGGCCGAACACCATGGCCACTTTCGATTCCGCGAGATTGTCGAGCTTGATTACGCCGGCTTCCGACATTTCGTGGTAGAAATCGTTGCCTTCGCGGGTACGTTCGCCGACGCCGGCGAACACCGACAAGCCCGAATGTTGTTTTGCAATGTTGTTGATCAACTCAAGCATATTCACCGTCTTGCCCACACCCGCGCCGCCGAACAGGCCGACTTTTCCGCCTTTGGCGAACGGGCATACCAGGTCGATGACCTTGATGCCGGTTTCGAGCAGGTCGACGGACGGCGACAGTTCGGCAAACTTCGGCGCCTGTTGGTGGATGGAACGGCGTTCGTCGGATTTGATCGGTCCGGCCTCGTCGATCGGCCGGCCGAGTACATCCATGATGCGGCCCAGCGTGCCGATACCAACCGGCACGGAGATGGCGGCGCCGGTGTTGGTCACTTTCATGCCGCGGCGCAGGCCATCGGAGGAGCCCAGCGCGATGCAGCGAACTACCCCGTCACCAAGCTGCTGCTCGACTTCGAAGGTGAGGCCCTTCTCGGCAAAGGAAGCGTCCTTGGACTCTTCGAGCACCAGCGCATCATAGATTTTCGGCATCGCTTCACGCGGAAACTGAATGTCGGTCACCGCACCGATGCACTGGACGATCGTTCCTTGGCTCATGATATTTTCCTAGTACGTAGGTCGAATTCGTTTAAAAAATACTCGTCGCGCCGGGGCTTCATACGGCCGCAGCACCGCCGACGATCTCTGACAATTCCTTCGTGATCGCGGCCTGCCGGCTTTTGTTGTAAATCAGGGTCAGTTCGTCAATCAGGGTCGCAGCGTTGTCCGAGGCGGACTTCATTGCAACCATGCGCGCCGATTGCTCCGACGCCATATTCTCCGAAACGCCCTGATAGACCACGGCCTCGATGTAACGCGTGAGAACCTGATCCAACACTATTTTGGCCTCGGGCTCGTAGATATAGTCCCAGTTGCCTTCGGGCGTGCCGATGCGCTCTCCTGTGAGGGGCAACAGTTGCTCCATCACCGCCTCTTGCTTCATGGTGTTGACGAAGCGGGTGTAGAAAATGACCACGCGGTCGAAGCGATCCTTGATGTAGCCATCCAGCATGATCTTGACGGCACCGATCAGATCGTCCAGTTTGGGCCGGTCGCCCAATGCGGTTGACTGCGAAATGACGTTCGCGCCAAGACGTTGCATGAAGCCAAGGCCCTTGCCGCCGATGCAGCAGACGTCGATCTCTTCGCCTTCGGTCTGCCACTGCTTGTACTGGTTTAGCGCCATGCGCAGCACGTTGGTATTGAGCGCCCCGCACAGGCCCTTGTCGGTGGTGATCACAATGATGCCGACGCGCTTTACCGTATCACGCGCAATCAGGAAAGGATGGCGGTACTCGGGATTGGCGTGCGAAATATGCGCCGCGACATTGCGAATCCTTTCGGCGTAGGGTCGAGCAGCGCGCATGCGCTCCTGCGCTTTGCGCATTTTCGACGCAGCGACCATTTCCATCGCCTTGGTGATCTTGCGAGTGTTCTGCACACTCTTGATCT
>JBDTRK010000094.1:0-13293 GCA_039931685.1 Betaproteobacteria bacterium | reverse complement strand
CGAAGGCAGGGAACTCGACATTTCAGTGAAGGCTAACCAATGCGCCCCTGCGCATAAGTTAAGCGAGGCGGCCGCAACTAAAACTTCGAATCAATCCACATTAGTTCCGACCTAAACTGAAGGTTAGGCTCCACTGAAATCGGCCGCCGCCGATTTTCACCCGGCCTACGCGCGCATCGAAAAGGACCCGATGGCGGGTTGAGCGCGCAGTTATGCGTCAACTGCGGGGGCCGCAATGCGGCCTCTTATTTTTTACGTGGATGCACGGGCACGGTACCAGTCGAGCGTCTGGCGAATGGAATCATCCAGCGGCGTCGGTTGTACGCCGAACGTCGCTTCGCAGGGGCCCGAATCCATGACGAAATTGCGTTCGAACTGGTAGAGCATCTCGCGGAGTTCCTTGACGTTGTCGTCGAACTTCCCCAGCAGGGCGAGCGCGAAACGCGGCGCGGCGCTCAGCCTCGCGGGCTTGCCGAGTGCAGCGTAAACCTTCTCGACGAAGCCGCGCGTGGTGGTTGCCGGCGCGCTCGGCACATGCCAGGCCTTGCCCAGCGCTGCGTCGTGCTCGCCCAGTGTGACCAGCGCCTTGCCGAAATCATCGATGAACGTGTAGGTGTGCAGCCGGTCCGGATTACCGACCACCTGTGCCGCCTTGCCCTGCAGTGCACGGCCGAACACACGACTGCCCATCATTGCAGCGTCGGTGGCGAAAGGCCCGAAAAAGTCCGACCCGCGTCCGATCGCAACGCGTAGCTTCCCCGCGCTGTGCAAGCCCATCAGCGATTGGGCAATGCTGGCACGGATGCGACCTTTCCGGGTCGTGGCATTCAAGGGCAGGTCCTCGGTCATCGGTCGGTCCACTGCACCATACGCGTAAAGATTGTCCGCATAGACGAGCTTCGCGCCGGCGGACGAGGCGCCGGCGACGATGCCGGCGGCAATGGACGGAAATTCCGCCCAGCGCGGGTAGGGCAAGCCTATGCAGTGATACACGGCTGTCGCGCCTTCGCAGGCTTCCCGGGATTGCGATGCGTCGCTGGCATCGACGCCGCCCACTTCCGTCTGCGCATCCTTGTCGAAATGCACACGGCCGGAGCGGCTCACCATGCGCACGTGTTTGCCCTGGCTGCGCAGCTCACGCATGACCGCCAGGCCCAGCGGACCGGTGCCGAACACCACGTGCAGTTTGCTCACAGGGCACGCACGCTGACCAGATGGTCCTTTTCGCGCGCCGCACCGAGCGGGTTGCGCAGCGGATGGCCGAAGGGCGCTGCCTGGATCTCGAAAATGTCGCCGATCCTGGTTTCTATTTTCTTGGTGAAACTGCCGGTGGCAGCGCCGAAGAAATGCACATGCATGTCACCGGGCTGGCGGAAGTCGCGATACTTGAAGTGATGATGTTCCAGGTTGGCGATCGAATGACACATGTTGTCTTCCCCGGACAACCAGTCCTCGGCCCAGATTTCCTTGCCATCGCGTACCAGGCGTGCGCGTCCGCTCACCGAGGCGGGCAGCGCGCCCAGCAGCAATTCCGGTCCGAACGAACACTGGCGCAACTTGGAATGCGCCAGGTAGAGATAATTCTGGCGCTCCATGACATGATCCGCATACTCGTTGCCGAGCGCAAATCCGACACGCATCACTTCACCGCGATCGCCGATGACGTACAGGCCGACGACTTCGACTTCCTCGCCGCCATCGAGCGCATAGGCCGGCAACTCGAGTTCCTTTTCCGGCGCAACCACGCAGCGGCCGTCACCCTTGTAGAACCACTCTGGTGCAGTGCCAATCCGGTCCGGCGCCGGCTTGCCGCCGTCCATGCCCCACTTGAACATCTTCATCGAGTCGGTCAGTTCGGATTCGTCCTTCTGCAATTTCGTGTGCATCGAGTCGCGCGCGGCGGCGCTACCCAGGTGCGATAGGCCCGTGCCGGTAATCAGGCAGCGGTAAGGATCGGGATGATCGAGCGGCGGCAGCAGCCGTTTTTCGTTTGCGACGTCGTCGTAGCTGAGCGTCTGCGTGCCGATGCTTGCGCTGGCCGCGGATTCGAGAGAGGAATTGGCGCGGGCGGCCGCCAGTGCCAGGTCGTAAACGCGCGTCACGTTGGAGAGCACACGCAAAGTCTTGCCGTCCTCGGAAACGGCAACCCGGCGCGCGCCGGAACGATCCATGAATTGAACAAGCCTCAAGATATCCTCCCTCTTCCTGGTTTTGTATTTCCGCACGGTGGCGGTGTCGATGGGAATGTTACGACGAATCCGGCGACGCGGGTTCGGCATTGAAGCGCTACGCGGGCGGCCCTATACTGCGCCGATCCAAGGGAGGCACGATGAAGGCAAAAACCAACGGCATCGAGATCAATTACACGATCGAGGGGCAAGGCCCCTGGGTGGTGATGAGCCACTCGCTGGCCTGTGATCGCACGATGTGGGACGAGCAGGCGCAGTTGCTCAAATCTCGCTATCGCGTGCTTCGTTTCGATACGCGCGGTCATGGCGACAGCGCGGCGCCCGATGGCGCGTACACGCTGGATATGTTGTCCGATGATTTGCTGGGCTTGCTTGACGGGCTGTCGATGGAGGCGCCGCACTTCGTCGGCCTGTCCATGGGCGGCATGATCGGCATGACTTTCGCACTGCGGCATCCGGGGCGGCTGCGCAGCCTGGTCTTATGCGATACGTCGAGCCGGATGCCGCCGGAGGCCGCGCCGATATGGGAAGGGCGCATCAAGATCGCCACTGAACACGGCATGGAGCCGCTGGTGGAGCCGACTTTGCAGCGCTGGTTCACCGAGCCGTTCTATAGGGCCAACAAACAGATGATGGGGCGCGTGGGCCAGATGATCCGCAATACCAGCCCTTCAGGCTATGTCGGTTGCTGCAAGGCCATTCCGCAGATCAATCTGACCGATCGTCTCGGTGCGATCAAATGTCCGGTGCAAATCATCGTCGGCGAGCAGGACGCCGGCACGCCGGTGGCCATGTCGCGGGCGATTCACGACGTCATTGCTCGATCCGAGCTGGTCGTCATCCCGTCGGCATCCCATCTGTCCAACCTCGAGCAGCCCGCGGCATTCAACGAGGCGCTGGCCGGCTTTCTCGACCGGCACTGA
This sequence comes from Betaproteobacteria bacterium, assembly GCA_039931685.1. Taxonomy (GTDB): domain Bacteria; phylum Pseudomonadota; class Gammaproteobacteria; order Burkholderiales; family JACQAP01; genus JACQAP01. The sequence goes on along the minus strand of JBDTRK010000094.1, from coordinate 10,181 downwards.
GCGGTCAAGCCAGCGTGACGATGTCGCTGCCCCGGGATGGCGATCTGAAGTACTGCACGAGAATCTTGTAGATACCCGAATCAAAAGGGGCGTCGGCGCGGGCCTGCAGAATGTTCTCCAGGTCCGTATCGGCCGCCGCCGTGCCAATGTGGCGCCAGCGATCCAGCACGTGAATCTCGGTACGACCGCTCACCGCATCATGCTCGCGCACGCCGATCGGCCCGGCATGCGGCCAGTCGCGCAGACGCAGCGCGTGCATAGCCTGCATCAGGCGCATCGAGTGCGCCATCGTGGATTCCTGGCCGACGCACAGGCCGCGGCAGCGCTTGAGCTGAAAACCGAGGCAGGGTCCCGGACCGGATTGCAGCCCGCTGCCGATGTGGCACAGGCCGTGTTCGTCGGCTATCTTGCGCATTGCATTGAGCGCGGTCCGGCGTGACCGGAACATCCCATGCAGGCCGGAGCGGCTATCCGCGTCGAGGCCGGCGGTGTCGACCGGCAAGGGAATCGCCGGCCCGGCGAGCGCGTCCCACTGCAATGCCCAGCATTCCTCATGCGGCCGCGGCGTGCTGTTATGCAGTGGCTGCAAGCGTTGCAACCAGTGCCTGTGCCGGATGAGCATGCCCAGTTCGCCGGTGGCCACCTCCCATTCGACGCGCGAAATTACGCTGGTCGTGCGCCATGCCGGAAGCTTGTCGGTGCCGAAATGCGACATCACCCGCGCACGTAGATTGACGCTCTTGCCCACATGCAGGGCGACGTTGTCCTGCGCGAAGAAGGCATACACGCCCGGGGCTTCCGGAATGCGCTCCGGCAGGTCGGCCGGAAGGCCGGGCGGCAGCTGCGGTTTGCGCAGTTGCTCCGCGACCGCGCCGGCAATGTCGGCGTGGCCGATATCCTGATGGATATGCTGCGTGAAGTCCCATAGCACGCGCGCGTCGGCCAGCGCGCGATGGCGGCCGTCGCAGGTCAGCCCGTGACGCTCGATCAGGCTGTCCAGGTTGTGGCGGCGCTCCTGCGGATAGAGGCGGCGCGACAACCTGACGGTGCAAAGCACTTCCGGCGCATACTTCAGGCCGACGCGCCGGAACTCATTCTGCAGAAATGAAAAGTCGAAGCGGGCATTGTGGGCAACCAGCGTTTTTCCGGCCAGCCGCCGGTACAGCTCGTGCGCGAGTTCGGCAAAAGTTGGCGCATCGGCCACCATCGCGTCGCTGATGCCGGTCAGCGATTCGATCATCTGCGGAATCGGCCGCTGCGGATTCACCAGCGAACTCCACTCGCCGAGATGGCGGCCATGGTCGACTTCCACCAGTCCGATTTCGGTGATGCGGTCGGAATGCGCCGTCGCACCGGTTGTCTCCAGATCGAGAAATACCAGCGCGCGCTCAAGCATGGGGCAGAAGAAATGTTTTTCGCACAGGCATCGATTCTACGATGTCCGGGTGCGGTGCAGCAGGACATCGACGCATTGCGCGGGCGGCGATCTGTATAATTTCGTGAAAATCAACCGGGGGAATCCATGTCAATACGTTGCCTGCCACTATTGTTGGTCGTCGTCTGCCTGCAGGCTTTTGCCCATTCCGAGAAGGAGTCCGCTGATGCAGGACTGGTCGATTGCGAGCATCCCCCAGAAAATCTCGCGCACGTCCTGCCTGAATCGATTGGCGTTGCGGCGGCACTGATCTGCACGCCTTCGGCGCAGATGATCGTTGCCGGCGACGGCTGGGCGTGGCGCTTCCCGGGCAGTTTCTTCGATCGGCCCTCGATCCCCGCTTTTGCGCCGATCGAGTCACGCTCCGAAGCCGGCGGCCGCTACTTCGTTGACTTTCATACCACGGAGCTGTCTTCTGGCGAAATCAACCAGCTTCACCAGTTGTTCGTCAAGACGCTGGTCACGTATCCCGATGCCACGCCGCCTGCCCGCGTCGTCAAACTCGTCGCACGCAATGACCGCGGCCGGCCGATGGATGCCTATTTCGGATTCCGTTCGCCGAGTGAGGGCTGGGTCGCGTTGTGCGCGCCGGAATGCGCGCCCGAGATGTTTTTCCTGATGAACCGTCACGATTGACCGGAGGCAGAACATGAAGTTCTCGGTGCAACAAGTCCTGCCGGTGGATGCGGGTCAGGCGACGCTGGTGGGGCGCGCCTGGGTGCCGGGACGCAATGCCGGACCCAGTCCGGTGCTCGTTACCGACGACCAAACATGGGACCTGGCCAGCGTCGTGCCCACTGTCAGCGAATTGCTCAATCTGCAGAATCCGGTCAAGGTCGTACGCGATGCGGTCCGCAGTGGTTGGGCCAGGCCGATCGCTGCGACCGCCGACCTCGTCGCCAATGCGCATGCCGACCGTCGCGATGCCGCAAAACCTTACCTGCTCACGCCCTGCGATCTGCAGGCGCTGCGTGCCTGTGGGGTCACTTTCGTGTCCAGCATGCTCGAGCGCGTCATCGAGGAGCACGCCAAGGGCGACCTCGATCAGGCCGCGGCGATCCGCAGCTCCATCGGTGCGGAGATCGGTACCGAAATCAAGACCATCAAGCCGGGAACACCCGAAGCTAAACGCGTCAAGGAATCTCTGATCAAACGTAACCTCTGGTCGCAATACCTGGAGGTCGGCATCGGTCCGGATGCGGAAGTGTTCAACAAGTCCCAGCCCATGTCGGCCGTCGGCCTGGGCGCGGAAATCGGCGTGCGCGCAGATTCCATCTGGAATAATCCGGAACCGGAAGTGGTGCTGGCAATCAATCGTGCCGGAAAAGTAGTCGGTGCCGCGCTTGGCAACGACGTCAACCTGCGCGATTTCGAAGGACGCAGCGCCCTGCTGCTGGGCAAAGCCAAGGACAACAATGCCAGTTGCGCGATCGGGCCTTTCATCCGCCTGTTCGATGCCCACTATGGCATCGACGATCTGCGCCGCACGCACATTCACATCGAAGTCGCGGGCCCCGAAGGCTATACGCTTGCCGGCGAAAGCCACCTGTCCAACATCAGCCGCGACCCGCTTGACCTCGCCGGCCAGGCGGTGAATCGCACGCATCAGTATCCCGACGGCACCATGCTTTTTCTGGGCACCCAGTTCGCGCCGGTGCAGGACCGCGACCAGCCCGGCAAGGGTTTTACCCACCGTGTCGGCGATGTCGTGTCGATTCGGGCTGACACGCTCGGCATGCTGGTGAACCGGGTCAATCACTGCGACAAGGTCGCGCCATGGACTTACGGCATAAACGACCTGATGCGCAATCTTGCTTCGCGGGGCCTACTCTAGAACTCAAGCGCTCACCGCGGAGGCCGCGGAGGACGCAGAGGAAAAATAGTAGTGAGGAATGCATTGAGATACGTAAATTGGAGTTACTGATCGACCATACGTTTCGCCAATTTTCATTGCGACGGACCATCGGCAGTTGATCTCTCGACCACTAGGACTTTTTTCCTCCGTATTTCCTCTGCGTCCTCCGCGTACCCCTCAAGGCGTATTGTGAAGAATCCACTGCGGTGAGCGGCAGGCGTTAGGCCCTAGAGCCAATCCTTCATCCAGCGTACATAGTCGTCGTTGCGCGTGAACTTTTTCATCATTTCGTCGCTTGCCGCAGTTTCGATCTCATCCGGCGCGGCGCCGTCACGCAAGGCCTTCAACGTGTCGTGCACGGCGCGCACCGCCGCGGCGAAAGGCTGGTGTCCCTGCAGGCACACGCGCACGCCGTGCCGCGCGAGCAGGTCACGATCCATGATGTCCTTGCCGGCGCCGCCGAGGATCAGCGGCAGCCTCACTTGTGCGGCCACTGCCTCCAGATCGCTGCGCGATTTGATACCGATCAGGAAAATGGCGTCGACGCCCGTTGCGGCATAGGCCTTGGCACGAGCGATCGTGTCGGCAATGCCGCTGATCGAGGGCGCGCCGGTTCGTGCCGCGATGACGAGTCCGGGATCGCAGCGGGCGGCAACTGCCGCGCGCATCTTGCCCACGCCTTCCTCGATCGAAAGCAGGCGCGGTTTGCCGACGCTGCCAAATGGACTGGGCAGTTCGGTATCCTCGATGGAAAGACCCGCCACACCGGCGGTTTCCAGTTCCTCGATGGTGCGCATGACATTGAGCGCGTTGCCATAGCCGTGGTCCGCATCGCACAGCAAGGGCAGGTCGCCCGCACGACAGATGCGGTGCGCCTGTGCAGCGAATTCAGTCAAGGTCAAGACGATGAGGTCGGGCGCGCCGAGAACGGTCATCGATGCCACCGAGCCGGCGAACATGCCGACTTCGAAACCGAGATCCTCGGCAATGCGGGCGGAAATCGGGTCGAACACGGATCCGGGATAAACGCACGTGTTGCCGGAAAGTAGTGAACGAAAGCGTTCGCGGCGTGCTTGCCAACGCGACATGAATGCATCTCCCTGGTGTGAAAACTACAGGCCGTCCATGAACGCGGCCATCTTCGCGCGCATTATTTCATCGGGAAGTTTCCCTGTTCCCGCACCCATATTGTCCATCAGATGCTGCGGCTTGCCGGTGGCGGGAATCACGCAGGTTACAGCGTCATGGCCGAGGATGTATTTGAGAAAGAACTGGCCCCACGACTGGCAGTCGAACTCGGCCGCCCAGGGCGGCACTTGCTTGCCGCGAACGCCGGAGAACAGGCTCGCCTGCGCGAACGGCCGGTTTATGATCACGGCGATACCCAGTTCGCGCGCGAGCGGCAGGATGCGTGCCTCGGCCTCGCGTTCCGCGATCGAATAATTGAACTGCACGAAATCGAAGTCCTTCGTCTTCATCAGGCGTTCCAGGTCGGCATAGGCGCCGGCGTGGTAATGGGTGATGCCGATATAGCGGATGCGGCCATCGGCTTTCCACTGCTTCAAGGTACCCAGGTGCGTTTTCCAGTCGAGCAGATTGTGGATCTGCATCAGATCCATGCGTTCGACCTTCATGCGCTGCAGGGACTCCTCCATCTGGCGGATACCTGCGTCGCGGCCGCTGGTCCACACCTTGGTGGCCATGAACAACCCGCCAGACAGGCCGAGCTCCCGGGCGAGGTCGCCGACCGCGGCTTCCGAGCGGCCATACATTGGCGAGCTGTCGACCAGCTTGCCGCCGAGTTGGGCGAACAGGCGCAGGACTTCCTTAACCGGCTCGCGCTGCGCTGCGCCGGAGCCGACGTCGAAACTCTGGTAGGTGCCCAGGCCGACCGCCGGCAGTAATTCGCCGCTCGAGGGTATCGGCCGTTTCAGCACGGCAGAAGCGGCGTCAGCGAACGACAGGGCTGGCATCGCCGACACGCTGGCCGCTGCCAGCGCCTGCATCAGCCGGCGTCGTGCCGGATCGTGGAGCGGGTTCATCTGGCCTCCTGATGGCTTCGTTTCTTCTGCGCATGTCGTCCTGCGAGCGTCCCAGCATCCAGCCGGTGCCCGCCCACAGCAGCGCGACCGGCACGCCGATGAAGGCGATGCCGGAAAATCCCAGGCCGAGCATGCGCAATCCCTCGAACAGCCAGCCGCTGGCGGCGTCGCCGCCGCGGAACACGACGGTGTCGATCACGTTCTTCGATTTGTATTTCTCCTCCCGGTTCAGCACCGTGAACAGAATTTCGCGAGCCGGCTTCGCGATCGCGTACTCGCCGGCGCGGCGCATCACCTGGAACACGACCAGCACGGCCAGGGTGGGAAACAGGCCGACGGCGAAGAAACCGATGGCGCCGGCAATGGGAAGCAGGAGCAGGGTGCCGGCCACGCCAAGGCGTCCCACCAGGCGCCCGACCACGAATAGCTGGCAGAACAGCGTCAGTGCATTCACCGTCAGATCGATCCTGGCGAACAGGGCAGTGCGATGCTCCGGCGAAGGAATTTCGATGGCGATGATATTGGCCTGATGGAAATAAAGAAAGGTGCCGAGCAGCGTGCCGAGCATCACGTAAATGCAGATGCCGATCATGTAGGGCGACTGCAGCACCAGCGTGATGCCGGAGAATATGCCTCCACCGAGCGGCTCGTCGACATTTTCCGGAGGCGCTCGGCGCTCGGAAGGATGGCGCCTGGACCACGCGCCGAGCCGCAGGATGCATCCCACCGAAGCGCATAGCAGGGCTGCGGATACGGGCAACAGGTTGGCGGGGCCGATCGCGGGGGCCAGCGTCGCGGTGATCAGCGGTCCCGCCAGCGCACCCGCGCTGCCGCCGGCGGAAATGAAACCGTACAGGCGGCGCGCCTGCTCGTTGCGGAACAGATCCGCCATGAAACTCCAGAACACGGACACCACGAACAGATTGAAGACGCTTACCCAGATGAAGAATGCCTGCGCCGTGATCGCCGGGACCAGGCCGGATTCCATCAGCGCGTAAAACAGCAACAGGTTCGCGGCAAAGAACAGATAGATCATCGGCAGGAGCGTGCGGCGCGGAAAACGCGAGGACACCCAGCCGAACAGCGGCACGGCCGCGAGCATGGCAAGAAAGGTCCCGCTGAACAGCCAGGGCAGGTTGCTGATGCCTCCCTGGATGCCCATTTCGTCGCGCACCGGCCTGATCACGTAGTAACTACACAACAGCGTGAAAAAGTAGGCGAATGACCACAGCATGGCCGAGATTTCCTCGCGGCGAACGGGAGCCAGACGACGCAGAATTGGTGGCATTGAATTCATTGGCCGCCCCATTGTAGCCATCCCTGCCGCGATCGACACGATTCAAACCGCACCCCGCACCATACATATGGTCTGTTACGACCGATTTGCACTGGTCGTGAGCGGCCGCGGCGCATTTCCTGTTGCCTGCACCTGACTCGTCAAGATACAGTGCCGCTACCTTTTTTTGCGGACCCAGACAATGCCGGTTTCCCTGCAGGATGTTCGCGCCGCGGCAGCGGCCATCTCGGGCGCCGTGCTCAATACCGCCTGCCTGTTGTCGCGCACCCTGTCGGACATTAGCGGCGCGCAGGTCTATCTGAAATTCGAGAATCACCAGTTCACCGCCTCCTTCAAGGAACGCGGCGCGCTGAACAAGTTGCTGTCGCTCGATGCGGCACAGCGCAAGGCGGGCGTCATCGCTGTTTCGGCCGGCAACCATGCCCAGGGTGTGGCCTATCACGCCAGGCGGCTGGGCATTCCTGCCGTGATCGTGATGCCGCGTTTCACTCCGAACGTGAAAGTCGAGCAGACCCGTGCGTTTGGCGCCGAAGTCATCTTGCATGGCGAGAATTTTGACGAAGCCAAGGCCCACGCATTGCAACTGATGACGCAACGGCGGCTCACCCTCGTGCATCCCTACGACGACGAGAAAGTCATCGCCGGCCAGGGCACCATCGCACTGGAGATGCTCGAAGCGCAGCCTGACCTCGACGTGTTGATCGTGCCGATTGGCGGTGGCGGCATGATCGCCGGCATGGCAAGTGCGGCCAGGGCGATCAGGCCCGGCATCGAAATGATCGGTGTGCAGACAGCGCGCTTTCCCTCCATGTATGCAGCCGTGAAGGGAGTAAAGCCGGAGTTCGGCAGCAACACGATCGCCGAAGGCATCGCGGTAAGGGAGCCGGGCAAGCTCACGCTTGAGATCGTCCGCCGGCTGGTCGAGGACATCGTCCTGGTGGACGAAGGCGATCTCGAAGAGGCGATGCTGTTATTGCTGGAGGTCGAAAAGACCGTGGTGGAGGGCGCCGGTGCCGCCGGGCTCGCGGGGCTGCTGCGCAACCGGGAACGCTTTGCCGGCAAGAAAGCAGGCATCGTACTTTGCGGCGGCAACATCGACCCGCTCACGCTGGCCGACATCATCGAGCGCGGCATGGTGCGCACCGGTCGCCTGGCACGATTGCAGGTCGAACTGCGCGACCTGCCCGGTTCGCTGGCGAAAGTCACCGCCGCGCTGGCCCAGGCCAACGCCAACATCGAGGAAGTTCACCACGAGCGCGCCTTCACGCGCCTGCCGGTGCAGTCCGCCATAGTGGATTTCGTGCTGCAGACGCGCGGCCACGATCATGTGCGCCAGGTTATCAGCGCCGTCGAAGCGGCCGGATTCAAGACGCGGCTGCATAACACGGAATGAAAGGCAGGACTGAGGACTGAGTGCTGAGGACTGAGTAAGAACCTATCGGGACATTGCGTCGTCGACCGTCTTTTCTCCCACGCAGATGTTGTTTTGCCCTTACTCAGTCCTCGTCGCTCAGTCCTGCTTTTCACGCCGCCAGCGCCCGATCGAGAAACTCCAACCTGTCCTGTCCCCAGAACAATTCGTCCCGGTAGACGTAGGTCGGCGCGCCGAACACCTGGCGTGCAATTGCTTCGTCGGTAAAGGCATCGAATTGGCGGGCCGTATCCGGCGCATTGGCCTGCTTGAGCAGCGCGTCGCTGTCCAGTCCGGCAGCGCGAATGGCCGCGACGACCTCGGTTTCGTCCGCCATGTTCTTCTCCTCGGCCCAGCATCCGCGCATGAACGCCAGTGCCAGCTGCATGTCCTTGCCGGTGTGGCCGGCTGCGATGATGACCAGCGCGGCGAGCTTGCCGTCGTAGGGGAAAAAACGCGGCTGGATGTTCATCGGCAAGCCAAGGTACTTGTGCCAGCGCTCGAGTTCAACCAGGCGATAGGCCTGGCGCTGCGGCGGACGTTTGGTGACTGGCAGCCCGCCTGAAAGCGGAAAAATGCGGCCGTAGTCCACCGGTTTCGGCGCAATCACGGCGCCGTGACGGCCGGCGATATCCTGCAGGCGCCCATGGCCGAAATAAGTCCAGGGCGACATCGGGGAAAAGTAATAATCAATGGTCTTTGCCACGCGCTATTCCTCTTGCTATCGTTGTATGTATTGATGCGCAGATGAATGCGAGTTTACCATCGACTTCATGCTGAAGCAGTCCGGCTGCAGCGCAGCATGCCGGGTAAAGCGCGGAATCCGAACGGAGGAGAGCAATGATGAAATGGTTGCGGGTGATTGCTGTTGCGGCGATGTTGGCGGGCGGCGGCGTGGGGCAGGCGCAGGAAATCATTCTGAAAGTGCACCATCCTCTTCCACCGTCCTCGACGGCGCACCAGAAGGTGCTGGAACCGTGGTGCGAGAAAATCACGGCCGAATCGAAAGGCCGCATCAAGTGCCAGATCTATCCGTCGATGCAGCTCGGCGGCTCGGTGCCGCAACTCTACGATCAGGTCAAGGATGGCGTGGTCGATGTGATCTGGACGGTGGCGGGCTATTCTGCCGGCCGCTTCCCGCTGGTCGAAGTCTTCGAATTGCCGTTCATGGTGAAAAATGCCGAATCCACCAGCAAGGCGTTGTGGGATTACGTGCGGCTGCATGACGCGGATGAATTCAAGGATGTGCACATGATCGCGTTTCATGTCCACGGTGGCGGCGTGTTCAGCATGATCAAGAAGCCGATTGTGCAGCGTTCCGACCTGCGCGGCATGAAAGTGCGCGCGCCCACCCGGCAGACAACCAAGATGCTCGCGGCGCTCGGCGCCACGCCGGTCGGCATGCCGGTGCCGCAGGTGCCCGAAGCCCTTTCAAAAGGCGTCATCGACGGCACGCTACTGCCCTATGAGGTCATGCCGGCGCTGAAGGTCGACGAATTGACCCGGTATCACAGTGGCCCGGCTGCCTCGCAACCGATGATTTACACCTCGGTATTCATCCTGGCGATGAACAAGGCCCGATACGACGGCCTGCCTGCCGACCTGAAGAAGGTCATCGACGCCAACAGCGGCATCGGGCTGTCAGCGCAGCTCGGCCGCCTGTTCGATGAAGTCGAAGTCCTAAACAAGAAGAAGACCGGCGGCATCGTGAACGTCATCTCGAATGAAGAGATCGAGCAATGGAAGAAAATCGCGCAGCCGGTGATCGACGGCTGGGTTGAGGATGCGGATGCCAGGGGTGCGGACGGCAAGGCGTTGCTCAAGGCCGCGCGCGATCTCATCGCCAAGTACAGCAAGTAATATCGACCCTCCAACTGTTAAAGACTCGCTCGCACCGCAGAGGACGCAGATACCCTACGTGCGTAGCACGTCGGAGTACCCTTTCAGGACGCGGAGGAAATACAAAAAAGGAGAAAAGCAGCCCGGGAATATGAGGCGATGAAACTGTTCGCGGACCTATACCGTAAATCGATGTTTCATGAATCACGAAGGGATTTGTACCCGAATACATTTTCTTGCTCTTGCCTTTCCTCCGCGTCCTGAAAGGGTACTCCGACGTGCTGCGCACGTAGGGTATCCGC
>JBDTRK010000093.1:0-13844 GCA_039931685.1 Betaproteobacteria bacterium | reverse complement strand
GCCTGGGCGATGATCTTGCCGCGCGGATTAACGAAGTAGCTGGAGCCGTAGAACTTGCCGATGTCCCAGGGCTGTTCCGTGCCGACGCGGTTGATCGCACCGACGTAATAGCCGTTGGCCACCGCCGCCGCAGGCTGCTCGATTTCCCACAGGTACTGGGACAGGCCCGCCACCGTCGCGGAGGGATTCACCACGTATTCGGCGCCGTTCAACCCCAGCGCGCGCCAGCCCTCCGGGAAATGGCGGTCGTAGCAGATGTAGACGCCGAGCTTGCAGTAGGCCGTGTCGAAGACCGGGTAGCCGAGGTTGCCGGGCTTGAAGAAGAATTTTTCCCAGAAGCCGGCGACCTGCGGAATGTGGTTCTTGCGGTATTTGCCGAGATATTTGCCATCGGCGTCGATGACCGCCGCGGCGTTGTAGTACACGCCGGGCATCTCCTCCTCGAAGATCGGCACGACGATGACCATCGAGTATTTTTTCGCGTACTCGCGCATCAGTTGCGTGGTCGGCCCGTCGGGGATTTTCTCGACCGCGCGATACCACTTCTTGTCCTGGCTCGGGCAGAAGTAGGGCTGCGTGAACACTTCCTGGAAACACAACACCTGCACTTCCTTCTTGCCGGCCGCATCGATCAGCGGCAGATGCGCTTCCACCATCTTGTCGCGAATCTGCTGCGGCGACATATCGGTGGTGCCCTTGAGCCCCATCTGGATCAGTCCTGCCCTGAGGTTTGCCATGCTCGATCCTTTCTCCTCGTCGCATCCGCGGCCCAAACGGGCCGCGGCTCTATGCATCACCAATTATGGGCGGAGCCCGGTATCCCGCGCCGCGGGGCACGACATTCACGAATTCACGACAGTCACGATAGTCACGATAGTCACGTGTCCGTCGTCACGGCCCTTCTCACTTCTGTGCCGCTTCCCAGATCTTGTGCGTATACGCGCCCTGCGGCTTCTTGCTGATGACCGGGTCGGACTTGCCGCTCAGCAGCGTCTTCACCGTGCGATCGTAGGCCGCCGGTTCCAGATAACCCAGCTTGCCGCCTTCCACCAGCTTGGCGATTTCCTGCATCATCGTCTTCTGGTGGCCTTCGGTTTGCGCGCCGGACGCGTCATTCGCGAGCACGATTTTCACGGCTTCGTCCTGGTGCTTGATGGCGTAGTCCCAGCCTTTGAGCGAAGCCTTCAGGAATTTCGCCAGCTTGGCCGCCATCGCCGGATCGGCAATGGATTTCTCCTGCGCGTACAGGCCGTCTTCCAGTGTGGCCACGCCCTGGTCTTCATATTTGAACACGATCAGCTGGTCGGCCTTCATTCCGGCTTCGATCAACTGCCAGTATTCGTTGTAAGTCATGGTGGAGATGCAGTCGGCCTGCTTCTGCAGCAGCGGATCGACGTTGAAGCCCTGCTTGAGCACCTTGACCGCGTTGGCATCCCCGGAGGTCTTGTAGCCGAGTTTGTCCATCCACGACAGGAACGGATACTCGTTACCGTAGAACCAGACACCGAGCGTGCGACCGGCGAAATCTTTCGGCGACTTGATGCCGGAATCCTTGCGGCAGGTCAGCATCATGCCGGAGCGCTTGAACACCTGCGCGATGTTGACGATCGGCACGCCTTTTTCGCGCGTGGCGAGTGCGGAGGGCATCCAGTCGACGATGACGTCGGCGCCGCCGCCGGCGATGACCTGGCTCGGGTTGATGTCCGGGCCGCCGGCTTTCACCGTCACGTCCAGCCCGGCTTCCTTGTAGAAGCCCTTGTCTTTCGCAACGTAATAGCCGGCGAACTGTGCCTGGGTGACCCACTTCAGTTGCAGGGTGAGCTTGTCCTGCGCAGAAGCGGCGGGACTGCCAAACGCGAACAACACCAGTAACGACAGAAAAATACGGGTTTTCATTTTTTGCTCTCCTGATATTTCCACCAAAAAATATAACAGCGAAAAGCGATCATCGCCGATAGGACGGGTGCCAGAACGTGAACACCCGCTCGAGCGCGGCGATCGCGCCATAAAAAACCGAACCGGCCAGGGCGGCGACCGCGATCACCGCCCAGACCACATCGACATTGAGCCTTGCCACTTCCGTACTGATGCGAAAGCCGAGGCCGAGTATCGGCGAGCCGAAGAACTCGGCGACGATGGCGGCGATCAGTGCCAGCGTCGAATTGACCTTCAGCGCATTGAACACGAAGGGCAGCGCCGAGGGAAGCCGCAACTTGGCGAAAGTCTGGCCGAAGCTCGCCCCGTAGGAATGCATCAGGTCGCGGTGCATGGCATCCACCGAGGCCAGGCCGGCCAGCGTGTTGACCAGCATCGGGAAGAAAGTGACCACGGCGACCACGGCCGCCTTCGAAGCCCAGTCGAAGCCGAACCACATCACCATGATCGGCGCTATGCCCACGATCGGCATGGCGCTGGCGAGGTTGCACAACGGCAGCAGGCCGCGCTTGAGGAAGGGAATGCGGTCCGCCAGCATCGCCGTGAGGAAACCGGCGGTGTTTCCGATGGCGAAACCCGCCAGCACTGCCTTGAGGAAGGTCTGGCGGAAATCCGGCCACAGGATGTCGCTGCGGCTGCCGAGCACGGTCGCCACCTGCGAAGGCGAGGGCAGCAGCACCTGCGGCACCGCGAACCCGGTTACCACCACCTGCCACAGATAAAGTAGCGCCAGCCCGAACAGGCCGGGCGCGAGCAGCGCCGCTACGCCGTGGCCGGCCGAGCGCGCGAGCACGTCGAGACGCTGCCACAGGAACACCGTCCAGCCGGCGACGAACAGCCACAGCCCGGGCGCCTGCAGGCCGAAGGGGCCGGGCCCGGAGAGCAGTACCAGCGTGCCGGCCGCCCCAGCGATCAATCCGGCGGTCGCGGCAACATGATCGACGGTGGGCGAACTTGGCCACAGGCAAACGGCCGCGCCGGCACAGGCAATCAGCGCAAAGGAGAATGCGGCGGTGTTGGCCAACCAGCCGGCCGGCGCGAACAGGCCGGCCGCCATCAGCACAAGCGCGATTGCGTAAAGGCGCCGGTTCGCGTTCATGCCGCTGCCTCGGTATCCATTCCAGTGTTGCAAGCGTCCGTGTGTCGGCAGCTGGCGGCAATCGCGGGCGGTCGCATCCCCGTGGAGCGGGGCCCCTGCTTCCTGCTCATGCCGCTGCCTCCATATCCATTCCAGTGTTGCAAGCGTCCGTATGTCGGCAGCTGGCGGCAATCGCGGGCGGTCGCATCCCCGTGGAGCGGGGCCCCTGCTTCCTGCTCATGCCGCTGCCCCTTGCCGGCGCATCACCAGTTTCTCTGCGAGGGAAACCAGGCTGACCAGGATCACGCCGACCAGCGACGCCATGATCAGCGCCGACCAGATCTGCATGGTCTGTCCGTAATACGAGCCGGTCAGCAGCCGCGCGCCGAGGCCGGCCTGCGCGCCGGTGGGCAACTCACCGACGATCGCGCCGATCAGGCTGCCGGCGATGGCGACTTTCAGGCTGGCGAACAGGAAGCCGGTGGCCGAGGGCCAGCGCAGCTTGCGGAACACCTGCGCGCGGTTCGCGCTGTAAGTGCGCATCAGGTCGATTTGCAGCGGGTCCGGCGTGCGCAATCCCTTGACCACGCCGACCGTCACCGGAAAGAAACACAGGTACATCGAGATGATCGCCTTGGGCAGCAGGCCGGTGAAGCCCAAGTTGCCGAGCACGACCACGACCATCGGCGCGATGGCCAGGATCGGCACGGTCTGCGAGGCGATGATCCACGGTAGCAGGCTGCGGTCGAGTATCGGCATGTGAATGATGCCGATGGCGAGCGCGATGCCGAGCAGCGCGCCGAAAACGAAACCGACCAGCGTTGCCGATACCGTCACGCCGGCGTGATAGACCAGGCTGCGCTTGCTGTCGATCGGCGTCGCGAACACGGTCACGTAAAAGTCGCGTGCGATCTGGTGCGGCGCGGGAAGTACCGGGCGCTCCATTGACCACGCGCTTTCCGCGAGCTGGCGCGCATTCCAGGTGATGCCGTCGCGCTCGAAGCGGTCGATGACCTGCGGTGCGTTGAGCCACACGGCGAACGCATACCAGGCCACCAGCAGAAAGACGAGGAGCGTCGCCACTGGCACGGCGTGGAACGCGAAGCGGGCGCCGCCTGCCGCGCGCCACGGCGCGGGCATCGCGATCGCGTCAGTCGTCATAGCTGTGTCCGGCGCGCAAGGCCGTGCGCACGCGATGCGCCACTTCCAGGAACGCCGTGGTGTCGCGGATATCCAGCCGGCGATCCGCCGGCAGCTTGTTCTCGATGACTTCGAGGATGCGCCCGGGACGCGGGCTCATTACCACGATGCGGTTCGACAGGAACACCGCTTCCGAAATCGAATGTGTGACGAACACCACGGTCTTGCCGGTCTGGTGCCACAACTGCAGCAGTTGCTCGTTGAGGTGGTCGCGGGTGATTTCGTCGAGCGCGCCGAACGGTTCGTCCATCAGTAGCAGCGCGGGCTCGAAGGCGAGCGCACGCGCGATGGACACGCGCTGCTGCATGCCGCCGGACAACTGCCACGGGAACTTGCGCTCGAATCCGGACAGCCCGACCATGGCAAGATATTTTTGCGCGCGCGTTCTGCGTTCGGCCGCCGGCATGCCGATGATTTCCAGCGGCAGCAGCACGTTGCGCAACACGTTGCGCCAGGCGTACAGCGCCGGCGCCTGGAATACGTAACCGTAAGCGCGTTGCAGGCGTGCCTGCTCGGGACTCACGCCGTTGACCAGGATGTGGCCGGCGCTCGGCGCCTGGAGGTCGGCGATGACGCGCATCAGCGTCGTCTTGCCGCAGCCGGAGGGGCCGATGAAGGAAACGAATTCACCGCGGCGGACCTGCAGGTCGATATTGTCGAGCGCGACGACCGGCGCGTCGGCGGTCTGGAAGGTCAGCGACAGCCCGCTGATTTCGACGGCATTGCCGGAAGGTGCGGCGGATTTGTCCGCGGGGTTCGCGGACGATTGGGTGCGCGCGGCGGAGCGCCCGGGCCACGCAATGACTTTGTCCGAATTCGAGGCCGTACTCACCTTGCCGACCGCTCCCCAGGAATGGACAGCTTTGCAGGCATGATGCCGGTAAGCCGCCGTTGTGCCATCGCCGTGCAAACGCAATCACCGTGCCACGGGCCGCAAGGGTGCCAGCGCGTCGGCTGATTGGCGTAATCCGATTTGATACAGCCTACACTCCGGCTATCGCCGCGTCCACGCGCCCGCCGTCGGTGCGGCGCGCGCACCAGTCGGGGGCGGCCGGGAAGTGATAAGGGCCGAGGTTCGAGGTACGAGGGCCGAGTGGAAAAGATTCAGGCCCTTACTCGAACCTCGGCCCTCGAACCTTATGGGTGAAGCGCGGTATCCAGCGAAGTCGGGCGGCCCTGCCGTTAATCCGCGCGGCGGATTAACGGCTCACACCCGACCGGGAAATTCACCGAATTGGCCACGTAGCATTTCTCGTGGGCTTCGTGGTGCAGGTGGCGCGCGGTGTCGAGGGCCGATGCCGCGCTGACGGTGATCCGCGGCCGCAGGGTCACTTCCAGGAATCGGCCGCCGCCCTCGGCGGATACTTCCATGATGCCGGCGGCTTGATCTTCGTAGTCGATGACGACAACCTTGTTGACCGCGCACAGGTGCAGGTACCAGAGCATGTGGCAGGTCGACAGCGAAGCGACCAGCAGGTCTTCCGGGTTGTAGCGCGAGGCATCGCCGCGAAACGCGGGATCGGATGACGCCAGAATCACCGGCTTGCCCGGCGCGCTGATCTCGTGGTTGCGGCCGTAGTCTTTGTAGCCCGTCGTGCCGGCGCCGAGGTTCCCGGTCCAGCGCACTGTGGTCGTGTAGTTGTGCAGCTTCGCCATTGTTGTTTGTCCCATTGGCTAGTGATTCAACCCCGATTCTTGAACCACGGATACCCTCGCGAAGCGTGGAGTACCCTTTTAGGACACGGATACCCTACGTGCGTAGCACGTCGGAGTACCCTTTTAGGACACGGAGAACGGAAACAGGAGAATATGGATCTGTGCCGGCGACTCATGGTTGATAAACCTTGGTACGTGCTAGTACCATAAAAGTCACGGACGGACGCCACCCTGATACCCAAGTCCATTCCTCGTTCTTGCTTTTCCTCCGTGTCCTCCGTGTCCTCCGTGCTCGCCGTGGTCCAAGACTTAATGTCTTGAAACACGACGCAAGCGCCTTAGTGATGCTGGATCATTTTCCGCAGGCGTTCGACGCCCTGCTGCAGCCGTTCGTCGCCGGAGGCGAAGCACCAGCGGATGAAGCCTTCGCCTTCCGGTCCGAATGCAATGCCCGGCGCAAGCCCGAGGCCGACTTCCTCGATCAGGCGCTTGCAGAAGGCGAGGCTGTCGGCGGCGCCCTGGACCTTGAAGAAGGTGTACATCGCTCCGGCGGGCAGCGGCGCTTCGACGCCGGGGATTTCCGCGAGCCGGGCCGCCAGAAAATCGCGCGCATGGCGGAAGCGTTGTTGCGTGCGCGCGATGACCGGCTCACCCTGTTTGATGGCGACGATGCCGGCGCGCTGCACGAAGCCCGGTGCGCACGAGGTGTTGTATTCCGTCAGGGTGCCGAGGTAGGGCATCAGTTCGGACGGTGCCACGAGCCAGCCCAGGCGCCAGCCCGTCATCAGCCACGATTTCGAGAACGTGTTGGCGCTGACCAGGCGATCGCCGGCGTCGGCGATGTCGAGGAAGGATGGCGCCACAGTCGCGCCGTAATACAGGCGCTCGTAGGCATCGTCGGCCAGGATCCAGATGCCGTGGCGGCGGCAATGCTCGAGGATGGCGCGCTGCTCGTCGCGGCTGATAGTCCAGCCGGTCGGATTGTTCGGCGAGTTGATGCAAAGCATGCGCGTCGCCGGCGTGAGCGTAGCCAGCAGCCGCTGCAGGTCGAGCTTCCAGCCCGCGGCGGTGTAATCGAGCGCAAACGTAACCGCATCCGCGCCGAGGATTCTGGGAATCTCCACGAGGTTGGGCCAGACCGGCGTGACGATCACGACGCGGTCGCCTGGCCCGACCAACGCCTGGTTGGCCAGCATCAACGCGGACATGCCTGAGCTAGTCACCGTGATGTTCTCGGCCGTGACCTTGCAGACCGGCGCGTGCAGCTCGGAAACGTAGCGCGCGATGGTTTCGCGTAGTTCAGGAATGCCGAAGTTCTCGGTGTAGAAGGTGTCGCCTTTTTGCAGGGCCTCGATGCCGGCCTGGCGGATGAAGTCAGGCGTGACTTCGTCCGGCTCGCCGAACCAGAAGGCGATGACGTCCTTCCTGCCCATGCCGACATTGGCGACTTCGCGGATTTTCGAGGAGCGCAGGGACTGGACCCCGGGGCGGGCGGTGAGCGGGTGCATTGGCAAGGGCTGATTTTTATGGGAGCGGCATTTTCGCATACTGCCGGCATTGCTAATGCTTTCAGGCAGCGCTCACTAAAGCTTTCAGGCAACTCTCACCGCGGAGGATTCACTTCAATACCCCCTTGAGGGGTACGCAGAGGACGCGGAGGAAAAACGGAGGAGGAAAATACAAACGAATAGGGCCCAAGCGTTGGCGTGTAGGTTTGAACGCCTTGCCATGCGAAAGCTCCATCGACGGTAGCGCAAACATCGGTGCGGCTTTTATATCTCCTGTGTGTGTCTTTCCTCTGTTTTTCCTCCGCGTCCTGAAAGGGTACTCCGACGTGCTGCGCACGTAGGGTATCCGCGTACCCCTCAAGGGGGTATTGAAGTGAATCCTCCGCGGTGAGAGCTGCTTTAGGGGCTTGACAGGATTTGGTATTAATACCAAACTATTTGGTAAATATACCAAGGAACAACAATGCCGACCGACGAGTCGCCCGACATCCGGCGCAGGATCCTCGACGCCGCGCTGGGCCTGATGGCCGAGCACGGCTTCATGGAAGTGACCCAGCCCAAGATCGCCCGAGCGGCCGGGGTGCGCCAGAGCCACCTGACCTATTACTTCCCGACGCGCGGCGAGCTGCTCAAGGCGCTCGCCCTGCATTCCATCGAGACGCTGCTCAGCTCGCTGATGGCCGGCGCCCCCGGCGGCGGCCTGACGCCGGCGAAGTTTGCGCAGGTCACCGGCGAGGCGCTGGCCGACAAGCGGCGCGCGCGCGTCATGCTCGGGCTCATCGTCAGTTCCGAGGAAGACCGCGAGATCAAGCAATTCCTGCGCGACTTCGTCTCGCGCGTGCGCGCCACGCTGAGCGAAGTCGGCAAGCTGCTCGGCGCGCAGCCCGAGCCGGCCCAGGCCATGGCGCTGCACATGATGTTCGTCGGTGCTGCGGTCATGAACGTGGCGCGTGACGACGCCAATTCCCGGCGCGAATGCGCCGAGATCGCGCGCATGGCGATCGAGACCTTCCTGCCCGCGCCGGCGCAAGTTCGAAAACGGAGGAAAGCATGAACTTCGATCCTCATGGATATCGGCTGCTGCTCGGCGCTGCGCTCGCGCTGGCGTTGACTGCCTGCAGCGAGCCGAAGATTCCCGCCTACCAGGGTTACGTCGAAGGCGACTACGTTCTGATCGCGTCGCCATACGCGGGCTCGCTGCAATCCCTCAACGTCACGCGTGGCCAGACCATCGCCAGCGGCGCGCCACTGTTTACGCTTGAGCAAGGCAACGAGTCCGCGCAAAAACGCGAAGCGGATGAACGCATGCGCGCCGCGCAGGCCAGGCTCGACAACCTGCGCAAGGGGCAGCGCGCGCCGGAACGCGAGGCGCTGGTGGCGCAGGCCGGGCAGGCGCGGGCGTCGTTGAAACTATCGGAGGCGCAATTCAAGCGCAGCAAGGAGCTCTTCGACGGCGGCTTCATCTCGTCGGCCGGCCTCGACGAAGCCCGGGCCAACCTCGCACGCGACCGTGCGCGTCTGGAACAGGCGCAGGCGCAGATCGAGGTTGCGCAACAGAGCGTGGGCCGCACCGGCGAAATCGCCGCCGCCCAGGCGGACATCGATGCCGCGCGCGCGGTACTGGCGCAGGCCGAATGGAAGCTCGCGCAAAAAGCACAGCTCGCGCCGCAAGCCGGCCTGGTGCAGGACACGTTTTACGTGCAGGGCGAATGGGTGCCGGCGGGCAAGCCCGTCGTGAGCCTGCTGCCGCCGGGCAACATCAAATTGCGTTTCTTCGTACCGGAACCGGCGCTCGGCAGACTGCGCGTCGGCCAGGCCGTCAAGGTCCGCTGCGACGGCTGCGGCGCGGCGATTGCCGCGACCATCAGTTACATCGCGCCGAACGCCGAGTTCACGCCGCCGGTGATCTACAGCAAGGATTCGCGCGCCAAGCTGGTCTACCTGATCGAAGCGACGCCGGCGCCCGCGGACGCAACCAGGCTCAAGCCCGGCCAGCCGGTGGACGTGACCTTGTGAACGCCGACCTCGTCATCGACGTGCAGAAGCTGAACAAGCGCTTCGGCGACAAGCATGTCGTGCGCGATTTCTCGATGCAGGTCAGGCGCGGCGAGATCTTCGGTTTCCTCGGCCCGAACGGCAGCGGCAAGACTACCTCGATCCGCATGCTGTGCGGGCTGCTGACGCCGGACAGCGGCAGCGGCACCTGCCTGGGCTACGACATCATCCGCGAGACCGCCGCCATCAAGCGCGAGGTCGGCTACATGACGCAGCGTTTCTCGCTGTGGGAAGACCTGACCATCCGCGAGAACCTGGATTTCGTCGGCCGCATGTACGGCATGCGCAAGCGCAGGCAGGCGGTCGACCAGGCCATTGAGCAATTGCGCCTGACCGCGCGCCAGAATCAGCTTGCCGGTTCGCTGTCAGGCGGCTGGAAGCAGCGCTTGTCGCTGGCGGCGTGCATGCTGCACCAGCCGAAGCTGCTGTTGCTCGACGAGCCCACCGCCGGTGTCGATCCGAAGGCGAGGCGCGATTTCTGGGAAGAAATCCATACGCTGGCCGCGACCGGCATATCGGTGCTGGTATCCACGCATTACATGGACGAGGCCGAGCGCTGCCACCGGCTGGCCTACATCGCCTACGGTGCGGTGCTGTCCACCGGCAGCGTCGACGAAGTGGTGGCCGCCCAGCATCTGGCGACCTGGGTGGTGGCGGGCGCGGACCTGTCTGCGCTGGAAACGCAGTTGCGCGGCAAGCCCGGCATCGATCAGGTCACGCCCTTCGGCGCGAGCCTTCATGTGGTGGGCAGCGATGCCGCCGCGCTGGCCGCCGCGATCGAACCCTATCGCAAAGACGATCGCTATCGCTGGCAGCCGGGCAGCGCCAGCCTGGAGGATGTATTCATCCACCTGATGGATTCGGCGCCGGACAACTTCCAGTGAACATCAATCGCTTCTCCCTTTCGCGCTGGATCGGCATCGTGGTCAAGGAGTTCATCCAGTTGAAGCGCGACCGGCTCACCTTCGGCATGATCGTCGGCATCCCGGTGATGCAGTTGCTGCTGTTCGGCTTCGCCATCAATTCCGACCCGAAATCACTGCCGACCGCGTTGCTGTCGCAGGACAACAGCCGCTATGCGCGCACCGTCGCGAGCGCTTTGCAGACCAGTGGTTATTTCAAGGTGGTGCGCCAGATCGCCTCGGAACGCGATGCCGACGAATTGCTGGCGCGCGGCGAAGTGCAATTCGTCGTCACCATTCCGGTCGGCTTCGAACGCGCGCTCGTGCGCGGGGAGCGGCCGGTCCTGCTGATCGAGGCGGATGCCACCGACCCGTCCGCCACCGGCAATGCCATCGCAGCGTTGAGTCAGGCGGTCGATACCGCGCTGGCGCACGACCTCACCGGCGTGCTCGCCGATGCCAGGCCGCCGCCCTCGCCGGTGGATTTGCGCATCCATCGCCGCTACAACCCGGAAGGCATCACTGCCTACAGCATCGTGCCGGGATTGCTGGGCGTGATCCTGACCATGACCATGGTGTTGATGACCGGGCTGGCGATGACGCGCGAGCGCGAGCGCGGCACATTCGAGAACCTGCTCGCCACGCCGGCGTTGCCGATCGAGGTGATGACCGGGAAGATCGTGCCTTACATAATGATCGGCCTGCTGCAGGTCACGCTGGTGCTGCTTGCCGCGCGTTTCATATTCCATGTGCCGATGCAGGGCAACCTGCTGCTGCTCTACGCCGGCGTGCTGATTTTCATTGCCGCCAACCTGACGCTGGGCATTACCTTCAGTTCGCTGGCGCGCAACCAGTTGCAGGCGATGCAGATGACTTTCTTTTTCTTCCTGCCGTCGATGCTGCTGTCCGGCTTCATGTTTCCCTTCCGCGGCATGCCGCAATGGGCGCAGGTGATCGGCAACATCCTGCCGCTGACGCATTTCCTCGAACTGGTGCGCGGCCTGATGTTGAAGGGCAATGGCTTCGTCGATCTGTGGCCAAGCCTATGGCCAATCCTGGTGTTCATGGTGGTGGTGATGCTGCTTGGACTGAAGGTGTACAAGAGAACGCTTGACTGACGAAAAAAAAGGCCGGCCCCTGGACTGAAGGGCCGGCCAAAGCGGCGGGACCTGGCGGCCCCGCCCGCACAGGCGGTTTGGTCAGGTCTGGAATTCGTCGTCGGTGTGCAATCCAAGGCGGCGCTGGATGATCTGGTCGCGATCGGTGGCGGCGTTGCGCAACGCGGCCAGCAGCGTCGTGTCGTCGATGCAAACCAGTTTCGGGCCCGCGGCCGGCGACCTCGGGGCGGCGTTGAGCGTCTGGGCGGTGGTGAAAGCGGTGAACAAAGTCCGGGAGGTCATGGTCCTTGCCTTTCTCAGGGTTGCCGCGGTTGGTCGGGGAACGCGACGCCATGTTGCGCAGCAGGACGCTGTCATGGAAGCGCCGCGAAAGGGGTTGCTACGTTTTCTCCCGCTGGTATCGTATGCAGATACTTTTACGCAATTCGGAGAGGGGGAGGCATGTCGCAGACGGTCGCGGTGGTGGAAGCGCTCAAGCGCTCGCTGAAGGCAAGGAAGCTGACTTACTCGCACGTTGCGCGCGAGTTGAAGATGAGCGAGGCGAGCGTCAAGCGCATGTTTTCTTCGCACCATTTCACGCTGGAACGCTTCGAGCAGGTCTGCCAGATCGCCGGGCTCGGCCTCACTGAGCTGGCGCGCGAGGTCGACAGCGAGAAGAACTACATCACCCACCTGACGCTCGAGCAGGAGCGCGAGATCGTTGGCAATGCCAAGCTGTTCCTGATCGCGGTTTGCGCGCTCAATCACATGACCCTGGAGCAGGTGCTCGCCGTCTATGACATTGCGAAGGCGGATTGCATCCGGTTGCTGCTCAGGCTCGACAGCATCAAGTTCCTGGAGCTGATGCCCAATAACCGCATCCGGCTCAAGGTCGCCCCGAATTTTTCCTGGCTGCCGAACGGGCCGATCCTGCAGTACTTCATGACGCGCGCCCAGCACGAGTACTTCCGTTCGCGTTTCGACGGCCCGAACGAGATGATCATGGTGGTCAATGGCATGCTGTCGGCGGCATCGAGCGCGCAGATCGCCGCCAAACTGCGCAGGCTGGCGGGGGAGTTTTCGGAATTGCACAACGACGACAAGCATCTGCCCATCGGACTGCGACGTCCCGCCAGCGTCGTGCTGGCGCTGCGGCCGTGGGAACTGGACGATTTCAACAAGCTGCGGCGCAAGCGCAAGGGTTAAGGTTGTCTGACTTAGGCTCCAGGACCAGCACTCACCGCAGAGGACGCGAAGGACGCAGAGGAAAGGCAAGCGAGGAAATCAATAGAACTGGATTGGCGGAATTGGCGCCCCGACTGCCACCTGCGATAGTGGCTAACACCGATGGATTCCCATTTGGACTTTCCACATTGGCTTTCCTCTGCTTTTCCTCTGCGTCCTTCGCGTCCTCTGCGGTTAGAGTTGGATTGAATCCGCGCCAACCGCTACCCCGACCGGCCGGCACCCCGAATTCGCGGGCATGCTAGCATCGCCCCCCTGTTGATTCGAAACCGACATCGATCCGAAACCGACAAGGCGCCGCATTCCGGCCGCGCGCCGATACCGAAGCGAGGACTTATGAGCACAACCCAACTGCAGAATTACATTGCCGGCGAGTGGATCGCCGGCGCCACCATGTCCAAGGACGTCAATCCGTCCGACACCGGCGATGTCGTCGCAGAATATGCGCAGGCCGACAAGGCGCAGACCGAGCGCGCGGTGGAAGCCGCTCGTGCGGCCGCGCCGGCCTGGGCGAACTTCGGCGTGCAGGCGCGCGCCGACCTGCTGGACAAGGTCGGCAATGAAATCCTTGCGCGCAAGGACGAGCTGGGGAAATTGCTGTCGCGCGAAGAAGGCAAGACGCTGCCGGAAGGCATCGGCGAAGTGGCGCGAGCCGGCAACGTGTTCAAATTTTTTGCCGGTGAAGTCCTGCGCCGCTCCGGCGAGCTGATCCCTTCCGTGCGCCCGGGCATCGACGTCGAATTGACGCGCGAGCCGGTGGGCGTGGTCGGCATCATCACGCCGTGGAATTTCCCGGCGGCGATCCCGGCCTGGAAAATCGCGCCGGCGCTGGCCTACGGCAATTGCGTGGTGTTCAAGCCCGCCGACCTGGTGCCGGGCATGGCGCACGCAATCGCCAAGATCCTGGTCGACGCCGGCGTGCCGAAAGGCGTGTTCAATTTCGTCATGGGTCGCGGCAGCGTGGTCGGCGAAGTCATCGTCAACGACAAGCGTGTGGATGCCATCACCTTCACCGGCTCGGTCGAAACCGGCAAGCAGGTCGCCGCGAAAGCCATCGCGCGCATGGCCAAGTTCCAGCTCGAGATGGGCGGCAAGAATCCGCTGGTGGTGCTGGACGACGCCGACCTGGACGTCGCGGTGAATGCGGCGCTGAACAGCGGCTTCTTCT
>JBDTRK010000092.1:0-13987 GCA_039931685.1 Betaproteobacteria bacterium | reverse complement strand
CGGTACGGGCATCGTACCGATGAAATCGTCGTGCATGTTTTCCCGTTTTCCTCGCTCAGACGAGCGCCGAGAATACCACCGCCGCGGAAGACGTGGCAACGCGCCGGGACGATTGATACCGCATGCTAGAATCGCCCGCATGAAAATATTCAACGATCGCGTCGCTGTCGTCACCGGCGGCGCAAGCGGGCTGGGCCGCGCGATGGCCATGCGCTTCGCACGCGAGGGCATGAAGATCGTGCTGGCCGACATCGAAAAAGCGGTGCTGGACAAGACTGCGAAAGAATTCAGCGAGGCCGGTTACCCGGTTCTGGCCGTGCGCACCGATGTCTCCAGCGGCCGCGATGTCCGCGCCCTCGCGGACAAGGCTTTCGACACCTTCGGCGGCGTGCACATCCTGTGCAACAACGCCGGTGTCGCGCCGGGCGGCACGATCTGGGAACAAAGCGAAAAAGACTGGGAATGGACGCTTGGCGTCAACGTCTGGGGCGTCATCCATGGCATTCGCGCGTTTGTGCCGCGCATGCTCAAGCAGGATGTCGAGGGTCACGTGGTGAATACGGCGTCGGTGGCCGGCCTGCTGTCCCCGCCGGGCATGGCCATGTACTGCGTATCGAAGCATGCGGTGGTAACGATGACCGAATGCCTGCATCACGACCTGATCGGCGTTGGCGCAAAAATCAGGGCCTCGGTGCTCTGCCCGGCATTCGTGCCTACCGGCATTTCTGATTCGGAGCGTAACCGCCCGGACGGCTTGCGCGAGGGCAAGGAAAAATCCGCGGCCGACCTGCAACGCGAAGAGCAGCTGCGCCATGCGGTGAAATCCGGACGCATTTCCGCCGACCAGGTCGCCGACCTCGTGTTCCAGTCGATCGTCACCGACAAGTTCTATATCCTGCCACACCAGAGAATCAAACCCGCCATCGAAACGCGCATGCAGGACATCCTGCTCGAGCGCGATCCAACGAACACACTGAACAAACGCTAGGCCGAACCACCCCCTGCGGCAATCGGTCACATTCCCTGTGCGCTTGCGTCTCCTTACAATCGCGATTCCCAGATCTGGAGAAGCACATGCACATTTTTCGTATTACGGTCACCGCCGCCCTGCTGGTCGCGGCAGTCGATGCCAATGCGGGCTGCGGGGCGGCATTCTGTTCTTTGAACACTAACTGGAGCATGCAGGGCGTCTGGACCGAACCCGGCGCGCGCTTCGACCTGCGCTATGAATTCGTCGACCAGGATCAGCCGCGCTCCGGAACGCAAGACGTGGACGTCGGGCAGATTAACCGTCATCACGACGAAGTGCGCACCATCAACCGCAACGTCATCGCCGGATTCGACTACACCTTCGATGCGAACTGGGGCGCCGGCGTACAGCTGCCGGTCGTGGATCGTAGTCACGAACACATCCACAATCACATGGGCGGGCAGATCCCCGAAGCCTGGAGCTTCACGCAGATCGGTGATGTGCGCGTGGTCGGTCGCTACCGCTTCACACCGGCCGAGCCGCAGGCCGGCGCGTTCGGCCTGCAGTTCGGCGTCAAGCTGCCGACGGGAAAAATAGACGTAGCCAACGACGACGGCGACGTCGCCGAACGATCCTTGCAGCCGGGCAGCGGCACCACCGACGCAATTCTCGGCGCCTTCTACAGCGGCCCGCTCGCGACGCGCGCTGCCTGGTTCGCCGATGTGAACTGGCAGACTCCACTCGGCGAGCGCGACGGGTACAAACCAGGCAACCGGGCAGGCGTCGATATTGGCGCGAGCTATCCGTTGACCGGCAGCGTCGCTTTGCTGCTGCAGTTGAATACGCTATGGAAGGACCGCGATCGCGGTGACAACGCGGAACCGGAAGATACCGGTGGCACATTTGTACATGTCTCGCCCGGCGTAAGTGTGGCGCTCGGTGGCAGAACTCAGCTTTACGGTTTTGTGCAGCTACCGATTTACCAGGACGTGAACGGCGTGCAACTCACCGCGGACTGGTCAGTTGCGGCGGGATTGAGCCATCGCTTCTAGACAACGTTTCAATCGGGCGGCAGACGGCGCGAAGTTCCGCACGGCGCGCGCGCCGCGCCGGTCAGATCAATCGCTGCTTGTCGAAGAACGCTTTGCGCCAGCGCGTGACGGTAACCTTCTCGAACAATCCCGCCTTGGTAAACGGATCGTCGTTGATGAAGCGCTCGGCTTCCTTGCGGTCGTCGGTATCGACGAGCAGCAGGCCGCCGTTTCCTCCGGTGCCGTCGTCTTCGATCAGCGCGCCCGCAGCCAGAAGCAGCTGCTGGTTGGCGGTCAGGTACTCGATGTGCCGCGCGCGATTGTCCGCCCGGATCTGGCTGCTGCCTGCTTTGTCTGTGGTCAGTATCGCGAATGGCATAGATTCCTCGTTTGTTTCTTATTTATTCTCATAACAAACTCATTAACCGCAAAGGACGCAAGGGACGCAAAGGAAAACGGAACAAAAAATACGGCGCGTGGAGAACAACAGTGCATTTTTCTTTCCTTGGCGTCCCTTGAGTCCTTTGCGGTAAAAGATCTGCCCTCCTGTTGAGGTCGTACCAGCTCAGGCCGCCTTGCGCGTGTTCTTCCTGATAAAGTCGGTCATGCGGGCGATGCCTTTCTCGATCGCTTCGTTCGAAGCAGCATAGCTGAAACGGATGTGCTGTCCTTCATCCGGCACACGCGGGCCGAAATGAATGTCCGCGAGCACGGCGACCCCGGCTTCATTGAGCAGGCGCTTGCGGAAGTCTTCAGAGTCCGCGGAACCGATCAGCTTGCACGCCTCGGTCACGTTAGGCCAAGCGTAGAAGGCGCCGCCGGGATTCTGGCAGGCGACACCCGGCACCTTGTTCAGCAGGCCGACGATGAGATTGCGGCGCGCGAGAAAACTGTCGCGCATTTTGCGCGCGTCGTCCTGCGGGCCGTTGAGCGCCTCGACCGCGGCCCACTGCGTGATCTGCGATGCGCAGGAATCGGTATTGGTCACCCAGCGCGTGAATACTGGCGCGAGAGCCTTGTTTGCGGCGAAACCCAGCCGCCATCCGGTCATCGCCCAGGTCTTCGATGCGCCGTCGCAAATGATGGTGCGCTCGAGCATTCCCGGAAACTGGGTCAGTGAACAGAATTCGCCGTCGTAGCAAAGCTGGGAATAAATCTCGTCGGCGAATATCCAGACCTGCGGATGCTTGCGCAGGATCGCCGCGATGGCTTCGACGTCCTTCCTCGGGATGATGCCGCCGGTCGGATTCTGCGGAGAATTGAGAATCAGCAGCCTGGTCTTCGGCGTGATCTTCGCCTCGAGCTCGGCGGGATCGAAACTGAAATTGCGCGACTCGCGCAAATAGACCGGCACCGGCACCGCGCCCATCGCCTTGATCTGCGATTCATAGATCGGGAAGCCGGGAACCGGATAGATCACTTCGTCGCCAATGCCGTGGTCGGTCGTCGAGAGGATTGCATACGCGATGAACGGTTTCGCGCCCGCACCGACAACAACGTCGTCTGCATGGACATCGATATGCCGGGTGCGGTTCAGGTAACGCGCGGCGGCTTCGCGCAGTTCAACAATACCTGCCGAGGGCGTATAGCCGTGCTTGCCGTCGTTGATCGCCTTGATACCCGCCTCGCGGATGTTCTTGGGCGTCGGGAAATCCGGCTGGCCGATGCAGAAGGAAATGATGTCCTTGCCCTGGCGCTGCAAAGCGCTGACTTCGGCGAGAACCACGAATGCGTTTTCGGTACCGAGCTGGTCCGCTCGGCGGGAAATGGCGGGCATGAACTGCACTCCTCCGGAATCGAAAAGCGGGCTGCACCGAGGCGCGCCCGCTTGTAAGTATCTAATAGCGAAGCGTATATACCATGCCGCGAGGCGCAGGGTCAATGTATGGCGGCCGCCATCGAATCAATCCGGTCCGGCAGAGTAAATGCACCAGCGATCCTGTCGAAAAACGCGGCCGCTCGTTTATCAAGCCAGGACCCCCTTACCGTGTCCGCCAGGAAGCCCTGAATTCGCTGCGGATACCACGCCCCGCGTGCCATGATTCCGCCATGTCCCGCGAATCAGTCACCAGGTCTTTCGGTGCAGCCCTCCAACTCGGCTGCCTGATCCTTCTGCTCGCGCTGATTCCGTATGCGTCGTATTCCGGCTTACAGCTGTACACGGCGGCCAGTACATGGACAGACGGCGAAGCGGGCCCGCTGGCCTACGCGATAGCCCGAGTCGTCGCATGCGTGATTCTCATCTATGCGCTGTGGCAGTTGCGCAAAACCGGCCTGCGCCTGTGTAACGACAGCCTGGCGGGACGATGAGCGCGTGCCGGCGCCCTATTCCCCGATCCCCTGCATGCCCTCAATGGCGACTTCGACGAGCGTGATGATGCTTTCACGCAAGTCTTCCCCTTCGAGATGGTTCCCGGTCTCGCACCCGCCCGTCGAACCCTTCAGAACGCCGTTGCGGTAGACACGCGCGTTCCAGGTTACGCTCTCGCCGGGCGAATAAGTCACTTCGTACTGGTACGCTTCCCCGCCCACCTTGCGGGTATAAATGTCCTTGATCGAAACGGTTTGCGCGGCCATCTTTGTTTCCTGTCGTGGGACCTGCCGACGCGCCGCGGGGGCGGCAGATCGGAACTGACGGCGATGATATACGCAAAGCGGCTCGCCCCACCATGGCCGGCGGGCCGTCATACTGCGCCATTGCCGGCCATTGCGTTCGGGGCCGGCGCCACCGACTGCGAGGATACGGAGCCAATGCCCACAGAAAGAAACATCGCACGCGCGAATGCCGCGGGATTTACAGCCCGCCTGCCCGACGGAATGCAGGAGCGGTGAACGCGGCGATCATCGGCGGCGGGCCTGCGGGGCTGATGGCCGCGGAAATCCTGGCCGCCGGGGGCTTACGCGTTGATGTGTACGACGCCATGCCTTCCTTTGGCCGCAAATTCCTGATGGCCGGCAAGGGCGGGCTCAACCTCACCCACGCCGAGGCACGCGAACCCTTTCTGGCGCGTTACGGCGCGCAACGCCGGCACGTCGAAGCACTGATTGACGGCTTCGATCCTGCGGCATTGCGCGAGTGGGCCGGCACGCTCGGCGTCGAAACATTCGTCGGCAGTTCCGGGCGGGTGTTTCCCATCGGAATGAAGGCAGCGCCGATGCTGCGCAAATGGCTGCATCGCCTGCGCGAAGCCGGGGCAAAATTCCACGTGCGCCATCGCTGGACCGGCTGGACGCCAGACGGCGCACTGCGCTTCATGACGCCACACGGCGAACATTCCGCGCAGGCCGGCGTGGTCATCCTCGCGCTCGGCGGCGGCAGCTGGGCAAGGCTGGGCTCGGATGCCGCCTGGGTGCCCGTACTCGAACAGCGTGGCATAGCAATCGCGCCGCTGCAGCCGGCCAACTGTGGATTCGATATCGGCTGGAGCGAGCACTTCCGCTCGCGCTTCGCCGGCCAGCCGCTCAAATCGGTGGTCGCCTCGTTCACCGATGCAGCCGGCACGACGCATCTGCGGCAGGGCGAATGCATCATTACCGATACTGGCATCGAAGGCGGCCTGGTCTATGCGTTGTGTTCGCATTTGCGCGACGAGATCGCCGCGCGGGGAGCCGCCGTCATCCATCTCGACCTGCTGCCCGGGCGCGATCCGCAACGCGTACTCGCGGAGGTTGCCCATCCGCGCGGCGCGAAGTCCCTGTCCACCCACCTGCAAAGCCACCTGGGCATCAAAGGCGTGAAAGCAGGGTTGCTGCGCGAAACCGTGACCCGTGAAGAATTCGCCGATCCCGCCCGCCTCGCCGCCGCGCTCAAGGCGCTGCCGCTGCGGCTCGTGGCGACCCGGCCGATCGACGAAGCCATCAGCACGGCCGGCGGCGTCGCCTTCGAAGCGCTCGACGAGCGACTCATGATTCGCGCCTTGCCGGGCGTGTTCTGCGCCGGCGAGATGCTGGACTGGGAAGCGCCCACCGGCGGCTATCTGCTCACGGCCTGCCTCGCCAGCGGCCGTGCGGCCGGTGCTGGCGCGCTCGCCTGGCTCGGGAGCGGGGACGCCGGGCAGGCACAGTCGCCGGCGCATGCGACCCGGTCCGGATCATCGGATACGCCAGGGCCGGCAGACTGAAGAACGCGCATCATTCTTTGCCGCCACAGTGCTTTAAGCGGCATCATTGGCGTTTTCCACGGAAGCGACCATGAGCTCCTATATCGACGACGTATTGATCAATGACGAGCAGGTGATGTATCGCGCCAGGATCAGCAAATGGTCGCTCTGGCCGCTGATCCTGGGGGGTGCATTGCTGCTCCCACTGTTCGGCGCCGGACTGCTGCTCTGGCTGTGGGCCTGGATCGTCTACGCGACGACCGAGTTGGCGATCACCAACAAACGCGTGATCGCCAAGACGGGATTGATCCAGCGCCGCACCATCGAAATGTTCCTTGAGAAAATCGAAAGCATCCAGGTCGACCAGAGCGTCTTGGGGCGGATGTTCAATTTTGGTTCCGTCATCATTTCCGGCACCGGCGTGCACAGCGCGCCATTCAGGAACATTTCCGATCCGCTGACGCTGCGCAAGAATTTCATGATGGCCACGGACGCCCGCCGCCCCGTGTAGCGCTTGCAGCCGGCACCCGTCGCATTGAGCACGTTTCCTTATTTTCGTCCGTACCATGGCGCCTGAAGAGTCCACGCCCGCCACTTTCCGTGAATTCGAACACCGCGCCTGGCAGAACGTGGTCAAGGCCTATCAGGATAATTTCGGCGCACTGACCGCGCAGTGCATTGCACCCCTGCTAGATGCCGTGAACGTGCGCGCGGGGGACGAGGTGCTCGATATCGCGACCGGTCCGGGGCACATCGCGGCGGCGGCGGCAAAGCGCGGCGCGCGCGTGACCGGGCTGGATTTTTCCGCCGCGATGATCGCCGAAGCCACGGCGCTGCATCCGGGCATCGCGTTCCGTGAAGGCGATGCCGGCAACCTGCCGTTCGCCGATGCGAGCTTCGATGCGGTCGTCATCGGTTTCGGCATCCTGCATTTTCCCGATCCGGATCGCGCGCTGCGCGAAGCGTTTCGCGTCCTGCGCGCCGGCGGGCGCTTCGGCCTGTCGGTGTGGGCCGGCCCGGACCAGGCAGCCGGATTCGGCATCATCCTGCGCGCGGTGGACAAGCACGGCAGTGGCGATGCAAACCTGCCGCCGGGACCTGCGTTCTTCCGCTTCAGTGAACGCGCCGAGTGCCGCAGCGCCATCGCCGCCGCCGGCTTCGCAGACGTGTCCATCGACGAGAACCCGCAAGTGTGGCGCCTGCGCTCGCCCGCAGCGTTTTTCGACGGCATGCGCGCGAGCACGGTGCGTGCCGCCGCGCTGCTGCGCGCGCAGTCGGCGCAAAATCTGGCCAGGATCCGCGCGGAAATCGAGCACGAAGCCGCTGCATACGTGCTGGCCGACGGCAGCATAGAGCTGCCGATGCCCGCCCTGGTCGCCCGCGCGCGCAAACCCTGACCGCAACCGCACCCGGTCGCGCGTGGGGTATGCGCGCAGGGTGCATGCACCGCTTCGGGCGGCGCGCTCACCGTTGCGGTGCTGGCGCGGCCGCATTCATGGGCCGATGCGCGCGCTCAATGTCCTGAATAAAAAGCCTTCCGGAGCGCACGGCGGCCGCGCCATGCGCTGGTCCGCTTATTGCGATGTCATGTCTCAATGCGCAGTAGCGCGCCCGCTTCGACCACGCAAGGGAGCCGATCATGACCGCAAGCAAGCCTGCCATCTGGGTACCGGGAGACTGGAACGCCTTATTCGGGTTCGGAACCAACATCCTGCTCAATCTGCTGGTGCTCACCGGCCTGCTGCGATTCGTCCTGAAAATGCCGGACGAGATCGTCTTCGGACGCATCCTTCCGGCCTGCGGCCTGATGCTGTTCATGAGCACCCTGTACTACGCCTGGCTCGCCTACCAACTGGCGAAGAAAACCGGCCGCAACGACGTCACCGCACTGCCCTCGGGCACCAGCGTGCCGCACATGTTCGTCGTGGTCTTCGTCATCATGCTGCCGATCACGCTGAAAACCGGCGATCCGATCAAGGGCTGGGAAGCAGGCCTGACCTGGGTGTTCATCCAGAGCTTCGTACTGATGGCCGGCGGCTTCGTTGCACCCTGGATACGCAAGGTCACGCCGCGCGCCGCCCTGCTCGGCACGCTGGCCGGCGTGTCGATCGCCTTCATCTCGATGCGCCCGGCGCTGGAAATGTTCATGACACCGCTGATCGGCATCATCTGCTTCGCGATCATCATGGTGAGCTGGCTCGGCGGCGTGCGTTTCTTCAAGGGCATTCCGGCCGGGCTGGTGGCCATCGCGGTCGGCACGCTGATCGCGTGGGGCTCCACGGCTTTCGGCCTGAACTATGGCGGCATGAGCCTCGACAAGCTGGCCGCCTCGGTCTCCAATTTCGGCTTCTCCATCCCCATGCCGGCCTTCGGCCACGTGTTCGCCGGCTTCGAGTATCTCGGCATCATTCTCGTGACCGCGATTCCGTTCGGCATCTACGACTTGGTGGAAGCCATCGACAACGTCGAGAGCGCGTCCGCCGCGGGTGACAGTTTCCCGACGACGCGCGTGCTGACCGCCGACGGCATCATCAGTCTGATCGGCTGCCTGATGGGCAATCCCTTCATTCTCGCCGTCTACATCGGCCATCCCGGCTGGAAGGCGATCGGCGGGCGCATCGGTTACTCGGCGGCGACCGGCATCATGGTCATCCTGCTCGCCTGGTTCGGCGTCATCGCGGTCATGATGGCACTGATACCGGTAGTTGCCATCGCCCCGATCCTGCTCTACATCGGCATGCTGAT
The DNA here is from genome assembly GCA_039931685.1 of Betaproteobacteria bacterium. Lineage (GTDB taxonomy): Bacteria > Pseudomonadota > Gammaproteobacteria > Burkholderiales > JACQAP01 > JACQAP01. Next base: position 5,141 of record JBDTRK010000092.1, on the reverse strand, counting down.
CGGGTCGCAGGCGTTCCAGGAGACGCCGCGCAACCACGCCCCGGCCATCATTCTCGGCCTGGTGCCGCATGTGGCCGCGTGGGGCAAACTGCAGATCGATGGCGCGCTCGGCGCGGCCGGCACCAGTGCCGCCGCCGTCGGATTCGACAAGCTCGGGCAGGTCGGCATTCTCTACCATGGCCTCGAAGTTATCGGCGGCGGTGCCATCCTCGGTGGACTGGTGCTTACCTCGATCGCGGTCTTCGTGATTGACCGCGAATACACCAGGGCGGCAGTTTTCGCAGTCATCGGCGCCGGCCTTACCTTCTTCGGTTTCATGCATGGCGAGGCCATCGGCTTCGCCCGGTCGCCGGTGGTCGCACTCGCCTATCTGGGCGTGGCCGCCACGATGTACGGTTGCGCGCGCTATGCGACCGCGACGCCGCGGCCTGCGGAAACTCATGCGGCGCACGGCGGCCTCGGCCAGTCGGCAAGCTGACCCGCAGCATCAGACCCTGAACCATTTTGCCGCCCGACCGGGCGGCAAAATGGTTCGCTCGCGCACAATCCCCTGCGCGTGCCCCATGCGGGGCATCTGCCGTTACCCCGTCCCCGGCCGCGACAACGGCCATGAAATCGACTACCCTCTCCCCCCGCGGCGATTCCACCCATGGTCCATACGGAGACTGGCGTTTGGCACAGCAGACAGCGCCCCCGGAGCGGGGCAGAGAAGACAACGACGGCGCCTCGCTGCGCAACCGCATCCTGGTCATTTTCATCGTCATTTTTGTGGCCGGCTCGGCGTTGAGTTACGCGGCGATGGCGTGGTTCACCCGCGACCTGGTGCGCACGCTGGGTGGCTGGTATGCCGAAAAAAGCGTGCTCTACGAAAAATCCCGGGTGGTGCAGCTGCTGGCGCGCGAAATTGCGCTGGCGCAGAAAATGGCCAGCTCGCCGCTGCTCAAGGCCTGGGTGAAGGATGAGGGCAATCGGCAGTTGCGCGCCCAAGCGCTTGCCGAACTCGAGGATTTCCGCCATTTCTTCCGCAGCAAGAGTTATTTCTTCGCCATTGCGCGCTCCGGCAGCTATTACTTCAACGACGAAACGAGCAACGTCGACTCGCTACGCCCACGCTATACGCTCAGTGAATCCATCCCGAAAGACAGCTGGTTTTACGCCACGCTGCGCCAGGTGCCGGACTATCAGCTGAACGTGGACACCGACCGCCACCTGCATGAAACCAAGCTCTGGATCAATACCGTGCTCAGGGACGAAGGCAAGGCGCTCGCAGTCATCGGCAGCGGGGTCGACCTGTCCGATTTCATCCACAGCGTGATCAGGACCACGGAAACGGGCGTGACCAACGTCCTGCTCGACCGCAACGGGGCGATTCAGGCACACCAGGACGTGTCGGTCATCGATTTCGCATCGATCGCGAAGGAACAGCGCAACGAAAAGCAGAGCAAGCTGTTCGACATGATCGATGACGCACCCGAAAGGGCGCGCTTCCAGGTGGCGCTCAGCGAGTTGGCCGGCGGCAACGGCGAAACGCGCACCCTGCCGGTTTCCATCCAGGGCAAACACCATATCGCCGGCATTACCTACCTGCCCGACATCAAATGGTTCATCGTGTCGCTGACCCATCCGGAATCCGCGGAGAACCGCAACTACCTGTGGGCGGTGATCGCCGTGCGTATCGTCGGGTTGGCGTTGCTGCTGCTGATCGTCGGCCTCGTGTTCAACCGCATCGTTCTGCGGCGCCTGGCCGCACTCGACGCCGCGGCAAAACATGTGGCCGCCGGCGACTACACAGCACGACTGCCGCAGGATGGAAACGACGAACTGGGCCGTCTTGCGCGCACTTTCCAGGCCATGACCGATCGCATCGCAGCGCATACGACTGACCTGGAACGGCAGGTGGCAGAGCGCACGCGTGTGCTCGAACACCAAGCCGAGGCGGACTTTCTCACCGGGCTGCTGAACCGGCGCGGCATGGGTGAACGCATCCACAGTGAGAAGAACCGGCTGGCACGTTCGGGCGGAAAGCTCGGCATGCTGATCCTCGACCTCGATCACTTCAAGCAGATCAACGACGCCCTTGGTCATGACCTGGGCGACCAGGCGCTGGTGCACGTCGCCAAGACCATTCGCAGCGTCATGCGCTCCTACGACTTGTGCTCACGCTGGGGCGGCGAGGAATTTCTCGTAATCGTGCCGCATATCGTCAACTGTGACGCGCTCAACATCGTGGCCGAAAAACTCAGGACCGACATCAAGTCCAAGCCGTTCACGATCGACGGCAGGCAAATCTTCCTTACGGTGAGCATCGGCGGCTACTTTGCCGATCCGACGGAAAGCACCGACGCCATCCTCAAGGCCGCCGACGACGCCCTCTACCTGGCCAAGGAAAAAGGGCGGGATTGCTGTGTCGTCACGCAGGCGACTGCGCCCGTGGCCGAGGACCAGAATCAGGACCGGAATACGCGAAAATAGCTGTCGACGCGGGGGCGCGGCTCGGGCAACCTTGCTTGTCGCGTTCAATGTATCCACCGCAGCCATGATCGACCCCTCCCCCGGCGACCGCGTCGTGCACGCCCCGCATCCGCCGCTGACGGATTACTACCAGAACGAATCGCAGCGCCACACCTGGGTGCGCCGCATGTTCGACGATACGGCAGCCGACTACGACCGCACCGAAGGCATAGTCGGATTCGGCACGGGTTCCAGGTATCGGCGCGAAGCGCTGCTGCGTGCCGGATTGCGGCCGGCCATGCGGGTCCTCGACGTCGGCACCGGCACCGGGCTCGTTGCCTGTCGCGCGGCCGAAATCGTCGGCGATCCGGCACTGGTCACCGGCGTCGACCCCAGTCCCGGAATGCTGGGCAATGCCAGGGTGCCTGCGGGCATGAAGCTGGTCGAGGGCAGTGCGGAAAGTATTCCGTTTGCGGATGCCAGTTTCGATTTCGTCAGCATGGGTTATGCGCTGCGCCACATCTCGGACCTTTCAGCGGCATTCAGCGAATTCTTCCGGGTGCTGAAACCGGGCGGCAAACTTTGCGTACTCGAAATCACCTGTCCTGAAAACAAGTTGTACGCGGCACTGCTCAGGGGGTACATGCGCGGCATCGTGCCCGCGCTTGTCAGACTGACGTCGAAAAAGGCGCACACACCGCTGATCTGGAGTTACTACTGGGACACCATCGCGGCCTGCGCTCCACCGGCGCAGGTGATGCATACGCTAGGGGATGCGGGCTTCGGCGCCGTCGATCGCCACCTGGCGCTCGGAATCTTCTCCGAATATCGCGCGCGCAAGAGCGCCTAGCCGGCGCTCGCCGCGCGGGCCGCGCGTCATTCCAGCTTGAAGATGATTTCCTGGTCGGCCTGGTAGCTGGTGCCGTCGCGCTTGAAAATGTACTGCACCACCGCCTCCATGACCGCGGCGTCGAACACGCCCGGCGGATCGGCGGCCAGGATTTTCGCTTCGCTGACGCTGCCGTTGACCTCCACCGTCAGCCGCACGCGCACCCTGCCCTGGATGTGTTGCGCTTCCGCTTCGGGCGGATATTTCGGCTTTATTTTCTTCACCGGCTTGACGTCACGGAACACCGAAGGCAGCGGCGGCGCTTCCTCCGGTTTCGGTTCGGGCTTCGGCTCGGGCGGTTTTTCCTCTTCCTTCGGTTTGGGCTCGGGCTTGGGCTCGACTTTCGGCAGCGCGACCTTCGCCTGCACTTCGCGTGGCAGCGGCTTCGGCACGACGACCGGCACCTGAGTGACCTTCGGCTCGCGCCTGGGCTTGATTTTTTTCGGCGGCTCTGGCGGTGGCGGCTCCTCTTGCGGCTCTTCGAGGCGCACCGACATCACCGGCTCGGGCGGCGGCTCCTGCCAGAACTGGAAGGCCGACCAGTTCACGCCAAGCAGCAGGAAGGGCAGGATGATCTCCATGCCGAGCGCGATCAGCAACGCGCGCCATAGCGGCAGCGTCTGCTGCTGCACGTCGCCGGGCTGCGCCCACAGCGGACCGCGGCTTGCGCCTGTGCTGCTCATCGCCCGCGTTCGCCTGCCGCGCTCACTTGGTTTCGGCTTTCGCGGCGATGCCGACCGACGAAATGCCGGCGCCGCGGATCGCATCCATCACCTGCAGCAGTGACTGCAGCGGCACGTCCTTGTCGCCGGCCAGCACGACGTCGACCGGCTTCAACTTCTTCATCTCAATGAGCCGGTTCTTCAACTCTTCCTGGTTGACTGGCTTGCCGTCGATGACGGTTTCGCCGGTCTTGGTGAGGCCTACCGTGACTGTCGAGGATTTGATCGACTGCGTGGTTTTCGAACTCGGGATTTCCATGGGCACACCGGTGCCGGCGATCATGCGCAGCGAAATCACGACGAAGAACACCAGCAGGAACATCATGATGTCGATCATCGGGATGACTTCGACGCGCGGTTTGCGCTCCTCGAAGTAGCTGGCCCGGGCGCGCGCGCTCATGATGTTCTGCCGCGGATCGCGGCCACCGCGCTGCTGTGCGCGTCGCGCACCGACATGCCCTGATGCATCGACCCGCCGCCGTACAGCCGGTTGAGCACCATCACCTTGAGCAGATCCATCTGGTGCACGGCCAGGCGCACGCGCTTGTTGAAATGGTTCAGAAACAATACCGCGAAGATGGCGATGAACAGGCCCGCGCCGGTGGCCACCAGCGCCTCCGCGATACCACCAGTCACCATCTGTGTCGCGGCGCCGCTCGAGCCGGCCGTGCCGAGAATGTCGAAAGCGTGCACCATACCGATGATGGTGCCAAGCAGTCCCATCAGCGGCGCCAGCGTGACCGAGGTATCGAGCACCCAGATCAGGCGGTCGATCTTCGGCAGTTGCCACATGATCGCCTCGTCGATATGGCGGTCCATGGTTGCCGGGTCTTCGCCGCGCGAGGCAAGCGCCGACGAAATGATCGAGCGCTGCAGCGAGCCGTCGTAGTGGGTGGCCAGTTTTTCGAGCTTGTCCCAGTTCTGGTACTCGACCAGCTGCAGGTCGTGCTCCATGGCATCGCCGCTCTTGAGCACCTTGAAGAAAAAATACGAGCGTTCGACGATCACCGCCAGCGTGATCAGCAGCAGCACGCCCATCAGCGGCAGCAGGCCGCCGGACATCACGCTCAGTTGAATCA
>JBDTRK010000091.1:0-14077 GCA_039931685.1 Betaproteobacteria bacterium | reverse complement strand
GCCTGGAACTGGACACGCCGATCACACCGGGCTTCGAGGCGCTGGTGTTCAAGGCCTCGCGTGGCATCGAGGACATCTACGAACTGACGTATTTTCGCAAGGACGGCAGCCGCTTCCCGGCCATCGTCTCTGTCACGGCGTTGCGCGATGCGCAGGAAAACATCATCGGTTACCTGTTGATCGGCACCGACAACACGGCCCGCAAGGAAGTTGAAGCGGCGCAGGGACGGCTCGACCAGAGGCTGCGCGACCAGCAGTTCTACACCCGTTCCCTGATCGAATCGAACATCGACGCGCTCATGACGACGGATCCGCAGGGCATCATCTCGGACGTAAACCAGCAGATGATTGCGCTCACGGGGCGCACGCGCGACGAACTGATCGGCGCACCCTGCAAAAACTTCTTTACCGACCCGGCGCGGGCCGACGCGGCGATCAAGCGCGTTCTTACCGAGAACAAGGTGAGCAATTATGAATTGACCGTGCGCGCCCAGAACGGCGAAGAAACCGTGGTTTCCTACAACGCCGCAACCTTCCACGACCGCGACCGCAAGCTGCAAGGCGTATTCGCGGCGGCGCGCGATGTGACCGAACTCAAGCTGTTCGAGCGTACCTTGCAGGAAAAGAACATCGAGCTGGAGCACGCCAGCCGAATGAAATCGGAGTTCCTGGCCACCATGTCGCATGAACTGCGTACGCCTCTCAACGCCATAATCGGTTTTTCGGAGGCCCTCAAGGACGGCTTGATCGGTCAGATGAGCGATACCCAGTCCGAATACATCGGCGACATCTTTACCAGCGGGCAGCACCTGCTGTCCCTGATCAACGACATCCTGGACTTGTCGAAGGTCGAGGCCGGCATGATGGAGCTGGAACTGGAGGCAGTCGACCTCAGGAGCCTGCTTGCAAACAGCCTGACCATCGTCAAGGAAAAAGCGGCAGCCCAGCGCATCTCGCTCGAACTCGAATCCGGCGAAGACCTCGGCCTTTCGCAACTGGACATGCGCAAGACCAAGCAGATCGTCTATAACCTGCTGTCCAATGCCGTCAAGTTCAGTTCCAACGGCGGGCGTGTGACCTTGCGCGCACGTCGCGTTGCGCGCAATGCGGTGGGTACGCTGCCGGGGACCTGGCCGGTACATGCCTTTCCCCTGGCCGACAATGAGTACGACGAATTCATCGAAATATGCGTAGCCGACAGCGGCATCGGCATTTCCAGGGAAGACATGGCAAAGCTGTTCCAGGCCTTCAGCCAGATCGACAGCAGTCTCGCGCGCAAATTCGAAGGCACCGGGCTCGGGCTGGCGATGGTCAAACTGCTGGCCGAACTGCATGGAGGCACCGTTGCCGTGGCCAGCGCAAAGGGCGAGGGCGCACGCTTTGCCGCGTGGTTGCCGCTGCGTAACGGGGTACTGGCCCTTGCCACCATGGCGCCGGGCGCCGCAGTGGCGCCCATGACTGCGGTCGCGGCCAAGGAACGCATTGCGCTTGTAGTCGAGGACAACGATCAGTCTGCCGAACTGGTTAGCCTGTTGCTCGAAGCCGAGGGTTTTACCGTCCTGCGCGCTGCCAGTGCCGAAATTGCCCTGTTGCTGGCGCCACAGCAAGACCTCGCCCTGATCACGCTGGACCTCCAGTTGCCGGGCCTCAACGGTTGGGAGTTTCTGCTGCGCATACGCGAAATCGAAAGCCTGGCCAGCGTACCGGTGGTGGTGATCTCCGGCCTGCCCGTCACCAATCTGGCGCTGACCCGTGGCGCAGCCGCCGTGCTGCAAAAGCCGTTCAGCGGTGTGCAGTTGAAAGCTTCGCTGGCCAATCTGGGTCTGCATCCTGCCCAGGAACACCCGCGTACGGTACTAGTCGTCGATGACGATCCCAAAGCGGTCGAAGTGATTGCTTCGTTCCTGCCGGCGCCAGCCTATTCAGTGGTGAGGGCCTATGGCGGAAAAGAAGCGATCACGCTGGCGCAGAAGCTGCACCCGGACCTGATTCTGCTCGATCTCATGATGCCGAAAGTCAGCGGCTTCGATGTCGTCGAAGCGCTCCGTCGCGATATGAGTACCGCGCGCATTCCGATTCTGGTGGTGACGGCCAATCAAGTCACTGCGCTGGACCGCGCCACGCTCAATGACGACGACGGAGAGGTCATAGAAATTGTCGCGAAAGCCGGCTTCAATCGCGTCGCTTTCATGACCGCCGTAAAGCGTGCACTGCTACCCCACTAGAAGGCGCCCCCATGGCCAGAATATTGATCATTGAAGACAATCCGGCAAATCTGAAACTGGCTCTCTTGCTATTGCGTAACGTCGGACATCAGGTGCTGAGCGCGACCGATGCCGAGACCGGCCTGACGCTGGCGCGCGCCGATCAACCGGATCTGATCCTGATGGACATCCAGCTGCCGGGCATGGACGGCCTGGCGGCCACCGCACTGCTGAAAAAGGATCCGGCTACTTCGGCCATCCCCATCATTGCGCTGACCGCGATGGCGATGAAGGAAGACCGGGAGAAGACCAAGGTGGCCGGATGCGACGCTTACATTGCCAAACCGTTGCGCTACCAGGAATTGTATGCGGCGATCGACGCCCTTCTGCGCGATGGCAAAGCGCAAACGGCCAGCGAAGACAATCCTTTCAATCAGCCGCCATGACCAGCCCAGCCGCCACCATCCTGATCGTCGACGACGAGCCACAGAACTGCAAGCTGCTGGCGGCACTGCTGAGGCCGGAGGGATATCTCACGACGAGCGTTGCCAACGGCGAAGAGGCGCTGGCTTCGATTGCGCGGCAGGCACCGGATTTGATTTTGCTCGACATCATGCTGCCGGGCATGGACGGATACCAGGTGGCGAGTCAGGTCAAGGCCACGGCCGCCACCTCGAGCATTCCAATTATCATGGTAACGGCCAAAAACGAAAACGACGCCCGGCTCGCCGGCCTCGCCGCCGGAGCGGAAGAATTCCTGACGAAACCCGTCGGCCGAGCCGAGTTGGTGTTAAGGGTGCGCAATCTATTGCGCTTGAAAGCCTACGGCGATTTGCTGCAAAACTACAGCCTGATTCTGGAACAGCAGGTCCAGGCGCGCACGGCAAGTTTGCGCGACAGCGAATTGCGATTCCGGCAGATGGCGGAAAACATCCGCGACGCCTTCTTCCTGTACGACGCTGACGGCAGCCACATGCTTTATGTGAGCCCGGCCTACGAGGAGATCTGGGGCCGCAGCCGCGAAAGTCTGTACGCGAATCCGGGCTCGTGGAACGAGGCGATCCACCCGGAAGATCGGGCGTCGACGGAAGAGAAAAGCAGGATGGGAGTATTGGCCGAGCCTTTCGAACTGGAGTACCGGATCGTGCGTTCAGATGGCTCGATTCGCTGGATCGAATCGGCCGGCTTTCCGGTCCTGAATGAAGGAAAAAAGGTCGTGCGCATTGCCGGCATTGCAAAGGACATTACTGAACGCAAGCAGGCCGAGCGCGCACTGCTCCAGAGCGAAGCCAAGTACCGCAACCTGATCGAGCAGGCGGCTGACGGCATGTTTCTTTGCGACTCACGGGGCCGCTATGCCATGGTGAACTCGCGCGCCTGCGAGCTTCTCGGGTACACCCGAAACGAATTGCTTCGCATGGACGACATAACCACCTACCTGGACGACGAACGGGAGATGTATGCCAGGCGCATGCAGGCTGTGAGTGCCGGAGAAACGATACGCTTCGAGCGGAAGATCGTGCGCAAGGATGGCAGCACGTTTCCCGCCGACGTAAGCCTGAAACTGGTCGACGACGGCATGATCCAGATCATCACGCGCGACATCACCGAGCGCTTCGCCCAGGAGCAAAAGATCTCGCGCCTGAGCCGGATCCATGCAGTCATGAGCGGCATCAACGCGGCGATCGTGCGGATTCGCGACCGGGCCGAACTGTTCAAGGAAGCGTGCAGGATCATCGTCGAACATGGCCAATTCAGCCTCGGTTGGATTGCGGTGATTGATTCCGCAACCGGCAACATGATTGCTGTTGCCCAGGCAGGCCTGCCAGAGGGTTTCGGAGCGGGCAGCGAGTTTTTCAATGGCTCCGTCGGACTTGTGCCGGCAGGTACTGCGGAAACCGCATTACGGGAAAAACGCACGGTTGTTAACAACAGCATAAACGAAGAATCCGGCACGAAGGAAGTCGAGCACGAAGCAGATTCTCTGAAGGTAAGACAAGCTACCGTCCTTCTGGGGGCGAAATCGGTCATCACCCTCCTGCTGTTTGTCGAGGGGAAAACTTTCGGCATCCTCACGCTTTATGCGCCGGAGCGGGACTTCTTCGACGCGGAGGAGATAAAACTGCTCAACGAACTGGCCGGGGATATTTCGTTCAGCCTGGAGTTCATCGCCAAGGAAGAGAAGGCCGATTATCTCGCCTACTACGACGTGCTCACCGGCCTTGCGAACCGCAGCTTCTTCCTGGAACGGGTGGCGCAGTACATGCGCAGTGCCGTCAGCGGGGGGCACAAGCTTGCCGTGTTCGTGCTCGATATCGAGCGGTTCAAAAACTTCAACGACACTCTCGGCCAGGCTGCCGGCGATGCGCTGCTCAGACAGGTGGCGCAGTGGCTCACACACTACTCGGGCGACGCCAACCTCCTGGCGCGCGTGGGCGCGGACCATTTTGCGCTGGTGCTGCCGCACGTGGAGCAAGGCGGCGAAGTGACGGGGTTCATCGAGAAGACGCTGGTAGCATTCCAGGAGCATCCATTCAAATTGAATGATGCCGAGTTCCGCATCGCCTTCAAGGCCGGCGTGGCGCTGTATCCGCACGATGGTATCGATGCGGATATCGTATTCAGGCACGCTGAGGCGGCACTCAAGAAGGCGAAGGCGGACGGCGATCGCCACCTGTTCTACAGTCCGGCAATGACCGAGATGGTTGCGATCAAGCTCACCCTGGAGAACCAGATGCGCCGCGCGCTGGACAACGGCGAGTTCGTGCTGCATTACCAGCCCAAGGTTACTTTCGAGAACAACACTATGACCGGGGCCGAGGCGCTGATCCGCTGGAACGATCCGCAGTCAGGGCTGGTACCGCCGGCCCGCTTCATCCCGGTCCTGGAAGAAACCGGACTGATCTACGAAGTCGGGCGCTGGGCGCTGCGCAAAGTCGTCGACGATTACCTGCGCTGGCGTAGCATGGGCCTGGGCGCTGTGCGCATTGCGGTCAACGTGTCCCCGCTGCAGTTACGCAATCGCGGATTCATTGCCGAGATCCGCCAGGTAATCGGTGCCAATGTCGACGCGGCGGCCGGACTGGAACTGGAAATCACCGAAAGCCTGATCATGGAGGACATCCAGCACAACATCGCCAGCCTGCGGGCGATCCGCGTCATGGGCGTGACCATCGCCATCGACGACTTCGGCACCGGCTTTTCATCGCTGAGCTACCTGTCGAAACTGCCGGTGGACACGCTCAAGATCGACCGCTCGTTCATCAACGACATGACGGCCACACAGGAAGGGCTGGCGCTGGTTTCCACGATCATCAACCGGGCGCATTCGCTGAAGCTAAAGGTGGTGGCGGAAGGCGTCGAGACGGAAGATCAATCGCGCCTGCTTCGTTTGCTGAACTGCGACGAAATGCAGGGTTATCTGTTCAGCAAACCGGTGCCGGCCGAAATCTTCGAGCCGATATTTCTGTCGCTGCCGACCGCCGCGTGAGCAACGAAGATGTACGCGCGTGCTCATGCGCCCCGCCTGGCGCCGATGACCATGCCGCCAGTTGCAGATCGGCCGCATGCAAGGCCACCCCGGGTGCGGAATGAATAAATACATCAGGGCAGCAGGCAGATCGCACTATTCGGTCTCCTTTATTTCGGTACTCATTCTCGTCGCCGTCAGCGTGATGGTTTATCGAAGCATCGTCGACCTGGAGAAGTCCAATGCGTCTGTTCATAAAAGCATGCGGACCCTTTTGGAAATCGACGGCGTCGAGTCATCGATCAAGGACGCAGAAGCCAGTCAGCGCGGCTTTCTGCTCACTGGAAAGGAGACCTACGCCGAACCCTATGAACCTGCGAAACAACGAACGCTGGATCGACTGGCACGCGCCGGCAAAACCTTGCCGGACTGGTCCGGCAGCCGCGAAGACCTCGCGCTGGTGGAAAACCTGGCTCGCAGGAAGTTCGAGGAAATGGACAGAACCATCGAATTGCGCAGGGAGAAAGGACGGGCCGCCGCGATGGCTGTCGTGTCCACGGACGTTGGCAAGGAGTTTATGGACCAGATTCGCGATCATCTGGTCGCATTCCAGAATAAACAGCTGCAATTGATCGCGCGACGCGAGCAGGCAGCGCAATCGGCCCAGCATCGAACCATCCTGTTTGCGGCCCTGGGTCTGTTTCTGGCGGTCGGTATTTCCGGTGCTAGTCTCGCATTCGGGACACTCGACAACAGGAAGTGGCGCCTCGCCGAACAGGCATTGCAGCGCTTCCGCGCGGCAATGGACGTATCCGCCGACCTGATGTTCATCGTGGATCGCAAGAGCATGCGTCTGGTCGATATTAACGAGGCCGGGCGCAAGCGCCTGGGTTATTCCCGGGAAGAAATACTCCACTTTGGGCCGAGGGAACTTTTCACGGGCACCAGCGCGGGCGACATAAGCGAAGAATTCGACCGGGTGATTGCCGCCATACCCCAGACCTTTATGGAGCGTGGACTCCTGCGCGCCCGCGACGGGCACCAGCTACCTGTTGAGGTCAATCGACAGGGGGTGATCATTGCTGGCCAGTGCTACATCGTTGGCATCGCACGCGATATTTCGGAGCGCAAAAAACATGAAGAGGACCTGGCGGGGTCCAGGTTGCAGCTCGAGACAGCGCTCAACGACATGCAGCAACTCAACCGCGAGATATCCCTGCAGTCCAGCCTGAACACGGAATTGCAGGCCTGTAAAACCGTTGAAGAGACTTTCGAGCCGATCAGCAAGCACGGCCGGCAACTTTTTCCGCACCTGGCCGGCGCGTTGTACTTGCGGAATCAGTCAAGAATCCTGTTCGAGAAAGCTGTGACCTGGGGCGATGTGACGCCTGGCGAAGTCGCATTTGAACCGGAGCACTGCTGGGCGTTGCGCCGCGGCAAGCCCTACGGCGTGATGCATTTTGCCGCCGATACCGTTTGCCGGCATGTCGCGATGACGTCTGGAGCGGACAGGCCTTACTTGTGCGTGCCGCTGATCGCACAGGGCGAAACCATCGGCCTGCTGCACCTGGAGCTCGAGGCGGCGCAAGCCGATCTCGATGGAAAGTCGCACGAAGGACTCCTGAAAGCAACGCTGGCGACCAGCGTCGCAGAGCAGCTGTCAATGGCGATCGCGAATCTGAGGTTGCGCGAGACCCTGCAATTTCAGGCGATCCGCGACCCCCTCACTGGCCTCTACAATCGGCGATTCATGGAAGAGACGTTTCGACGCGAAATGTCTCGCGCGATACGCACTTCCGGCTCCCTCGCCGTCATTGTGGCCGATGCGGACAACTTCAAGAGATTCAATGACGCTTATGGCCATGAAGCCGGCAATTCAGTGCTCAGGGAACTGGCCACTTTGATGCGAGCCAAATTGCGGGACAACGATATCGTGTGCCGCCTGGGAGGGGAGGAGTTCTGCATCATCATGCCGGACGCCGGTATCGAGATCGCTACCAGGCGCGCGGAAATGCTGCGCGTCAATATCAGTTCCGCCGTGATGACCCATGCCGGCCAATCTCTGGGCCAATGCACAATGTCCTTCGGCATTGCGGCCTTGCCCGAGCACGGAGACAAATGGACGGTCTTGATGCAGCTTGCGGATGAGGCGCTTTACGAGGCCAAGCGCAGCGGCCGCAACCAGGTCCGCGTCGCAAAAATTCCGACGACCGACCTGGCTGCTACAGAAGGCTAACCAGCACGATGACCTGAAGGGGGCTGCTTTCGCTCGTGCGGCCAGTAAGATTCGTTTCCGAGTACCGTTCAAAGGCACTCGTTGAGCGCACCCTTCAAGGGGGTCTTGAACGCAGGGAATTGAAAGGGAAGTATTGAGCCCCCTAAGTCCTGCTTGTACGCTCCTCTTTCACTGCCCACTTTTTTCTTTCATCCCGCACGTCGCAGGCTCGGGGCCAAGGCCTGACTCCATCCTTCCTCGTGGTCCGTCCCCCACTTTAGGCGTTTGTAAACGTGCCCTGGCGCACAGACCTCACATCATGCGGGCGCTATGTTGCAATGGGCTATGTTGCAATGGATCGGCCCGCGCAGGCTGGATCATCTTATCGATCACTCTGGAGGTCACTCATGACTATTCCGCCAGGCACGACAGGCGACGCTCGCTCACAGGACGCGGCAGAAAACACTTCCACGCCCGAAGGCGGAATCGCGCCGCCAATTCGCCGCCATTATGTTGCGTGCCGCCACACCCCGCCCGCCGACATGCGGACCAGCGCGGACTTGCGCCCGATTTTGCATATGCCCGGCTCGCGCCCGCATTTGGCGCAAACGCATTACGTCATGCGCAAATTTGCTCGCCCACAATAGAGGGAAAATCCACATGAAACGTCTATTCGCTGCGGCCCTGGCGCTACCGTTACTCGCGCTTCCCGGAATTGGCACCGCCCTTGCAATGGGGCCGGATCCCGGCGGACACACGGGTGCGACGGTTACGCCCGAGACGACCAAAACCGGCAATGCGGCGGTCGATGCCGCACGTCAGTCCACCTCGGGCAGCAAGACCGAGACCAATTCCCCCGCCGCCAGCACAACGCAGCCACCGCCGGCGAAAAAATGAGCCGTTGCACTCCCCCACTCATCGAAACGGACGCCGATACGACGGCGTCGGTGCTTGCGCTCTGCCTGCCCAGTAATCAGTCATAATAAGCAGCTTCGAGGTCAATTCATTTTATTTGCACCGTATGCGCATAAACCGCATGGAGTTGCCGCGGCGAAAATTCCTGATTTCAGCGCTTGCCGGTGCGGCGATGTGTGCAATGTCGCCTGTATCGCTTGCACAGACACGCGTTAGCCTGCCGAGAGATTCAGCCAATCGCCGATTCTCGATTTTCTACAAGGGTGACAGGATCGGCGCGCACACGGTCTCGGCCACGGCAAACGGCGAAATGCGCGTCACCACCCATATCAAGATGGTGGTCAAGGTCCTGTTCCTGACCGTGTTCTCGTTCAGCCATCACTCGGAGGAGTATTGGCGCGACGGAATGCTGGTTTCGCTGAAAAGCGACACAACGGAACATGGCGAGAAGATTTCCGTGGAGGGAAGCGCGGTAGCTGAAGGGTTTCGGATCGTCAGCAAAGACGGGCCTTTCATCGCGGCGGCAAACGCATTGACATCGAACAGCCTTTGGACACCCGCAGTTCTCGAACAGCAGGTGCTGATCGACGCCCAGCACGGCGGCGTCATCGGCGTCAGTGCGCACAAGCTTGCCGAGGAGCAGGTGCTGGTCGCGGGCGAGCCCGTTCACGCCACGCGCTACCAATTCATCTCGCCCTACCTTGCCGGCAGCATCTGGTACGACGATCTGGGTCGGTGGGTGCACGCTGAATTCGAGCGCGATGGATCGAAAGTGGAATATCGACTGGACGCGTGATTCGCGTCTCGTGAGGCATACAGGCCTATGAACATGCAACGCCGCACCTTGTCTTTAGTTGCCGCCGCTACAGCCTGTGTGTTCGCGGGCTGCACGGCGCTGTCCGTCGTTCTGAAGCCCGTACCGCTCACCATCGCCACGGGTACCCCTGGCAGCATCTATCATCCCGTTGGCAATGCAATCTGCCGTCTGTTCAATCTTACGGATGCGGCCGATGTGGGGGCGTGCATTGCGGTGAGTTCCGAGGGTTCCCTGGCGAACCTGCAGCGCATTGGCCGCGGCAAGACCAAGCTCGGTCTGGCACAGTCCGATGTCGCGTACGCGGCCTTCCGTGGCGAAGGAGCCTTCTCGGCAGCGGGCGCCAATACGAATTTGCGCAGTCTGATCGCGCTGCACTCGGAATCCTTCACCATCGTGGCGCGCGCCGATTCCGGAATACGCGATTTCCAGGATCTGCGGGGCAAGCGTGTCGGGCTCGGCACGAGTGGCGCGGGTTATGCCGTCACCCGCGACACCGTTCTCGAATTCTACGGCTGGACCATATCGGATTTCGATCGGTTGCTCGAGGTCGGGCCGGCCGAGCAGAACCGCACCCTTTGCGACAACATTGTCGACGCCATCATTTTCGAGGCGGGCCATCCGAACGGATTGACCCAGGAAGCGACGAGCCAATGTCACGCGAAGCTGGTGCGCGTTTCAGGACCGCCCATCGATCGGCTTGTCGCTGCGCATCCCTATTTCGTCGGGTCTTTCATTCCAGGCGGGCTCTATGCCGGCAACCCGGATGACGTGCCCACCTTCGGAACGCGCACACTGCTCCTGACTTCGGCCCGGCTGAGCGACGATCTCGCCTATGCCCTGGTGAAGGCCGTGTTCGGGAATTTCGACGATTTCCGTCGACTCCATCCCGCCCTCCTCGTGCTGAAGCTCGAAGACATGGTCCCGAGTGAAGCCGTCATACCGATCCACCCTGGGGCGTTGCGCTACTACCGAGAGGTCGGCCTCATCCGGTAAGGGTCGCAGTGTCCAACCCCAGACCTAACATGGGTTTCCTGACCACTCCATTGCCCGTTACCCTTGCGGAAACGCGGGTTGCCGAACAACGAAATCCGGCGAATCGAGTCATAATCAGGCGGCGCCAATAAAAGGGCCGCCGTTTACCCCCCCCGGCACCGCCCCGCGGTCCCGCAACGCCGCAGTCAGGAGCACAAATGAAACGGAAATGGCCATGGTTTATCCTGTTCCTGGCGACGCTCGCCCAGGGTGCGACACTCGACTCGGTAGCGCCCTTACCGGAGTTGACGCCAGTCCCGCAGGAGGCCCAGGCGGCGCACCTGACCGCCCAACTGCTGGCCCGTTACCACTACAAGATGGTGCCGATCGACGACGCGCTGTCGCAGAAGATATTCGACAAATATCTCAAATCGCTCGATCCCGAGAGGCTCTTCTTCGTCCAGGCCGACATCGACCACTTTTCGCGCGAGCCCGCCCGGCTCGGCGTGGCACTGCTCCAGCAAGACCTTTCCGTCCCGTTCGCCCTGTTCAACCTGTACGAGCAGCGCGCAGCCGAGCGCTTTGCGTATGCGCGCACCCTGCTCAAAACAGGGTTCGATTTCCAGTTGAACGAAAGCTACCAATTCGCACGGGACAAGGAGGCCTGGGCGACGTCCGAAGCGCAGATGCGCGACCTCTGGCGCAAGCGGGTCAAGAACGACTGGCTCAGACTCAGGCTTGTCGGAAAGAACGACAAGAACATCGCCGAAATACTGGACAAACGCTACGAGGGTTTCCGCAAACGCCTTGGCCGGGTAACAGGCGCGGATGCATTTCAAATCTACATGAACGCGTATACGACGGCGATCGAGCCTCACACCAACTACATGGGACCGCGTGCGGCGGAAGATTTCGACATTTCGATGAGGCTGTCGCTGGTCGGGATCGGCGCCGTTCTGGCCGAATCGGATGATTTCGCCGCGATCCGCGAACTGGTCCCCGGGGGGCCGGCGAGCCTTTCCGGCCTGCTGAAGGTCGGAGACCGCATCGCCGGCGTTGCCCAGAGTGAAGGCGGCAGCATGACGGACGTCCAGGGCTGGCGGCTGGACGATACGGTCGCGCTCATTCGCGGCGCGCCGGACTCGGTCGTCGTGCTCGATGTGCTTCCCGCGGACGCCGGCCCCGATGGCAAGCACAAACTCGTCTCGCTGATTCGGAAAAAAATCAGCCTCGAGCAACAGGCCGCCAAATCATCCGTGCGTAGCGTAACCGACGCAAAGGCCAGTCGTCGCATCGGTGTAATCACCCTGCCCTCGTTTTACGAGGATTTCGCAGCCAGGCAAAACGGGGCCAAGGATTTCAGGAGCGCGACCCGCGATGTGGCCCACCTGCTGGACGAACTGCAAAAGGACAAGGTCGACGCTGTGTTGATCGACTTGCGCAATAACGGCGGCGGGTCGTTGACCGAAGCGGTTGACCTGACCGGCCTGTTCATCGGCAAAGGCCCCGTCGTGCAACAGCGCGATTCCGGCGGCGAGATCACCGTGACGAGCGACACCAACGCCGCTGTTGCCTGGGACGGCCCCCTCGGCGTTCTGATCAATCGGGGTTCGGCATCGGCGTCGGAAATATTCGCCGCGGCGATTCAGGACTATGGGCGCGGGTTGATCTTCGGGGAGCCAAGTTTTGGCAAAGGCACCGTGCAAACCATGATCGATCTCGATCGCGTCGCCAAGAATAACAAGCCGCTATTCGGAGAACTGAAATTGACCATCGCGCAATTTTTCCGCATCAATGGCGGCACGACCCAATTGCGGGGTGTAACGCCGGATATCCTCTTTCCCGCAGCTTTCGATGCGGAGAATTTTGGCGAATCGAGCTTCGACAACGCGCTGCCGTGGATGCAGATCAAGGCGGCGAACTATGTGCCGGAAGGCGACATGAGGGGCCTGCTGCCCATCCTTTCTACATTGCATGAAGCCCGCGTGAAGAAGGACAAGCACTTCCAGTATCTGCAGGAAGATATCGCCCTGTCCAGGCTGGTGCGCGACAAGAACCTGATCTCACTGAACGAGGCCGAGCGTCGCAAGGAACGCGATGCCCAGGAGACCCGCCTGCGGGCCCGGGAAGACCGCAAGGATGCAAGCGCGCAGAATGCTTCGGTGAGGAGCAATGCGCTTCCGGACGATGGCCTGCAGCCTGGTGAGCGAAATTTCGCCAATGAACTGGCCGCTGAAAAAATTCGCAAGAGCGCTGACGATTTCGAGTTGAACGAAGCCGTGAACATCCTTGGCGACGAAATTACGGTGCTCCAAACCGGCGATGGGCTCGCGGCCCGCGTCAAGCCGGATCCCACACTGGTGCCGAGATAAGAAGGAGGAAAAGACGGCGGGTTTATGCAGGCAAGGCGTGGCCCGACCCCACATCGGATTGTCCGAACTCGTAGACGATTTGCCGTGACCGGCGCAGGGTTTGCGGATTTTCAACCGGCACGCTATCGGCGCGACAGGAAGGATTGCGAAAGCCGCCCCGCTCCAATGTAATGTCTTCGCCGCCGTCACGCCAGACGCCGCCGCGCACCGGGTGAAATTGCCAGAACAGATAACCCATCCTTCCGGCCGCTTCGACCAGATCATCGGCGTCGGGGACATCGGTTACCGCCGGCGACAATCCGTCGTGCAGAATCGTGGGGCGCCCAAAAACCATTTCGCATTCGAACCCTTCCGCAGCCGGCGCACCGGGCCGCGAAAAAGGGCGCGCTTCGGTGCGCCTGAGATTCCACGCGCCCAGCTCCCATGCCACTTCGATTACAGCGCAATCCAGATCCATCACCCGGTCCCAGCGCTGGGTGATCTGCAGGCACGACGACGGCACAGGTTCGTAACGGACGGTTTCGCCCGCCGGCGCATCGTCTAACGTCGCCGGGACGCTCAGCGCGTGCTCGACAAAGCCATGCCAATGCAGCGCGAGAACGATGGGCGTATTGCGACACGGCACCGCAGAAACGGTTATGCCCATTAGCGGCAGGCGATTGCAGATCATTTGTGTTTCGATTGCATCGAGCAATTGCATGGCGCGCCCCCCGTGCAGATGATCACTGTTCACGGGCATTTCGCCACAAACTTCAGAGCGCGTGTTGCTAGCACTCCGAACGGTAGGATGCCAGGACTCGGGTCGACAATTGCGGCCAACCTGCATCAGGCCTGTCGTGCGCACCAATCGTCTGTTTCTTTGCCGAGCGATGACACTCGCGAGGACGAAATGCGGCCGGTCTGGCCGTGAAGAATCGTCGTGCAGCCAGCCTCAATCCAGCATGGGCCAATCGCCCGGCTGCAGCGTTTCCCGATAGGCGTGCCATGTCGCATAGGCCAGCCACGGCATGATGATGACGAGGCCGACGAAGGCCGTCGCAAAACCCACGGCAGTCAGCACGGCGATCAGGACCGCCCAGAGCAACATCGCCGGCTTGTTGCGCAGCACGGCGT
>JBDTRK010000090.1:0-14154 GCA_039931685.1 Betaproteobacteria bacterium | reverse complement strand
GATATCGGGGCTTTTTCCACCCACCTGTGACGTAGTGAAGAACACCGGGTCGACATGGTCGAAATCCCGCTCCTGCTGCATGCGCTGCATCAGCACGGAACCGACCATGCCCCGCCAACCAACCAAGCCGACTCGTCTCATCTCAATCCCCAAAGCACGTTCGCCAACTCAGACATGCAATGCCGCCACGACTGCTTCACCCATCTCTTCGGTGCCGACTTTCTTCATTCCCGCCTCGTAAATGTCGGCCGTGCGCAAACCCTGTTTGAGCACGCGCTTTACCGCGGACTCTATGCGCGCGGCTACCGCTTCCTCACCGAACGTGTAACGCATCATCATTGCTGTCGACAGGATGGTCGCCATCGGATTGGCGACGTTGCGTCCGGCTATGTCCGGCGCGGAGCCGTGGATCGGCTCGTACAAGCCCTTCTTGTCCGCGTTCAGTGATGCCGACGGCAGCATGCCGATGGAACCGGTCAACATCGATGCTTCATCTGACAGGATATCGCCGAACATGTTGCCTGTCAGGATCACGTCGAATTGCTTGGGCGCGCGCACCAGCTGCATAGCGGCGTTGTCTACGTACATGTGCGACAACTCCACATCCGGATAGTCCTTCGCAACTTCGATCACCACTTCGCGCCACAGGATGCTGGTATCGAGGACATTGGCCTTGTCCACGGAACACAGTTTGCGACCGCGCTTGCGCGCGATGCCGAAGCCAACGTGGGCGATGCGTCGGATTTCCGATTCACTGTACTTCATGGTGTCGAATCCCTCGCGCTCGCCGCCCTCGGTTTTGCGCATCCCGCGCGGCTGCCCGAAGTAGATGTCGCCGGTCAGTTCGCGCAGGATCAGGATGTCGAGCCCTGCGACGATCTCGGTTCTGAGCGACGAGGCGTTGGCGAGTTCCTCGTACAACAGCGCCGGGCGCAGATTGGCGAACAGTCCGAGCTCCTTGCGGATGCGCAGCAAGCCCTGCTCGGGGCGCATCGGCCGAGGCAGCGCATCGAAGCGCGGGCCGCCTACCGCACCGAGCAATACGGCATCGGAGGCTTTTGCCAGCGCCAGCGTGTCCGCCGGCAGCGGGTCCCGCGCGGCGTCATAGCCGGCGCCACCGATCGGCGCTTCCTGCATTTCGATGTTCAGGCCGTCGCGGGAAAGGCTTTTGAGCACTTTCACCGCCTGCTTGACGATTTCCGGACCGATCCCGTCACCGGGCAACACTGCGATTTTCATGTCTCGTTCTCTCAAAAAAACAACCGGGGCATGTCAATCTGCCCCGGCCGTTGTTCTTCATTGTAATGCGTCAGCTGAACAGCCAGGGTTGTTCGATGCGGCGCTTGGACTCGAATGACTTGATCGCTTCGGCGTGCTGCAGCGTGACCCCAATCTCATCCAGGCCGTTGAGCAGGCTGTGCTTGCGCGAGGCGTCGACCTCGAAGGCAAACACCTGGCTGCCGTCGGCATACGCCACGGTCTGGGCACCGAGGTCGACGACCAGACAGAAACCGGGAAACGCCGCCACATCATGGAAGATACGGTCCACCTGGGTTTCCGGCAGCACGATCGGCAACAACCCGTTCTTGAAACAGTTGTTGTAGAAAATGTCGGCGTAACTGGGCGCGATCAGCGCGCGGAAACCGTAGTCATCGAGTGCCCAGGGCGCATGCTCGCGCGAGGAGCCACAGCCGAAATTCTTGCGCGCCACCAGGATATTTGCGCCCTTGTAGCGCGGCTGGTTAAGGACGAAGTCCGGATTCGGCTTGCGCGTGCTGTTGTCCATGCCCGGCTCACCATGATCGAGGTAACGCCAGGCGTCGAACAGGTTGACGCCGAAACCGGAGCGCTTGATGGACTTCAGGAACTGCTTCGGAATGATGGCATCAGTATCGACGTTGGCACGATCGAGCGGCGCGACCAGTCCTTCGAGGCGGGTAAATTTCTGCATAATTTGCCTATAGGTCCGCGCGCACGTCGACGAAACGGCCGGCGATCGCCGCGCCGGCGGCCATGGCCGGACTGACCAGATGCGTGCGTCCGCCGGCGCCCTGGCGCCCTTCAAAATTGCGGTTCGACGTCGACGCGCAGCGCTCTCCCGGCTCGAGGCGGTCTTCGTTCATCGCCAGGCACATCGAACAGCCCGGTTGGCGCCACTCGAAGCCGGCGGCGACAAATATCTTGTCGAGGCCTTCCTTTTCCGCCTGCGCCTTGACCAGGCCGGAACCCGGCACGACCATCGCCAGCCGGACATTCGCAGCGACGCGCCGGCCGCGCACGACGTGGGCAGCCGCCCGCAGGTCTTCGATGCGCGAGTTCGTGCAGGAACCGATGAACACCTTGTCGATGCGAATGTCAGTAATTTGCGTATTCGGCTTGAGCCCCATGTAATTCAGCGCGCGCTCCATGCCTTCGCGCTTTGTTTCGTCCCTTTCCTTGTCCGGGTCGGGCACGCGGCCATCGACCGCCACCACCATTTCAGGTGAAGTACCCCAGGTGACTTGCGGCTTGATCTCGCGTGCGTCAAAGCGGACGACGAAATCGAAACGCGCGTTCTCGTCGCTTTTCAGCGTGCGCCAGTAGGCGACCGCCTTGTCCCACAACTCGCCCTTCGGCGCGAATGTGCGACCGCGCAGATAGTCGATAGTCGTATCGTCTACGGCCACCATCCCGGCCCGCGCACCGGCCTCGATGGCCATGTTGCACAGGGTCATGCGCCCTTCCATCGACAGCCCGCGGATGGCGCTCCCGCTGAACTCGACGGCATAGCCAGTCCCGCCGGCGGTGCCGATCCTGCCGATCACCGCCAGCGCAATGTCTTTTGCGGTGACCCCTCGACCCAGCACGCCGGCGACCTCGATCAGCATGCCCTTCATTTTTTTCTGCACCAGGCACTGCGTCGCGAGCACGTGCTCGACTTCGGAAGTACCGATGCCGTGGGCGAGACAACCGAACGCGCCGTGGGTACTGGTATGCGAATCGCCGCAGACGACCGTCATGCCCGGCAAGGTCGCGCCCTGCTCCGGCCCGATGACGTGCACGATGCCCTGGCGCTTATCGAGGAAGGGAAAATAGACCTTGGCGCCGAACTCCTTGATGTTGGCATCCAGCGTTTCGACCTGCAGCCGTGAGATCGGGTCCTTGATGCCCTGCTCCCAGTGCTGGGTCGGCGTGTTGTGGTCGGCCGTGGCGACGACGGAATCGATGCGCCAGGGCTTGCGCCCGGCCAGTTTCAATCCTTCGAACGCCTGCGGACTGGTGACTTCATGCACCAGATGGCGATCGATGTAGATCAGCGCGGTGCCGTCAGGTTCCTGACGCACCAGATGGCTGGCCCACAGTTTGTCGTAAAGTGTTTGCGGATTCATTTGCTGACTCGAAGTGGACGGAAATTATGACACAAGCCGCCGGCCCGACGGCAGTGCCCGTCCGCTAGGAACCGGGTTTGACCGGCAGGGATACCGGCTTCCAGGCCACCACGATCAGCGCGAGCAGCGCGGCCATGGCAGCGAAGCTGAAAGTCCATTCCGAACCCAGGGTCTCCCAGGAGTACCCGGCCATCAGCGTGCCCAGTGTGCCGCCCAGGCCGTAGCCGAAGCTGGTATAGATCGCCTGGCCACGCGCCTGGTTACGGCCGCGGAAAATCTGGTGCATCATGGCCACGCCCGCGGAATGGAAGGCGCCGAAGGTGACAGCGTGCAGAAGCTGCGCCGCCAGCAGGATCGTCAGCGAGCCGACGCCCCAGGCAATCATCAGCAGGCGCACGAAAGCGCAGCCGAAGCTGAACAGCAGGATCTGGTTCAGGCTGCAGGCGCGCATCAGCCGCGGCAACAGCATGAAAAGCCCGATTTCCGCGATCACGCCCAGCGACCACAACCATCCGACTGCTTTCTTCGTATAGCCGGCCTCGACCAGGTGGATCGAATAAAACGCGTTATACGGGCCGTGGGCGACCTGCATGAGGAAAAACCCGGCGAACAATGCAATCACCTCCGGCCGCCTGACGATGCTGAGGATCGACCCATGCTCCGCATGATGCGACGGCTCGCGGTCCCGCGGCAGGAAAAAAGTGCTGGTCGCCATGGACACCAGAAGCGTGAGCACGATGGGAGCGATCGCGCCAACGCCGAAGAAATCGAGCCCATAGCCGGCAGCGATCACCACCGCGACGAAACCAACGGAACCCCACAATCTGATGCGTCCATAGGCGCCCACGCGGGAACCCACCAGGTTCAGGGTTGCGGATTCCGCAAGTGGCAACACCCCGCACCAGAAAACGTTCAGCAGTAAAAGCGCGGCGAACATCCAGGCGAAGCCGTGGTTGAAGAACACCGCCGTGAATACCACTGCGGTTCCCACCGCCGTAAGCCGGATCAACAGGCCGCGCGCGCGATAGTGATCGGACAGCCAGCCCCACAGATTCGGCCCGACAATCCGCGCCACCGGATTGACTGCCAGCAGCATGCCGATTTCTGCCGCGGAGTAACCGAGGGATTTCAGGTAAAGCGCGAAGTAGGGCGCAAAGGCGCCGATGAAGGCGAAATAGCAGAAATAAAAACTGGACAGCCGCTGATAGAAGGAACCGCGAAGCATGGCCATGCCAGTCAGCGTTTCATTCGGCTTCGCGGTCCTGCCACCAGCGCCACGACAGCCATCCCCAGGCAACCGATACTCCGATCCATGCGAGCAAAGTCACGAATCCGGCGA
Source organism: Betaproteobacteria bacterium (assembly GCA_039931685.1). Classification (GTDB taxonomy): domain Bacteria; phylum Pseudomonadota; class Gammaproteobacteria; order Burkholderiales; family JACQAP01; genus JACQAP01. Next base: position 9,447 of record JBDTRK010000090.1, on the reverse strand, counting down.
TGCCGGTATCCCGCTGCAGCACGTGCCAGCGCGAAAATATTTCGCTCCAGTCGTGCTCGCCGTTGCCCACCAGCGGCAACACCTGCTCACGCGCGTCCGCCATGTAGCGAGAGATGTTCCAGAAATTTTCGCATAACCAGGCCGCACACAAGGCGAACGACAGTGTTTCGCGCCGCCACCAGAAGGAGATCGTTGCCACGATCGGAAATACCAGTTGACCAAGCGTGCCGCCATAGACCGTGATGCGCTCGCCGAGCAGAAGTCCGAACAGCGGGTGGCCGGCTTCGTGAAAAACGAGATTTGCGCTGTCGAGCACATACACCCATTTCTGACCCGTGTTGGCGAGATAGGACACGCCGGCCAACAGAAGAGAAGAAAAGACGAAGGCGGGCGTACCCACCGGACGCCATGGCTGCTCGCTGACATCAACCAGGCGCTCAAGCCAGGACACAAGCGCCGCGCTCAGGCTTCGTCGGGCTCGGGATTGTTGGCCGCCGGGCCTCTGCTGCGTGCCGCGTCCGCCGGCGCCTGTGCGGCAATCCTCGGCGTTGCGGTGCGCACATCGGCGTTCTGCGCGCGCTGACGCAGGGCATGATCCATCAGCACCAATGCCAGCATCGCTTCGGCGATCGGCGTCGCGCGGATACCAACACAGGGGTCGTGCCGCCCGGTCGTCTCCACCACGGTCGGGGCGCCGCTCTTGTCTATTGAACGCCGCGGTAGCCTGATGCTCGATGTCGGCTTTACCGCGATATTCACGATGATGTCCTGGCCGGTGGAAATGCCACCCAGGATACCGCCAGCGTTGTTGGTCAGAAACCCTTGCGGCGTCATCTCATCACTGTGTTCGGTGCCCTTCTGCTCCACCGACGCAAAACCGGCGCCGATTTCCACGCCCTTGACCGCATTGATCCCCATCATCGCGTAAGCAATGTCGGCATCGAGCTTGTCGTAAACCGGCTCGCCCCAACCGACCGGCACGCCATGCGCGACAGCGGTGATCTTTGCGCCGCATGAATCGCCGGACTTGCGCAGCTTGTCCATGAAGTCCTCAAGTTGCAGGACGATGTCCGGATCTGGCGAAAAGAATGGGTTCTGGTCGACGGAATCCCAAGTCTTGAAATCAATCCGGATCGGGCCGAGTTGCGACATATAGCCGCGAATCTCCACGCCGAAATGCTCGCGCAGCCATTTGCGGGCGACGGCCGCGGCCGCCACTCTGACGGCGGTTTCACGCGCCGACTGGCGCCCTCCGCCACGATAGTCGCGGATGCCGTATTTCTGCCAATAAGTGTAATCGGCGTGTCCCGGACGAAAGGTCTCGGCGATCTTGCCGTAATCCTTGCTGCGCTGGTCTTCGTTGCGAATCAACAGGGCGATCGGCGTGCCGGTGGTATAGCCCTCGAACACGCCGGACAGAATCTCCACAGTATCGGACTCGCGGCGCTGCGTGACATGGCGGGAAGTGCCGGGCTTGCGGCGATCGAGATCTCTCTGGATGTCGGCTTCGGATAACGCCAGCCCCGGCGGGCAGCCATCCACGACACAGCCGATCGCGGGTCCGTGACTTTCCCCGAAAGAGGTGACGCAGAACAACTTGCCGAGGGTGTTGCCGGACATGATTTGGCGTGAAGGATATTTTTTTGAGTTTAGCATAGGGCTGCTAGCGCCCTGCGCCCGCGGCGGTGCGTCGATGCAGCGGCTGCATTAGAATCCGGCTTTCGATCCGATTCGAAGGCGACCACGATGCGCCAGTACCTGGATTTGATGCGCCACATTCTTGATAAGGGCACCCACAAGGAGGACCGCACCGGGACCGGCACGCTTAGCGTTTTCGGCCCGCAGTTACGCTTCGACCTGCAGGCCGGTTTTCCCTTGCTGACGACGAAGAAGGTCCACCTGAAATCGATCATCCACGAACTGCTGTGGTTCCTGAAAGGCGAAACCAACACCCGCTACCTCAAGGAAAACGGCGTCAGCATCTGGGACGAATGGGCTGACGAAAACGGCGAGCTCGGCCCCGTTTACGGCTATCAGTGGCGTTCCTGGCCCGCCGCGGACGGCAGGCACATCGACCAGATTGCAAAAGTCATTACGGATATCAAGAGCAATCCGAACTCGCGGCGCCTGATCGTCTCGGCGTGGAACGTTTCCGATCTCGACAAGATGGCGTTGATGCCCTGCCATGCTTTCTTCCAGTTCTACGTCGCCGACGGGAAGCTGTCCTGCCAGCTTTACCAGCGCAGCGCCGACCTGTTCCTTGGCGTGCCGTTCAATATTGCCTCTTACGCGTTATTGACGCTGATGGTGGCGCAGGTGTGCGGTTTGCAGCCCGGCGAATTCGTCCATGCCCTCGGCGATACGCACCTGTACCTGAACCACCTGGAACAGGCGCGCGAACAACTCTCGCGCCAGCCGCGCAAACTGCCGGTCATGAAGCTCAATCCCGCAATCAGAAATATCTTCGACTTCAAGTATGAAGACTTCACGCTCGAAGCCTACGACCCCCATCCCGCGATCAAGGCGCCGGTCGCCGTGTAGCGGTGATCAGCGATCGGCAATCAGTGATCAACCACCTGCAAAGGCAGAAGCCCAGGATTTCCATCATCGTCGCGATGGCAAGGAATCGCGTCATCGGCATCAACAATGCCCTGCCGTGGCATCTCTCCGCAGATCTGAAGCGCTTCAAGGCGCTGACCATGGGGCATCACATAATCATGGGGCGCAAGACGTTCGAATCGATCGGCAGGATCCTGCCGGGGAGGACCAGCGTCGTGGTCACGCGCAATCCCGATTTCCAGCAGGAAGGTGCCATCGTCGTAAGCGATGTCGATTCCGCGCTGGAAAAGTGTGCCGGGGACACGGAAGCGTTCGTCATCGGTGGCGAGGCGATATTCAGGGCCGTATTGCCCCTGGCAGATCGAATTCATGTGACAGAAATCGAGAAATATTTCGACGGTGACACTTTTTTTCCCGAACTCGTGTCTGCGGCATGGAGAGAAGTCTCACGCGAGAGCCGGATTGACGCCGATAGCAAGCTTGCCTATAGCTTCGTCACGCTGGAACGCAACCGCTGACCGTCAGGCGAAACCCAATCGGATCGAACGCGGAAGCGCCGCCGCCATCTTTTCGACTGGCTGCATGGTTGCGCGATGAACGGCCGGTTACGGCAGTGCTTCGAAGTCTTCCGGTGGCAGACCTTGCAGATAGCGTTGCCACATTGCCTCGAAAGCATTTTCCAGTTGCCTTACACGCTGCCCGGTGTCGAACAGCGGATGCGAGTCCCTATTGGCGGCGGTACGGTCACGCAAGACTCGTAGTGAACGCGGATTGCTTGCAAGTTCCACCGCCTTGTTCTCATATTTGCCGAGGTCGGAAAGGATGCAATCCTCCAGACCCGCCGCCGTCAACAGGCTGGCGGAAACCCGGGACGGAAACGCCTCCCCAGGTGTGGTGATCATCGGCAGTCCGGCCCAGAGTGCATCGCACGCTGTCGTCATGGCCGTAAAGGTCCGGGTATCGAGATACAAATCCGCAAGCTTGAAGCGGGCGCGGTAACGCTCACGTGATTCGACCGGGGCGAAGACGAGGCGAGAAGGATCGATGCCATGCGCGGCACCTTCCCGCTGCAGATTGTCCAACGCCACGGCGTCGGTTCCCATCATCCAGAGCACGCTGCCGGGCACTCGATTGAGGATGCGCATCCAGGTCGCGAAGATCTCCGGTTCGATTTTGTAGAAACTGTGGAATCCGCAGAAAACCATCCCGTCGATTGGCAATCCGTACTCCACCCTCGATACCGGCACTGGTATCAACGGTTCGGCGTTGTCGTAAATATAGAAGGTGTCCTTCAGGTAAACGAGGCTCTCCGACCAGTATCGCCGCTGCGCGGGCGGGGTGGCAATCCGATCGGTGATCCGGTATTGAATGTAGTCCGCGCCAAGCGTTCCGGGAAATCCGAGATAGCTGACCTGAATCGGCGCGGCCTGGAAGGCAAAGATGTCGGGGCGAGAAAATCTTGTGATGCCGGCGACGTCTACCAGGATGTCGATGCCGTCCTCGTGAATAACATCGGCAATTTCCGCACTGGACAGTGCGGATGCCTCCACGAAGCGGTCGGCTGCGGAAGAAACCTGTCTGCGAATCTCACTGCCGTCGTCTTCATGCAGGGAATAACAGTACACCTCGAAACGGTTTCGGTCATGAAGACGATAAATCGGCAGCGTCAGCCGGGCGTTCAGATGATCGCGGTAATCCGGCGACACGTAGCCTACCCGGATGCGTTGGCGCCCCCCCCGGCCAAAGGTGTAGGGTGAATGTCGCAGTGCCTTCGCCCGCGAGACAAATTGTTGGGCCAGGTTCTCGACAACCCGGCGGTGCAGGCCAGGCTCAATGTCGGTGGCCAGCATGGAGTACGCGAAGGAATAGTCGGCTATCGGCTTATCCCTTGTCGTGGTTTCGTTCACGCGCGCTGCGAAATTCCGGAGGAAATCATCGCGACGGCTCCAATCGCATGCGTTCAGATGGACAAAACCTCGGTTGAGGTAGATATCCTCCGGATCGACTGGCGGTGGCGCCATCGTCCTGTTCTGCTCGAAGATGCCGGCGGCGCGGGCAATTGCCCCGGGATCGACCGAGCGGACATGCTCGAATGCCCTGGCGGCATCTTTCAGCCTTCCAAGTTCCGACAACGACAGTGCCCTGGTGAGATGCGCCTTGATGAAACTGCGGTCGATCGCAGTGGCGCGATCGCATGCAGCGAGCGCGTCCTGCGGTCGCATCGCAGCCAATAAAGACTCCGCCAGATTGAAGTGCGCGATGGCATCTTGCGGAAATCGCGCCGCAAAATCACGGTTGTTGATCACGGCGTCGAGTGGCCGCCCTATCAGGGTAAGCAGATAACCGCGATTGGTCAGCGCCGCACGATTCGAAGGATCCGCTGCGAGTGCGCGATCGTAACAGGCCAGGGCCTGTTCCGATCCGCCCGGTTCCTGCTCGAAAAAAAAACCGAGATTTGCAAGCGTCGAAGCTTCGTTTGGAAAGCGCGCACATGTCGCGTCCAGAAGGGCCCGCGCCTCGGCGCGTCTTCCCAGCGCCATCAGCATGCCGGCTTTGGCGTTCAGGGCAGGTACGTGGTCGGGATTTATATCCAGCGTGCATTCGAAGGCGCGCAGCGCGTCTTCGATACGTCCGAGCCGATGATATGCCGCGCCGAGAAGGAACCATGCGCGCGAATCTTCGGTATGGACTCGCGTGACTACCTCGCAGCGGCGCACGAACGTGTCCGCAGGCATGCGACCGAAAGCGGACTGCAGGTCGCTGAAATCTTCCGGGCTCAGCATCGCAGCCTGGCTTTGTGGTATTCAGCCATCGAAAGCGACGAAGTCCTCGGCTTTTCTGCCCTTCATAGACCGGAATGGCCCGCAAATGCTACGGATGCGGCGGGAACGAGGCTGTGCGCGTTGGCGTTCTCAGCGCTTCGACGGTAACCATCGTCGGCTGTGCCAATATTGAAAGAGCGGAATCCCTCAGGTTGAGTCCCTGTCGTGGCCGGGCACACTCCAAGCCAGACCATTTCTCGAATCGCTGGGCAGAATGGGGCCAGAAACATCATGGCCCCTCGGACAAGTAGGCACGTCACCTATTCGGGCTTGCGCCCGGTTTCACTTAAGGCTGGTTTGCTTGAGCGCAGCCACACCCTGGCCACCGACGCTGAGCTGATTATCAAATACGCTATAGGCGATCCCGGCCCGTATGGCATTCGTTCCGGCGAAGAATCCTTGGCCGTTTACATTGACAAGTGCCCCGCAGTTTGAAAAATTATTAAAAGACAAAGAAGGGCCGCATGCGAAGACGTTAATGGAAGAGACACTTCTCGCCTGACCCTGCAACGTCATATCCATCGACATGGTTCCGCTAGCCGACCCGGAGAGGAAATTGATGGACATAGTGGCCGCATTCAGAGTACCGACCGGAGTCGAAGAGCCGGACAATGTGCTCTGGTAAATGCTTGTGCCACCAAGCAGCGTATAGGTCGCTGTTTTCCCGGACAGGACTGAAATGTCAGTGGGAACTCCGGCGACAAAAAGCTTTAGGCCTCCATTCGGGCTCGGATCGACAAACGAGCCCCAGGCAATGATGCCGTCGTTACCCAGCGTTTCGGAGGCGGTAGTAGAAGTATTGTCAAAGTTCACCAACCTGCCGTTCGCATCGAACACCACGCTAACGCCAAACTGCGTGGTAGGGCTCGAGCAATCGCAAAACACTGCCAAGGCCGAGTCAAGTATTCGCGGACCCGTCATAGAAAACCCGATAGGATTACCCAAACTGTCGACGTTATTCCCCTGCACGTAGCTGAAGGGCGGCTGCACCGGCTCCGGCGGAGGCAGGTCCGTGCGCTTGTTCGTCAACACCGGCTTTACGCCGTCGCTCTGCACGTAATACGACTCGCCGTTGGTCACGCTGAGGCAGCCGGCCCCGTTACAAACGTTGATCTCGCCTTCGCCGACCGTTCCCGTGATCGAATGCCCATACTGGATGGTGTATTCGGTGCCGCGAATGCCGATGGTCGCCACCGAGGTACTGACCTGGTAGTTGGCCTTGTTGCTGCGGCCCACCAGCCCGGTGATGGTGCGCAAGCCGCCTTTGAGCAAGCTGAAGAAGCCCTTCTCGTTGCCGTCCTGCTTGCCTTCGAACCGGTACTGGTCGATGCGGAACTGCGATTCCGGTTGCAGCGAGACATAGGCCCCGTCGGTAAAGCGCAACTGGGCGCGCCCGCCATTGGTGTTGACGGTATCGCCTTGTTCGACCTTCGCGCCCTTGCCCAGCGCGCGGCTTTGTCCGTTGGCCCCCACGGCCGTCACGTTACCGACTGCGAAATCCACTTGTGCGGCCGGGGCGCAATAGCCGATTACGGGGTACGCCGCTGCAATTGCGGCAAGAATTGCGGCACGGCCATTCAAACTGAAACGATGCTGAGGCATTTGACCTCTCCCTTAGTCTGCAACGGCGTTCAAATTCACCGGCCTGGAAAATCTTCCGTCTTTAATGCCATCGTACGGCACTAAACTGACGTATATCGTCCAACGCCACCGTTCATGCGGATTCCCTCGGCTCTCTGTCGCGAACCAGCCGAGGACATCACAATCTGTTCACTTCCAAAGCGAAACATGTGCCACGAAGTCAGTCCGGTCAGCTCCCGCATCGCCCTGCAAAATCCCATCGGCAGTCCTCCACCCCTCAAATATCCTGCCGCAAGACAATCTGGTAGACGGTCCTGTCGAACTGGTTGATCCCGATATTTGATTTATTGTCGGTCCAGCTCACCTGCGGCATGATGCGCAGGTTCTTCTTCGGTGTGAAGATCAGGCCGCCCGAGGCGTTGTATTGCGTGTCCTTGCGCTCGACCAGGAAGAACGGATCGGGGCCGCCGTATTTGCGCCGCTCACCGCTCGCGTTGGCGAATAGCGCATATTTCTCGCTCAAATTCCATTGCGCTCCGAAACGCGCGCCGTAGATGTCGTTCCCCAGCTGGGGAACGTTGTCGGCCTTCTCTTTCTCCGCGCCGCCATACAGCCCGACATAAGTGATCACCGCTCCGCGTCCAAACGCGTGGGCGTAGCCAACACCGCCTATGTAACGATTGGCATCGAGAATCTCGATCACCGGATAGGTGAGATCGCTGTACTGGAGGAACACGCTGACCTGGTTGCGCGAGTCGAAATCGTGCTGCCACTGGGCGGTTGCGCCCGCCGCATTGCGGTACGCATCGTTATAGAGCTGCGTGTTGTCGACCCAAAAGGAGTTGTATTGCGCCGCCAGCGTGAAGGTGTCGCGGTCCCGCCGGTAGCTAAGGCCCAGGTTCGCATCGTAGGAGTACGTCGAGAAATCGTCCTTATGCAAGTTGGTCTGATTCTGGTAAGCCAGGCCTCCGAACAGCGAAAGCTGTTTGGAGAACGGATGCACTATATTCAACCCGCCGCCGAAGCTGAAGAATTCGTCGCCCAACCTCGTCGCGGTGGGCGCGAGCGAAAATACCAGGCCACCGAACGCCGGAATCGCCACCTGGCTGTCGGCGGTCGCGCTATTCACGTTCGTGTCATAGCCGATGCCGAAATTGAAGTATCCGTGGATGACGGTGCGTTCGGATTCCTCGACTCGGGTGATTGCATCGAGGAAGCGGTCGATCGTCGCGGAAACCTCCGGCGGCACTTCCTGCTTCTTGACGTTTTCGAATTCGCGCTTGGAGGTCTCGATCTCCTTCAGGTTGAAGTAGGCCCGTGCGATCTGGGCGCGGGCCGGAGCATTGTTCGGCTGCACCGCCAGGACGCGCTCCAGGGCGAAGACCGCTTCCGTATTCTTTCCCAGCGCCAGCGCCGCCGATCCGAGCAGGAAGTCGTAGTCCGGGTCACCGGCGCGGTCGGACTGCAGTGGAACGAGAAGGTTGTATGCCGATTGGGCATTGCCGCTGTCGAGTTGTTGCTTGGCTTGGACCAGAAGGTCATCTGCGGCTGATCCCGCTGGCGAATAGGTGATAGCGAACAACAGCAACAGCGCAAACAACCGTAAATGCCGCATGAACAGACCCCCTTTTAGTCAAACGTGCAGCGCATTAGGCAGCGTGCAGCATAAACCGTCAGTTTGAAACGCTTTTTATGGCGTGAACATTACCGAACTGACCGCGCAGCGTCAAACTCTTTGCGGATGGCGGCACACGCGCTGCTGCCGACCGGGGCCGGGATTGCCCAAAACGGGGTTCTGCGGCCGGCAGTTCGGTCGAATCAGTTCGGAATACTTACCAACCGCCTGATTTGTCGCCCGCGGTCGGCCGTTCCGGCCTGGACTTGGCCCAGGCGTCGGAATCCTTCCGCTTGCGTGCTATGGCCGGGTCTCCGGCTCAGGATTGGCGCACGCAATCCACGAAATAGCGAAATTCCGCGCCCGTCTTTTCCTCGACCAGGCCGTGGATATCGGTTTCGAAGCCGGGGAAGGTACGGTTGAATTCGCGCGCAAACTGCAGGTAACGCACGATGGTCTGATTGAAGCGCTCGCCGGGGACAAGCAAGGGGATGCCCGGCGGATAAGGTGTCAACAACACGCTGGTCACGCGACCTTCGAGCTTGTCGATCTCGACGCGATCGATCTCCCGGTGCGCCATTGCGGCAAAGGCGTCCGAGGGCTTCATCGACGGCTGCATGTCCGACAGATACATTTCCGTGGTCAGGCGCGCCACATCATTCGCCTTGTACATGCCGTGGATCTGCTCGCACAGGTCGCGCATGCCCAGACGCTCATAGCGCGGAAACGCCTGGCAGAACTCCGGCAGGATGCGCCACAGCGGCTGGTTCTTGTCGTAGTCGTCCTTGAACTGCTGCAAAGCGGTCACCAATGTATTCCAGCGGCCCTTGGTGATGCCGATGGTGAACATGATGAAGAACGAATACAGGC
>JBDTRK010000089.1:0-14156 GCA_039931685.1 Betaproteobacteria bacterium | reverse complement strand
TTCAGGTCTGCCAGCGAAGTGGCCAGACAAAAGATCGCCATGACTTCGGACGCCACCACGATGTCGAATCCGTCCTGCCGCGGATAGCCGTTGCCGGGTCCGCCGAGGCTGACGACGATGTCGCGCAGCGCCCGGTCGTTCATGTCCAGTACGCGCTTCCAGGTGATGCGGCGCACGTCGATGCCGAGTTCGTTACCGTGGTGGATGTGGTTGTCCAGCAGCGCCGCCAGCAGGTTGTTGGCCAGCTGGATGGCGTTGAAGTCGCCGGTGAAGTGCAGGTTGATGTCTTCCATCGGCACGACTTGCGCGTAGCCGCCGCCGGCCGCGCCGCCCTTCATGCCGAATACCGGGCCCAGGCTCGGCTCGCGCAACGCGATCAACGCCTTCTTGCCGATGCGGTTCAAGGCGTCGCCGAGACCGACCGTCGTCGTGGTCTTGCCTTCGCCCGCCGGCGTCGGGCTGATCGCCGTGACCAGGATCAGCTTGCCGTCGGGCCGGCCCTGCAGGCTATCGAGATAGTCGAGCGAAAGTTTGGCCTTGTAGTGGCCATAGGGTTCGAGATGTTCCTCGGCAATGCCGAGGCGCTCGCGCGCAAGCACGCTGATGCGCTGCATGCGCGCCTGTTGGGCGATTTCGATGTCGGAAAGCACTGCGCGCCTTTTTCAATTTTTGCGTTAAGGTGTCCTCAATCAACGCACTCACCGCAGAGGATTCATTTTAATACCCCCTTGAGGGGTACGCGGAGGACGCAGAGGAAGAACATGAAGGAGGTGGGAACTGAGTATTTCTATGTATTGCGACTCATCGAAGTGAGCATTAAAGAGCGTTCAGACACTACATAGGAACCCCATCCGAGGATTCCTGTTTGGTTTCCCTCCGCGTACCCCTCAAGGGGGTATTAAAATGAATCCTCCGCGGTGAGCGCTTCTTTAATTGGCGACTATCTGGACGGCCCGACGTGGCCGTCTTCCGGATGCAGCATGGTCGTGCCACCGGGCCCGTAACCGATAATCTGCAAAATGACTTCTTCATCCTTGGCGCCGTCGAAATGGCGGGCACCGGCCGGGTGTTTCATGAAGCCGCCGGCCTTCAGCGGCACGGTCTTGTCCGGATCGAAGGTATCGCCCGTCCCGGTCCACCAGGTACCCTTGAGCACGACGGCGTAGCGGTCGTCGGGGTGGAAATGCGGCCGGGTCATGACGCCAGGCGGAAATTTCACCCGCACCACATAAACGCCGGGCTTGGAAGGGTCGCCCGCGATGACCGCCACTTGCAAGCCGCCGTAACCGGGCGCTTCCTTCCACTGGATGTCTTCGGGTTGAATACGGATGAAGCCGTCTTCCTCGCTATCCGCGTGCAAGAGCGTCGCTGGGCCCAGCGCGGCGGCAAGCACTGCGGCCACGGATAAAAATTTACGGATGCGGGTCACGATTTCCTCCGGACAGGGTTGGTTTTTGTGCCGCGATTCTAACCCGGCGCATGGGGCGACGCCATGTAGTCGAGCGTCAGATGCGCAAGCGAGCGCATGCCCAGCAGCAGCCCCGATTCATCGACGAAGAAGCGCGGCGAATGATTCGGCGCCGACTGCTTGCGATCGACGCCGCGCGGCGTAATGCCGATGAAATAAAAAAACCCCGGAACCTTCTGCTGATAGTAGGAGAAATCCTCGCATCCGGTGATCTTCTGGCCGACGAACACCTTGTCCTTGCCGGCCACCCGCTCCAGGGTCGGCAGCATGCGCGCAGTCAGCGGCACGTCGTTCACCGTAACCGGATAAGGATTGTCGAAACTGACCTGCGCGGTAGCGCCCCCGCTCCGGGCAATGAGTTCCACCGTGTTGCGAATGCGGTCGTGGATGTCGGCGCGCATTTCCTCGTTGAAGGTGCGCACCGTCCCGAGCATTTCGACCGTATCGGGAATGATGTTGTCGCGCACCCCGCCCTTGATCGCGCCAATGCTGACCACCGCGGGCTCCAGGGTCACGTCGACCTGGCGGCTGACGATGGTCTGCAGGCCGAGCACGATCTGCGAAGAGATCACGATCGGGTCAACGCCGCGCCACGGCAGCGCGCCGTGGGTTTGCCGGCCATTGACCGTGACGCGGATGCGATCGGAACTGGCCATCGCCGGGCCGGGGCGGTAGGCAATGCTGCCTGACTCGATGCCCGCGAAGACGTGCAGGCCGAAAATCACGTCCGGCTTCGGGTTGTCCAGCACGCCTTGCCGGATCATCAGCGCTGCGCCACCCTCTTCCCCCGCCGGCGGGCCTTCCTCGGCCGGCTGAAAGATGAACTTGATGCGGCCCTGTAACTGTGATTTCAGGCCCGCCAGCATCTGCGCAACACCCATCAGTATCGCGACATGGCAATCGTGGCCGCAGGCATGCATGACACCGACGTCCTGGCCGTTGAATGTGGTGCGCGCCTTCGACGCGAACGGCAGGTCGACCTGTTCCGCGACCGGCAATGCATCCATATCGGCGCGAAGCGCGATCACCGGCCCGGGCTTGCCGGAATCCAGCAGCCCGACCACACCGGTGTGCGCAATCCCGGTCTGCACGACGAGGCCGAGCGTGCGCAAATGCTCGGCGACGACGCTGGCGGTGCGCACTTCGCGATTGGACAGTTCCGGATGCTGGTGTAAATCGCGACGCCAGCCGATGACCTGTGCCTCTATTGCGGCGGCCGCCGCGTCGACCTGCGCGCCAATTCGCAAAGTGTCATTCATGGCAAAGGCTTGACGAATTTGAGCGTCATGCGGTCCGATTCGCCGATCGCCAGATATTTGGCGCGATCCTGGTCGCCATAGCGTAATGTCGGCGGCAAGGTCCATACCCCGCCCGGATAGTCCTTGGTGTCCTTCGGATTGGCATTGATCTCGGATTTGTTATCGAGGACGAAACCCGCTTTGCGGGCGAGCCCGATTACGTAAGTTTCCGTCATGTAACCGTTGTCGACCTGTTCCTGGAAGGACGCATCAGACCTGGCGCGATGCTCGACCACGCCAAGGGTTCCGCCGAATTTCAGCGCGGCGTAGAACGCTTCGAACATCGCCTCGGCGGTGCCGGCCTTGGCCCAATTGTGAACGTTGCGAAACGTCAGGACCATTTCGGCACTGGCAGGCGGCGCGACTTGCAGGGCACCGCGGGATAGCACCGACAACTGGACCTTGCCGTAGAGGTCGGGTGCGGCGGCGAGCATGCCGCGATAGGCCGCGTCATTCTTTTTCAGTGCCTCCGGCGTCTTCTCGGTGATGGCGGACACCGCGACGTAATACTGCCCGGCGTCACGCAACACCGGCGCCAGAATTTGCGTATACCAGCCGGTGCCGGGGGATATTTCGACGACGGTCATGTAAGGCTTCAGACCAAAAAACAGCAGCGTTTCCTTCGGATGGCGATACTGGTCGCGCGCCTTGTCGGCGTCGCTGCGATGGCTGCCGACGATCGCCGCGTCGATCATGCGATCCACGTCCTGTTCCGCCAGGGCGCAATGCCCCGACAGTGCCCATGCCAGGCTCAACAAGACCATCCTCCCCAGAAGTCCCTCCGCCATGTTCCCCGCTCCCGTTATCGTGTCCCGCCCGCGTCATCAGTGCTGGCTATTCGACAGAAATTCCCGACTTCGCCGCAGTATATCCGCAGAAAGGTCCTGCGCCCGGCGCTCGCGGTCGAAGGCTTGCGCGCGCCACTGGCTCTCGGGTATGGCCTGGGTGGGCGGTGCATGGATTTTTCCCTGCTGATCGCCCAGCAGCGCGCGCCACTGCGCGTCTTCGAACTGCTGCCTGCGGCCGCTTGCGGCCGCCGTTTCCGAGGCAGGCTCGATGCGGGCACCGGCAAGACGCGGAATGTCGGGCGCCGGTTGGTCATCGGGCCGCGTTTCGAGCAACTGACGCAACAGTCTGGCGCGTTCGAGTTGCTCTGCCGCCAGGCCCGTCTGCGCGAGCGCCCAGCCTGGCATCAGCAACAAAAGGCAGATGCAGGCTCGCGGGACTAACGCAAGGCCGTGTGTTTGCTCCATAAAATAGAATGTCTTCTGTTAAATATCAATAATATATAAGATATTTCTTGAGTCATTTCTAATTCACGCCGCGACAGGTGTGGCCCTGGATCCCAGCATCCCCTGCGTCTCGATGAAGCGAATAACCTCGTCGACGCCCTGGCCGGTTTTCAGATTGCTGAACAGGAAAGGCCTGTCGCCGCGCATCTTGCGCGCATCGCGATCCATGACTTCGAGGGAGGCGCCCACATAAGGGGCCAGATCAATCTTGTTGATGATCAACAAGTCCGACTTGATGATGCCGGGCCCGCCTTTGCGTGGAATCTTGTCTCCGGCCGCCACGTCGATCACGTAAAGCGTCAGGTCGGACAATTCCGGGCTGAAGGTCGCGGCGAGGTTGTCGCCGCCGCTTTCGACGAAGACCACGTCGAGATTGCCGAAAGTGCGGGCCAGCCGGGCCACCGCCTCAAGATTGATGGAGGCATCCTCGCGAATCGCGGTGTGAGGACAGCCGCCGGTCTCGACGCCGATGATACGCTCGGGCGGCAGGGCTTCATTGCGCACCAGGAATTGCGCGTCTTCCTGGGTGTAGATGTCATTCGTAACGGCCGCCACTTCGTATTTTTCGCGCATCGCCTTGCACAGCGCCAGCGTCAGCGCGGTCTTGCCCGAGCCCACCGGCCCGCCGATTCCCACTCTCAATGGTTGATTTGTCATTTGCCTAGGTCCTAAAGAAATTGTTCACCGCAAAGGACGCCAAGGACGCAAAGGTTACGCAACGAAAAGCAAAAATAAGAAAGGTGAAGGTCGTTTCTTTGTTGCGCAACGCTGCAACGCCCACCGCGATTTTTTTCCTGGAATCCATTTTCATGGTTTTCCTTTGCGTCCTTGGCGTCCTTTGCGGTGAACGGTTTGCCCTACGATCTAAATAACCGCGTGTACTGCGTCTCGTGCCGGCAGCTGGCAATCGCCAGCGCGGGCGCGAAATTGCTCAGGCCCTCCTCCTGCATCGCCAGCGCATCGTCGGCAATGCCTGGCAGAAGCGCGATCAGCCTGACAAGGATGCGCTGGCCGCTCGATTGGCCGAGCGGCACCAACTTCATCGCCGCCGAAACCTGGTTCTCCGCCCACGCCCACAAATAGCCTGTCAGCCCTTCGCGCAACGGCACGCCGAGGCCGTGCGCGGCAAAACTGAATGCGGTCGGGAAAGCCGGCGCCTCGATCCGATCCAGCAAGGCGGTATCGATTTCGCGGGTCGCGTCGAGCACCGCCCGCAGCGCGCCGCCCATCTGCAGGGTTTCAGCACGAAACTCCGCCGTTTCGCGAATCGCGACGAAACGCTCGTTCCAGTAGCGGGCGCATTCAACATCGCGCTCCTGCCACGCCCGGTACAGCCGCTGCCACAACGGCGCTTCCAGCGTGCCGACATTGAAGCGCAGCAAGTCGGCAATCCATGTCAGCGCGCTGGCTTCATCCGCAATCGCCCCCTCCTCCACGGCCCATTCCATGCCCTGAGAATAGGCATAGGCGCCGACCGGAAGCATCGGGCTCGCCAACCGCAACAGTTGCGGCAGTCCGGTTCCGGCTATCGGCAACGGACTCATGAATTGACCGAGGTATATTGATGAATGATGCCGCGATGAACCGGCGCTTCCGGTCCTTCGTGGTGGTGCCCGCCATAGGCGCCCGGTTCCGGTTCGAATGCCGCCTCGGTCGGCACGGCGACGGCACCGAGTCCTTCCACCATCTGGCGCAAGACATAGTCATTGGCGATACGCAGCCAGCCGTTGCCGATCTGCAACGCGACGTGTCGGTTGCCCAGGTGGTAGGCAATACGCGCGAGTTGCACCGCGTCAGGGCAGCCGATCTGCAGGACTTTTTCGTGCTTTGCCGTCACCCTGACGATGCGTCCGTCCTCGGCCTCCAGAAAATCGCCGTCGCGCAAGACCGCACCGCGCGGCAGGAACAATCCGGCCTCCTCGCCGGTATCCGTGCGCGTGCGCAGGCGGCTTTTCTGCCGCAACTCGAAAGGCAGGATCAGTTCCGCGTCGAACTGGTCGCGTGGCGGGCAGCGTTTCTGGATGTTCAACATGGTCAGAACAGAAAATAGCGCTGCGCCATCGGCAGGGACGTGGCCGGTTCGCAGGTTAGCAGTTCGCCGTCGGCGCGCACTTCGTAGGTTTCCGGATCGACTTCAATGTTGGGCAAGTAATCGTTCAGCCGCATGTCAGCTTTCTTCAATGCGCGGGTGCCGGAGACCGGGACCAGCGGCTTGCGCAGTCCGAGCTTGCGGCCGACATCGGCTTCAAGCGCCGCCTGCGAAACGAATGTTACCGAGGATTGCATGCAGGACTGGCCAAAAGAACCGAACATCGGCCGGTAATGCACCGGCTGTGGTGTCGGAATCGAGGCATTGGGATCTCCCATGGCAGCGGCGGCGATCACCCCGCCCTTCACGATCAGCGATGGCTTGACGCCGAAAAACGCCGGCTTCCACAGCACCAGATCGGCGAGCTTGCCGACTTCGATCGAGCCGACTTCATGCGCGACCCCATGAGCG
The DNA here is from genome assembly GCA_039931685.1 of Betaproteobacteria bacterium. Lineage (GTDB taxonomy): Bacteria > Pseudomonadota > Gammaproteobacteria > Burkholderiales > JACQAP01 > JACQAP01. Next base: position 7,598 of record JBDTRK010000089.1, on the reverse strand, counting down.
ATGGCGGGATTGATGGTGTATTTAGCGATGTAACGCTTGATGCGGAAATTGTCCGCGCCGGCCTTGTCCGGCGCCAGGCTGCCACGCTGGGTTTTCATCTTGTGCGCGGTCTGCCATGTGCGCATGATCACCTCACCGACGCGGCCCATCGCCTGGGAGTCGGAGGCAATCATGCTGAATGCGCCCAGGTCGTGCAGGATGTCTTCGGCAGCAATGGTCTCGCGGCGGATGCGCGATTCGGCGAAGGCGACGTCTTCGGCGATGGCGGAATCCAAATGATGACAAACCATCAGCATGTCCAGATGCTCGTCGATGGTGTTCACCGTATAGGGCCGCGTCGGGTTGGTCGACGAAGGCAGCACATTGGCCTGACCGCAGGCCTTGATGATATCCGGTGCGTGACCGCCTCCCGCCCCTTCGGTGTGATAGGTATGTATCGTGCGACCCTTGAAGGCGGCCAGCGTGGTTTCCACGAAACCGGATTCATTCAGCGTGTCAGTATGAATCGCCACCTGCACATCCATTTCATCGGCGACCGCCAGGCAGTTGTCGATCGCCGCCGGCGTCGTGCCCCAGTCCTCGTGCAACTTCAGGCCCATGACGCCGGCGGCTACCTGTTCGCGCAACGGCAGCCGCAGACTGGCGTTGCCTTTGCCGAGCAAACCGAAATTCATCGGAAACACATCGAGCGACTGCAGCATGCGCCCGATATGCCATGGCCCCGGGCTGCAGGTCGTGGCCGCCGTGCCGGTGGCCGGGCCGGTGCCACCGCCGATCATGGTCGTAACCCCCGACATCAGCGCCTCGTCGATCTGCTGCGGGCAGATGAAATGGATGTGGCTGTCGATGGCGCCGGCGGTGACGATGGCCCCCTCGCCGGCGATTATTTCGGTCGCCGCACCGATGACGATGTTGACGCCAGGCTGGATGTCCGGATTGCCGGCCTTGCCGATGCCGCTGATGCGACCGTTCTTGATACCGATGTCCGCCTTGACGATGCCGAGATAGTCGACGATCAGCGCGTTGGTGATGACGGTATCCGCGACTTCGTGCGCGCGGCGCTGGCTCTGTCCCATGCCGTCGCGAATCACCTTGCCGCCGCCGAACTTCACTTCCTCGCCGTAAATGGTGTGGTCTTTCTCCACTTCGATCCAAAGGTCCGTATCCGCCAGGCGTACGCGATCCCCCGTGGTCGGGCCGAACATCTCGGCATAAGCCTGTCTTCCGATCGACCGCGCCATCAGAGTTTCCCCATGATCTTTGATTGAAATCCGTAAATGACCCGCGCGCCGGACAGCTCGACAAGTTCGACCGTGCGCTCCTGTCCGGGCTCGAAACGCACGGCAGTGCCGGCGGCGATGTTGAGCCGGAATCCGCGCGCACTGTCGCGATCGAATTTCAGCGCTTCATTGGTCTCGAAAAAATGGTAGTGCGAACCCACCTGGATCGGCCGGTCGCCGCTGTTGGACACCTTGACCGTGATCGTCTTGCGCCCGACGTTGATTTCGATGTCGCCGTCTGCAGTTTTGATCTCGCCTGGAATCATGCTTTCCCCCTTGCCCGGCCGGCTTGACCGGGATTCAAACGATCGGATGGTGGACGGTGACGAGCTTGGTGCCATCCGGAAACGTCGCCTCGACCTGAATTTCCGGAATCAGCTCGGCGATGCCGTCCATGACATCTGCGCGTGAAAGCAAGGTGGTGCCGTAACTCATCAGTTCCGCGACCGTCCTGCCGTCGCGCGCGCCTTCCATGATCGCCGCCGATATGAAGGCGACCGATTCCGGGTAGTTGAGTTTCAGCCCGCGCGCCTTGCGCCGCTCCGCCACCAGCGCCGCGGTGAAGATGAGCAGCTTGTCTTTTTCTCTCGGTGTCAACTCCACCTTTGTTTTCTCCTCGTCACGATAGTCACGCCGTTACGTCGTCACGGCTCTTAGGTCGCCCAGATTCGCGGCACGCGTGCCGGCACCCGTGCATATTGCAGCCGCAGATGCGCCCACATTTGCAGGAAGCAGGCGCGTGCCGCTTCGGACGTTTGCGCCAGGCAGCGCGCGACGAACACCTCGCCCATTGCAGTCACTCCCAACCGGCAATCGCCAATCGGCGCCACCGCCCTGCAAAAATCCAGCGTGTCGCGGCCAATGGCCATGCCCGCCACGATGAAGGTCGCCGACACCGGAAAGCCGGCCATGCCGATCGGCGAATCGAGCAAAGCGCCGCCGCCTTGCAGCGTGCCCAATTCCTCCAGCAGCGGCACGCCGCCGCGCATTACCCGCAGATGCTGGCGGATGCGGCCGGCCTGGAAGCGTTCGCCGCTCGCAGTTCGGCCCAAACAGGTCACATCCCAACCGCAAAATACCGACCCGGCCTGAAGATCGACGCACAGGGTGTTCCGCGCGCATGCCGCGTTGAAGAAAATGTTCTCCTGCGGCAGCCATTCGCAGACCGCGTTGCGCCCGATCTTGATGCCAACCGATTGCGCCGCTTCGCTAGCAGCCGAACGATACCATTTGGTCGCGCCCGGCGTAGTCAACAGCGCGTGTGCGCCGGTCTCCACCTCGATTTCGATTTCCAGGCGATCACCGCCGGCGATGCCCCCTGGCGGATGCAGCAGGATCGCATGGCAGACCAGGTCTCCCTCCGGATACAACGCCTTTTGCACCGCCAGCGGGCCGAAGCTGGAACGTCTGGCCAGCACCGAGCGTTCGCCGCGCCGTGCGAAACCCAACCGCAGCCCGGCTTCCCAACCGCGCCGCGCGAGCGCCTCCAACGGAGTCATACCGCCATGAAGCTGCGCACATTGTCCTTTTCCATATCCTCTCCCCGGCCGCTCTTCACCACTTCGCCCCGCTGCATCACGACATAATGATCTGCCAGTTCGAGCGCGAAATCATAATACTGCTCCACCAGCAGGATGGCCATGTCGCCGCGCGCTGCCAGCGTCTTGATGACGCGCTCGATGTCCTTGATGATCGAAGGCTGTATGCCTTCCGTGGGTTCGTCCAGGATCAGCACCTTGGGCTTCATCGCCAGCGCCCGACCGATCGCAAGCTGTTGCTGCTGTCCGCCCGACAGATCGCCGCCGCGCCGTCCCTTCATCGACTTGAGCACCGGAAACATATCGAATATTTCCGCGGGGATGTCTTGCGCCGCACCTTGCGTCTTGCTCGCCAGTCCCATTACCAGGTTTTCTTCCACCGTAAGGCGCGGAAAAATTTCCCGCCCCTGCGGGACGTAGCCCATGCCCAGACGTACCCGCGCAAAAGGCGGCAACCTGGCCACGTCCGCGCCGTCGAGCGTAATGCTTCCGCTCGCAACAGGCAGCACGCCCATGAGGCATTTCAGCAGCGTGGTCTTGCCAACACCGTTGCGCCCGAGCAGAGCCGTAACCGCGCCGCCCGGCACCTCGATGTCGACGTTTCTCAGCGTGTGACTGCCGCCGTAGTACTGATTCAGCTCCTTGACCTGCAGCACATTAACGCCCCAGATAAACTTCGATCACGCGTTCGTCGTTTTGCACCATGTCCATCGTGCCTTCCGCCAGCACACTGCCCTCGTGCAGCACGGTCACGACCTTGGCGATCGTCGCGATGAACGCCATATCATGCTCCACGACCACCAGCGAACGATCGCCGGCGAGGGAATTGAACAACTCCGCGGTGCGTTCGGTCTCCTCGTCGGTCATGCCCGCAACCGGTTCGTCGAGCAGCAGCAGCCGCGGCTCCTGCATCAACAGCATGCCGATTTCGAGCCATTGCTTCTGTCCGTGGGACAGCAACCCGGCCTGACGGCCGGATTCGCCCTGCAGCTTGATCAGCTCCAGGGTATCGGCGACGCGGTCGAGTTGCTCCGACGTCAGCCGGGCGCGCATGCTGGCCCAGACCGTCTTGTCTGTCTTCATCGCCAGCTCGAGATTCTCGAATACCGTGTGATTTTCGAATACGGTCGGTTTCTGGAATTTGCGGCCGACGCCCGCGTGCGCGATCTGCGGTTCGGTCAAACGCGTCAGGTCGATGGTCTGCCCGAAAAACGCCGTGCCCTCATCCGGCCGCGTCTTGCCGGTGATGACGTCCATCATGGTGGTCTTTCCCGCGCCATTGGGACCGATCACGCAACGTAGCTCGCCGGATTCGACCGTGAGCGTCAGTTTGTTGAGCGCCTTGAAGCCATCGAAACTCACCGTGATGTCGTCGAGATAGAGAATCGGACCATGGCTCAGATCGACGCCCGTGGGCATCAGGTGGCTGCCTGACCCGGCGTCGCCGCTGACGTTGACCGGTTCTTCCTGCGCGCTCATTTACGCCTCCATTTCGCCAGATTGACGGCGCCGACAATGCCCTTCGGCAGGAAAAGCGTGACCAGGATGAACAGCAATCCCAGGAAGAACAGCCAGTATTCGGGGAATGCCTGCGTGAAATAACTTTTGGCGCCATTGACCACGCCGGCACCGAGCAATGGCCCGATCAGCGTGCCGCGTCCGCCCACCGCGACCCAGACCGCAATCTCGATGGAATTGGCCGGCGACATTTCACTGGGGTTGATGATGCCGACCTGCGGCACGTAAAGCGCGCCGGCAATACCGCACAGCACCGCCGACAGCGTCCAGATGAACAACTTGTAGCCCAGCGGGTTGTAGCCGGAGAACATCAGTCTGCTCTCGGAATCGCGGATGGCGGTCAGCACGCGGCCGACCTTGGAGCGGATCAGGTAACGGGTCAGAAATAAGGTGCCGATGACCGCCAGTGCGGTGATCGCAAAAATAGTTGCGCGTGTGGACGGCACGGTAATCGGATAGCCGAGGACGCGCTTGAAATCGGTGAAGCCGTTGTTGCCACCGAAGCCGGTGTTGTTGCGAAAGAATAGCAGCATGAAGGCAAACGTCATCGCCTGGGTAATGATCGAGAAATACACGCCCTTGATGCGGGAGCGGAAAGCGAAAAACCCGAACACCAGCGCCAGCAGCGCCGGCACCAGGATCACCAGCGCCACGCACCACAGGAAACTGTCCGAATTGGTCCAGTACCAGGGATATTCCTTCCAGTCGAGAAACACCATGAAATCCGGCAGGTTCGACTGATACTGGCCTTCACGTCCGATCTGGCGCATCAGATACATGCCGAACGCGTAGCCGCCGAGCGCGAAGAACACGCCATGCCCAAGCGAGAGGATGCCGGTATAGCCCCAGATCAGGTTCATCGCCATCGCCACGATGGCATAGCACATGATCTTGCCGACCAGCGTCACCGTGTAAGCCGAGACATGCAGCGGGCTGCCCTCTGGCACGAACGCGTAAAGCGACGGCAGCAGGATCAAGGCGATGAATGCGAACGCCGCCAGCGCGATCCAGCCGCCGCGCGTGAAGAACGGTTCGTCGTGCGGCGCATAGCGCGCGATAGGGTTGTCAGTTTTCAACGGCCCGCCCTTTCAAAGCAAACAGCCCCTGCGGGCGCTTCTGGATGAACGCAATGATCAGCACCAGCACCAGTATCTTGGTCAGCACGGCGCCAATATGCGGTTCGAGAAATTTCGACAGCACGCCCAGGCCAAGCGCCGCATAGACGGTGCCGGCGAGCTGGCCGACGCCGCCGGTTACGACGACCATGAACGAGTCGATGATGTAGCCCTGCCCCATGTCGGGACCGACGTTGCCGATCTGCGACAGCGCGACACCGGCCAGGCCGGCGACCCCCGAACCCAGGCCGAATGCCATCAGGTCGATGCGCGCGGTGGGTACGCCGACGCAGGACGCCATGGCACGGTTCTGCGTGACCGCGCGCACGAACAGCCCCAGGCGCGTGCGGTTGAGGATCACCCACATCAGCAGCAGCACGAACAGCGAAAAGCCGATGATGACGATGCGGTTGTAGGGCAACACCAGATTGGGCAATGCGATGCCGCCGGACATCCACGACGGGTTCGCGATCTCGGCGTTCTGCGCGCCGAAAATCTGCCGCACCAGCTGGATCAGGAACAGGCTGATGCCCCATGTCGCCAGCAGCGTCTCCAGCGGACGGCCGTAGAGCCAGCGGATCACTGTGCGCTCGAGCGCCATGCCGACCAGCGCGGCGGCCAGAAATGCGACCGGAATCGCCGCTACCAGATACCAGTCGAACAAGCCGGGCGCGTAAGACTTGAACAATTGCTGCGTGATGTAAGTCGCATAGGCGCCGATCATCAACATTTCGCCGTGCGCCATGTTGATGACGCCGAGCAGGCCGTAGGTAATCGCCAGGCCAAGCGCGACGAGCAGCAGGATGCTGCCGAGCGACAATCCGGTGAACAGCCGACCAATGTAGTCGCTGATGACCAGCCGGCGCTGGATCGCGCCGATCGAAGTTTCCGCGGCCAGGCGCACCTTGTCGTCCGGCTCGATGAACTTCCCGTCATTGTCTTTTTCGAGGAATCCCTCCAGCACGACCTTGAACCTTGCCTGGTTGGTTGCGCCGAGCTTCTGCACGGCCGCAAGCCGTTTCGCCGGATCAGCGCTCCTGAGGTCGAGCGATGCCTTGGTCTGCTCCAGCGAACTCTTGATGGACGGGTCGGTCTCCCGTGCCAACGCTTTTTCGATCAACGGCAAAATTGCCACTTCGTTGCTCGATTCGATCGCTCTGGCGGAAGCCAGCCGCGTCGCGCGGTCCGGGGACAGCAGCTTCAATGCGCCGATCGCGGCATTGAGGGTACCGCGCATGCGATTGTTGAGGATGATGCTTTCGAGTTGATCCGGCGGCGGGGTGATCGGCGCCATGGTTACCGCGTCGAGTACCTGATCGCCTTTGACGATGACGACGCGTCCTGCCGGCGTTACGTTGCCTTCGCCGGACTGTATCGACAGCAACAGTTCGAGCGCAGCTTCATCGCCCGAGGCGACGAGCGCATTGACGGCCTCGTTTTTCGTATTCGCGTCTTCGGACCCGAGCTTGGTGACGGTCTGCGCATCCAGTGCCGCGGATACGTTCGTGCAAGCCAGCACGATGGCCAATGCGGCGGAAATGAGTGCAGCTTTCAAACGCGTATCCCAAGGTAAGCGCGCAAAAAAAACCTGCGGGTGAACTGCGCGACCCGCAGGCCTGCCCTGAATCCAAACTTCACCGCCGGGATGCCAGGCGCGATTGCAGGCGTCGGCACTCCGGAGTCGGCTGACAATTACAGCTTCTGCTTGCCTTCGTTACCGGTGATGAACGGGCTCCACGGCTGGGCGCGGATCGGACCCTTGGTTTTCCATACGACGTTGAACTGACCGTCGGCCTTGATTTCACCGATCATCACCGGTTTGTGCAGGTGATGGTTGGTCTTGTCCATGGTCAGCGTGAAGCCGGACGGGGCCTTGAAGGTCTGGCCGGCCATGGCAACGCGAACCTTGTCGACGTCGGTGGTGCCTGCCTTCTTCACAGCCTGTGCCCACATGTGAATCCCGACATACGTGGCTTCCATCGGATCGTTGGTCACGACCGTATCCAGGTTCGGAACGCTGTTCTTCTTGGCCCAGGCTTTGTACTCCTTGATGAACGCGGAATTTTCTGGATTCTTCACCGACATGAAGTAGTTCCACGCAGCCAGGTGGCCGAGCAGCGGCTTGGTGTCGATGCCACGCAGTTCTT
>JBDTRK010000088.1:0-14378 GCA_039931685.1 Betaproteobacteria bacterium | reverse complement strand
ATCAGCACGCGCTGGATCAGTGAGCGCGGCCGCTTGACCCGCCAGATGGTATTGAAGGCGCGATCGATGGTCAGCATCAGCATGATCGCGCTGACACCCAACAATACGATGCCGAGTGCCGTGAGACGGGCCGCGTTTTCGGCGAACTGCTGCATGTAAACGGTGACCAGCTTAGAGGATCCTGCCGGAACCAGATTGCCTGCCACATAGGCGCGCAGCGGCTCAACCACGGAGTCGAACACCGGGAACGCCGTCATGACCGTGGCCATGATGGTGACCAGGGGTACCAGCGCGAGCATGGTGGTGAACGTCAGGCTGCCGCAAAGCTGGAAGCAGCGCTCTTCCTTGAAACGCCGGTAGACCAGTACGATGAAGTTGCCCAGCAACCGAAACTGGCGAACGAGGTCTTTGAAAGTGTGCAGGGACTGGTTCATGGCGGGTGGCGCAAGGCTGCCCATATAATACGGACTTCCAACGCCGGAAAACAGCCATGCAGGAAATCCTTGTTCTGTATTACAGCCAGACCGGAGCGGTGAGGCAAATGGCGCAGTGTATCGCTCGCGGCGTGGAGAAGGTGCCGCAAATGGGTGCCCGCTTACGCACGGTTCCCAAGGTGTCGACGGTCGTTGAAGCGACGCAGCCAGCCGTTCCGGACGCCGGCGCACCTTACGTCGAGTACAGCGATCTGGAAGAATGCGTCGGCCTGGCGCTGGGCAGTCCGACGCGTTTCGGCAACATGGCCGCAGCACTGAAGTATTTCATCGATGGCAGCGGCGGACTTTGGTTAAAGGGCGCCATGATCGGCAAGCCGGCAGCCGTTTTCACGTCCAGCGCATCGATGCATGGCGGACAGGAATCGACGCTGCTCAGCATGATGCTGCCGCTCCTGCACCACGGCATGCTGATTGTCGGCGTGCCGTATTCGGAACCGGAGCTGATGGGCACGCTCAGCGGGGGCACGCCCTATGGGGCCAGCCACCTGGCCGGCGCCAATGCTGATCGGCCGATCAGCGAGGAAGAGCGCCGCCTGTGCATCGCGCTCGGCAACCGGCTCGCCGAAACCGCATGGAAGCTGTCGCGCTGAAGTGCAACACGATATGAGCCGCGGGTCAGACGCGCGCCGGCTGGTGCGCAGATTCGGCGGCGGTGCGCTCGCCACGCAGTCGCAGAAATTTCCCGGATATCCTTACGCGTCGTCCCTGCCGTATTGCACCGACCAGCGTGGCCGGGTGGTATTGCTGATCAGCCATCTTGCCGAACACACCCAGAACGCGGACAAGGATCCGAAGTCGGGCTTTCTCGTATCGCCACTGAACCGCGATCTGCAGGAGCAAGCGCGCGTGAGCATGGTCGGTGATATCACCGCAATCGATGACGCGACCATCCAGGCCCGCTACCTGCGCTATTTCCCCGAGGCAGAACAGTACCTGCAGATCGGCGGCTTCCGTTTTTTTCGCATCGAACCTGTTTCGCTGCGCCTGATCGCCGGTTTCGGCAGCATCCACACCGTCACGGCCGAAAACTACCTTGCCCCCGAGTATCCGATCGCGGATGCCGAAACCGATGTCATAGAACACATGAACATCGACCACCCGCACAATCTGGCCGACTATTGCCGCCACGTTCACGACAGGACGCCGACCGGCGCCGTGATGGTCGGCATCGACTGCGACGGCTTCGACATCCGTGCCGACACTGACATGCTGCGTTTCGATTTCAGCGACACGGTGAAGGATGCCGGTGAGGCGCGTGCCGAACTGGTGAAGCTTGCGCAGGCAAGCCGCCGATGATGCGCATCGCCCAAGCCATTGCCAGCGCCAGCCTGATCGCACTGATCTTCCTGTGCCTTGCCTGGGAATTGTGGCTGGCGCCGCTTCGACCGGGCGGCTCCGCGCTTGTCCTGAAAGCGCTGCCGCTGTTGCTGCCGCTATTCGGCGTGTTGCGCGGCAAACGCTACACCTACCAGTGGTCATCCATGCTGATCCTCGCCTACTTCATGGAAGGCGTCGTGCGCGCGTGGGGCGAGAGAGGCTCCAGCCAGGCGATGGCGATCGCCGAAATCGCGCTGTCCCTGATATTTTTCGCCGCGGCGGTGACCTGCGCCCGCTTCGGTCGCGTGCCGGCGCAGTAACGCTGCGCGGTGAGCGCCTACTGCGGCAGATTCGCGCCCACGCCTTCCGGGCCGCTGCACTTTGGATCGATGGTGGCCGCTGTGGGCAGCTACCTCGATGCCAGATCCCGCGGCGGCACCTGGGCATTGCGCATCGACGATCTGGATCCGCTCCGTATCGCGTCCGGTTCGGTCGATTCGATCTTGCGCTGCCTGGAAAAATTCGCAATGACCTGGGATGGCGACATCGTATTCCAGAGCAAGCGCACCGACGCCTATCTGGCGGCTCTTGACCGCCTACGCGATGCCGGGCTGGTGTATGCCTGCGCCTGCAGTCGCAGACAAATCGAGGAAACCGCGGCGCATGGTTCGGACGGCCCGGTTTATCCTGGCACTTGTCGCAACGGCCTGCCGCACGGAAAGCAGGCTCGCGCATGGCGCGTTCAAACGGACGGCGCGGTAATCGAATTCACAGACCTGCTGCAAGATCATGTGCAGCAGGATCTCGCGCGCGACATCGGTGACTTCGTGTTGTTGCGAGCCGACCATGTACCCGCTTACCACCTGGCCTGCACGGTTGACGACGACGCCCAGGGCATCACACACGTAGTGCGCGGCGCCGACCTGCTGGCGTCCACACCACGACAGATTCACCTGCAAAGACTCTTGGGCCTGTCCACCCCGACTTATCTACACTTGCCGGTTGCCCTGAATGCGGCCGGGGAGAAGCTCTCCAAGCAGACGCTTGCCCGCCCGGTGGATGCGGCGCTGCCGGCTGCCGTCCTCACCGACATCCTCAAGTTCCTGGCGCACCCCCCGCCGGAAGAAATGGCCGCGGTCGGTCTGGCTGAATTGTGGGTCTGGGCCGTGCGGAACTGGCAACGCGAGCGCTTACCTCGCAAATCGGGGGAATTGCCCGCTCCCGCCTAGCTTGCGCGGGGATTGCGCCCCCGGCTACGTGAATTCCAGAGACCATGCTCCGGGTTCTCCGGAATTCACGCGGGCATGCGCAGACTCGGCCTGTTTTACTGCAACGCAGCATAATCCTTGACACCGGGCAAGGATAAGCTGAGAATGTGAATTGTGCAATGCAGCAATTCTAGTGAGTGCCGACCCTGTAAACCCTTGCCCTGAAAGGATTACCACATGATCACCAAACCGGAACAAATCGCCGCGGCCGGTAAGGCGCAGTTGGACACCTCCGTGCGTTTCGCCACGATCGCTACGGAAGGCATGCAAAAACTGCTGGACCTGCAGTTCAAAAATGTCAGGGCCGCATGCGACGAAGGCGTCAAGAATGCCAAAGCGTTCACCGAACTGAAGGACGTAGCGCAAGTCGCATCATGGGCCGGAACAAGCTTCCAGCCCAGCGTTGAGAAGGCGGCGGCCTATGCCAAGAGCTTTTACGAAGTCGCCTCCGGAACCCAACAGGAAATAACTGCGCTGCTCGAAGAGCATGTCGGCGAATTCAACAAGAGCGTGAACGTCGCGCTGGATACCGCCTTGAAGTCCGCACCGGCAGGTTCGGAATCCGCCATTACGGCGGCAAAATCCGTGATCGACGTTGCGAATTCGGTCTATGACACCATTTCCAAGGCAACAAAACAGCTTTCCTCGCTGACCGAGGCGAACATCGCCGCCGCCAGTGGCAAAAAGAAAGCCGCTTAAGCAAGTCGCTTGTGGATCGCAATAGAAAGCCCCGGAGTCCGGGGCTTTTTTATTTCGCGGGTGCCGGCGCAATCAAAGCCTGGAATCGATCCGGAAGCGGGTAATGCGGGTACTGTCGTCGGAACTCGAGCAACTGCCGGCGCGCCGCCTCCTCTTTGCCTTGGCGCAGCAACACATCGATCTCATCGAGCCACGTCCGCGGCTCGGCTGCCACACCACTTTCCTGCTTGCGCAAGCCTTTGGCGCTCGCGCGAGGCGCGCCGTCCGCGTCCGCGATGGCTTTTGACTTCTTTTCCGCATCCAGTTTGGCGAATTCGGCGATTGGAGACGGCTGCTGCTCCGCCGGACTGACCGATCCTGCCGCAGGCGGCGCGGACCGGGCCGCGGCGCCTGACGCGATCTCATTTTCGCGCGCCGCGGTCAGTTCATCTCGTGCTACGGGCTCGCGATCGGGCCTTGCGCTGCGATCCCGCGACGGCCTGTCTTCACGGCGCAACTGCTCTCGCGAATCGGGTTTCGCTTTCATTGCGAGCTGAGCCGGGGCAGGCTTGGCAAGTTTCGCTTCCTCTGAGGTCGGTCGCTCAAGCGATGGAAGCGGCGGCTCGTTATCGCGCAAGACCAGCACCAGTGAAACGCCGAGCACGAGCATGGCGGCAATGGAAGCGGGCCTTTGCCAGTTGTGACGGTGGCGGGGCTGCGCCAGGTCGCGACGCGCCGCCGCCTTGATGGCGGCATCCAGTCGCGCGGCAGGCTCGTCCTGCGCAACCGCGCGATAGAACTCCGAGACTGCCGAACTCGCTTCTTCCAATTCGTGATCTTCAGGCGACATCGGCTTCATGCTCGATTCCTTCGCGCAGCTTTGTTAGCGCATAGCGCAGACGACTTTTGGCGGTTTCCCTTCCGGTACCGGTCACCCCGGCAATTTCCTCCAGCGTCAGGCCGCCTTCTTCGTGCAGCAGGAACACCTCGCGTTGTTCCGGCGGCAGCAAGGCCAGCGCATTCAGCAGCTTCGCGGCCATTTGACGCATGGCTACCGCCCGTTCGGGCCGGTCCCGGTCCGGGCCCGCCACCTGATAGGCCTCGTCGGCATCGTCATCGAGCGATATCAGATGCAACGGCGTTTTGCGGCGAAAGTGGTCGATCACGCAATTGTGGGCAACGTGATAAAGAAACGTCGTGAAGCGCGCCTCGACCCGATAGCGCGCGCGAGAGGAAATGATGTTCATCCAGATTTCCTGGAACACCTCCTCCGCGGCCGAACGCAAGCCGACCTGGCGCAGCACGTAACGGAACACGCCGCCGCGATGGCGTCCGTACAGCTCATCGAACGCCGCCGCATTGCCGTCGCGGTAGCGCAGCATCAGTTGCTCGTCGGAGACAGGTTCGTCGGCCACGAGCGCCAGTCTAGCTGGAAGCATGGCAGATGACACCGGGGCGCGCAGGCACGCTTATCCACGCTCCGGCGGGTCGGGAACGAAGCCCCCAGAAAAGGGCGAAGGCAGCCTGCGTTGTGCGGGAATCACCCCGCGCGCGATCAGGTTGGAATAGGTGTCGTAGTGGATGGCAATGATCTCTGCGGGCTGGTCCGATTGACGTTCGAAATCGACATAGCGCGCGGGCGCAGTTTCGCTACGGCCGTGGCCGGTCCCGATTTTCTTTTCCGCCGTCGCGGGGGCAGAACGTTGCGCACTGTCGTTGGCCGCGCCGGCCTCCGCACGCGCCCTGGGCTGTTCCAGTCCGACAACCGGGTCGGGCTTGCGCCGGAACAGGGCAACACCGATCACGCCGACGTTGTCCGGACGCCCGGTACGGGCGGCATAGGAATCGCCAAGGTCGGTGAAATAGAACGCCGCGACCTTTTCCATGCTCTTGCGCCAGCCGGCGATGGCGACCGATCGGCCGCGATCGATCACATAACCGCTCTGCGCGGCCGCTGCGGTTTCACCCGATACGACGTTGATGCCGTCGACGGAGACAACCGCGAGCAAATCAGCGCCTGCGCGGTTGCGAATTGTGACCTCATACTCGTTGCCGGGGCTGCCGGCCACGAACCAGTGGCCGGCGCTTTCATAGACAGGCAGTGTGCGGCCGGTCAACCGGTCATGGATTTCTACATCGGCCAGCTGGCCGGCGGCCAGCACCGGTCCAGCAAACAGGGATAGGGCAACGGTTAGCAGCAGTCGTTTCATGATGTGCTCCTTTCGATGAGAACACCGCTGTAAACGCTCGCCGCGAGGAAACGGGGTTAATGAACCACGGCGCAAGGCCGGATGACGTGGCTCGCACCTGCCGGGGAATTTATTTGGCCCTGCACTTGATCCTTACTTTCGCGCGTCCCAGGCAATCCCGAGCGCGCCGACGCCAGCCTTGAGAAATTCCAGGGCCTCGCTGGCCAGCGCGGCTTCTCCCTTGATACCGAGTTCGATGCGCCGGCCGGCCGGCGTGAAGCTCGGCAGGCTGAATAATTTCAGGGCGGGATAACGCGCTATGCAGTCGTTCATCAGGTCGATGAGCTGGCTCTCGCCCGCGTCCCTGACGACGATCGCCATGTCCACGGGTGGTTGCATGCTGTGCAGGTGCGGATACACATTATCGAGTACCCACTCCATCATCGGCCAGGCCATCTCGGGGAAGCCCGGCAGGAAGTGATGGTTTGCGTAACTGAAGCCCGGCACGCGATTGTAGGGATTGGGAATGATCCGGCTGCCGGCCGGAAACACGCCCATCTGGATACGCTTGGGATAGGCCTCGGCGCCGAAGCGTTCCTCGATCTCGCGTTTCGCATCCGGGTGCAACTGCAATGCAACGCCCGCGGCTTGCGCCGCGCATTGGCGCGTGTGGTCATCCGGCGTCGCGCCGATACCGCCAAAGCTGAACACGACGTCGGTGCGCGCGAGTGTGCTGGTCAATACCTGGGTGATGATCTGCGGATCATCGGGAAGATTCATGCTCCAGGTCAATCCGATGCCGCGCTTCTTCAGCAACTCGACGATTTTAGGAAAATGTTTGTCCTGGCGTTTACCCGACAGGATTTCGTCTCCAATGATGAGTGCACCGAACATGTCGCCGCTCCACCAACAGGTAAGGGTCGCGAGTTTGCAGTCAGCAGGGAACGGGCGTCAAGCAGACCGCTTCCGGCCTGCCGTTGACATCGTCTTCCGGACCCGATAATAATGGTTCTAATTAGAACCAAACGCCCGTATATCGGCGCCATGTCTAAAGAACCTTTCATTAAGACCTTACGCTCCCTGGCCGAGTGCTATCAGGCTTTCGAGGCCTATTCGGCGGCACATGTGCGCTCGCTGGGGCTGACCGGTGCGCAATTCGACATTGTCGCCACACTTGGCAACACAGCCGGCATGACTTGCAGGGATCTCGGCGAAAAAACGCTGATCACCAAGGGGACGCTGACCGGCGTGCTTGACCGTCTGGAAGCGCGCGGCTTGGTCCGGCGCGCCGCCTCGGATGCCGACCGCAGGCAGGTGTTCGTAGTTCTGACGCCGCTGGGCGCACGTACATTCGAACGTGCCTTTCCGGCGCACATTGGCCATCTCAAGCCGGCCTTCCACGCATTGTCGCCCGAAGAACTCGACCAGGCGTACGTGCTGCTGGGCAAACTGCGGGACGCATTGCGCGCTGCGCAAGGTCGCCTGAGATGAAAGCGGCCCCGTCACGATACACGGGCGTGGCAATCGCGCTGCACTGGCTGATCGCGCTGGCGATACTGTGCACGTTTCTGCTCGCCCATATCATGACCGACTTGCCGCTGTCACCGCTAAAGCTGAAGTTGTACGCGTATCACAAATGGATCGGCGTTACGATCTTCCTGCTGGTTCTGGCGCGGCTGGCGTGGCGTCTCGCGCACTGGCCACCACCACCGCCGGCCTCAATGCCGGCCTGGCAACACAGTGCGGCGACCATCGCGCACTTTTTTCTTTACGTCCTTACGCTGTCGATTCCGATTTCGGGATGGCTGATGAGTTCGGCCTTCGGCTTCCAGGTCGTCTACCTGGGGGCGATTCCGATCCCCGACCTGATCGGGAAGGACAAGGCCATGGCCGACCAATTAGTGCAACTGCACGAAGCGCTCAACTGGCTCATGGCGCTGGTTGTCGCCCTGCACGTCGCGGCGGCATTGAAACACCACGTGATCGACCGCGACGACGTGCTGCGTCGCATGCTGCCTTTCATCAAACAACGGAGTGCCGCGAAAAAATGAGATTTTCTCGCCTTGTTTTCCTGCTGGGCATGATTGCAGTCTGCACGCCGGCCACGGCCGCCAATGTCGATTACGCCAGGAGCGAAATCACTTTCGTTTCGAGACAAATGAATGTTCCAGTGCAGGGGCGCTTCCGGAAATTCTCCGCGAAGCTCGACTTCGATCCGACGAAGCTTGCTGCCGCTCGGGCCGAGATCGAAGTCGACCTTGCCAGCATCGACACCGGCAGTCAGGATGCGGACGCCGAAGTCGGCAAGAAGGCCTGGTTCAATACCAGCACCTTCCCCACTGCGAAATTCATTTCCAGTGCCGTGAAGCAGGCCGGACCGGACAAGTTCGAGGCGCACGGAAAATTGTCCATCAAGGGCGCCGGCCAGGACATTACGGCGCCCTTCACCGTCAAGCGTACCGGTGACGCGCTTACCTACGAAGGCGGTTTCATCCTGAAACGCCTTCAGTTCAAGATCGGGGATGGCGTCTGGTCCGACACAGAAACAGTGGCGGACGAAGTTCAGGTGCGTTTTCGTATCGTCACCACCGGCAACAGATAAAATCTCGCCGGGGTTTGCCGGCACCCGGGACCAATCTTTTTCAACCTGCACAGGAGATAAAATTGAAGATCCAGATCGCAGCCTTAGTTATAAGCACGGCGTTCGCGCTGCCGACGGCCGCCGCCGATTCCTACACCGTAGATCCTGCCCACACCTATCCCAATTTCGAGATCGAGCACCTCGGATTCTCGACCATGCACGGCCGCTTCGGCGCGACCACGGGAAAGATCACGCTCGACCCCGCCACCAAGAGCGGGAGTATCGATATCACGATCGATGCCACCTCGATCGATACCGGCCATGCCAAGCGTGACGCCCACTTGAGGAGCGATGAATTCTTCAATGTCGGCAAATTCCCGACGCTCACCTACAAGGCGACCAAGCTGAAGTTCACCGGCGACAAACTGACCGGCGCCGACGGCGAACTGACGTTGCTGGGCGTGGCCAGGCCGGTCAGCCTCGATTTGACGGCCTTCAGGTGCGGCCCGCATCCGATGAACAAGAAACCGATGTGCGGTGCGAACGCGACTGCCAGTATCAAGCGCAGCGAATTTGGCCTGAGTACCTACGTCCCTGCGGTCGGCGACGAAGTGAAAATTACAATTGAAGTGGAAGCCCTCAAGGACTGACGTCCAGGCTCCGCCGAATGCAAACGGGTCGCCTTGAGCGACCCGTTTCCTTGAACCGTTTGCGGTTCGCAGCCTCAAGCTACTTCAGGAAGAAGCGCACGCCGATCTCGAGTTTCCAGTTGTAGACTTGCGGCAGGTTGTCGCCGAACAAGCCCAGCCCGGGACGCCCCCAGAAGGCCAGATCGCGATTGACGAACCGGCCTATCTCGCCCTCGAAGGTCATCCCAACCTTGTCCGCGCGCGCGTGATCGACGACCACCTGCGGTTCCAGGATCGTGTAGACCATGCTCGACCAGCGCGTGAGAAACGGGGCCTTTAGGCTGGTGTAATGCACGTCGGTACGGGCGTCGTCGCCGCCGATGGTCACATAGTATTGCAGGAAGGGAAACAACACCGATTTGCATTGCGGCACGTCGATGGACGCGTAGATCAGCGGCGCGATGACGTTCTTGCCCATACCGAGGGAATCGTTCGACGCGCTGTTGAAGATGACTTCACTGCCGGCGACGATCGCATAGCCAGCGCCGTGGGCGACGCGATAGCTGCCCCTGAACAGCAAATCGCCCAGACCGGACTCCTTGTCGCTGGCCGGCAGACCGGGATCGGAGAAAACGACCGGCGCCTCGACGCGCAGGGACAGGTCGGGATTCAATGCAAAATCCAGGCGCGGAACGATGCGGTACAGCGTGCTGCCGTCCTGCAGATTCTGGTGTTCGTCGCGAACTTCGACGCGGGCTGACCGGAAGTCCACAGGCGCAGCACTTTTCGCAACCGCGTCCGCCCCGGAAGCAGAGGCGACCTGCGCGCCGGCGGGGCCGGAAAATCCCAGCACAATCGTAAAAGCCAGAACGCAGGCGCAACAAAGAGGACCGGCAGGACGATTAATCTGAATCATGATAGTTGGGTAAATGCAATTATCGCGCCAATTGCCGACCACTGCGCCGCAAGAGCGGCGATTTTAATCGAATTCGCCAAGGCGGGCAGTTTCCGGCGGCATTCCTGCTATTGGCAGGCTTCCGCTGGCGCGGGCTTGCATTCCACGCGACTTCGATTGGGGTTGGATACGCACAGGTAAAGCGTGTTGTTGCATTTCGCGCACCAGACTGTGGTGGACCCCTCACGCGCATAGCGACTCTTCACGATGTCCACGCTGATGGTACGGCAGCCGGTCGCCGTCGCCGTCATGGCACTCTGGGTCTTGCAGCCCGACAAGGTGCAGATCACCGCGACGAACAACGCGGGCAAAACTATTCTGGCATGCATGATTCGTGATGGGAGGGGATTTGGCATGGCATGCGCCCGCACGGGGTGGGCGCGTGCCCGGGCGGAGTGCGGCTGCGTCAGTTGTGAATGTAGCTTTCCAGCTGCTTGATGACAAATTCCTTTTCTGAGAGCATTTCCTTCACCACGTCGCCGATGGAAACCACGCCTATCACTTTCTTGTGTTCCAGCACCGGCAGGTGGCGGACACGCTTTTCCGTCATCAGGCCCATGCATTCTTCTGTCGTCTGCTCCGGGCTCACGCACACCACTTTCCCGGTCATGATCTCGCGTACCGGCGTATCCTTCGAGGTTTTTCCCTGCAGCACGACCTTGCGCGCGTAGTCGCGTTCGGAAAATATGCCGACCAGGTGCCCGTCGTCAATCACGATGACGGCGCCGATCTCCTTTTCTGCCATGACTTTCAACGCGTCTAACACCGTGCTCGACGACACGATCGAGATCAGGCTGTGGCGCTTCGACTCCAGGAGTTGCTTGACTGTTTTCATTTTTTCCTCCGTGGTCAATCATCCCGCCGGCAACCGTTCAGCTTGCCTGCGGAACCAGTTTAGACCAGCAGGCAAGGTTGTCAACGCACCAGCGGTTGCAATTTTCCATGACGTAACACTCAGGCGGCCGTGCCAGGCCGCTTTTTTACCCACCTGATCGGCTGCGCCATTACCGGCAGCGCGCTCGCGCCGTGCGCGGCCAGTGTTTTGTCCAATTCCTTGCCGGTATCATCGGCCAACGCGGCCACGCGTACGGCACGAATCGCCTCCGCGCGCATCGGCGCCGTGTTCCGATTGCCGCCAACGCCAAGCTGGTCGAGTACATGCAGCAGATTGTCCTTGCCGCGCTCGTTGGTGCCGCCATAGCCCTTGACGAGGCGACCGCACAGCGCAATTTCCTGGCCAAGCTGCCACTGGTCGCGGGCGCCCCGCTCGAGCGCTGCCAGCCAGCGTTCGATCATGGCCTGCTCCTGCGCGAAACGGCTGCCGCGGCGGCGCAACCATTTCAGACTCGCGAGCAGGCGCAGCATGATGAAGCCCGAGACGGTGTGGACACCGATCTTGAGCGGTAGCGCGAACGCCTGTTTGCCGCGCTGCTGCCGACGGCGGTCCCAGCCTTTGATCGCGCGCGCCCAGCTGCCGGGCAACAGCGCGGCGAATTCCGGCACGCCGGGCTTGAAGTGGTCGTAGATGCGCACCAACTCTTCAGTCGAAGCCCCCACTTCGCGCCTGACCCGCTCGAAGCGGCTGGCCCGGATTTTCAGGTCGGCCACCCGCACGATGTCGTCGAAGGCCATCCACAACGCCAGGTAACGCGCCGTCTCACTGGTGGTCGTGTATTGCCCTGTCCCTTCCGGATCGCCAGCGCGTTCGGCTTCGAGCACCCGCGTCATGCGCCTCACATAAAGTGCAGCATAGTCGCGATCCTGATACTCGATCATGCGCGCGTGGCCGGCGGTTAGCATGGCATGCGTCTGACGCGGAAATACCCTGGCAAGTTCGGCCGGCAGCGCAGGACCCGTCGACGGCGCGCCGGATTGCGCTTCCTGCGCGGCCTGCACCTGGGACACGATTGCAAAGGCGCGGGCGAATCCGCGCAAGCTCGGCTCGACCCCGCGCCCGGATTGCCGGATGGTATTTTCAAAAGCTTCACGCGAAAACGGCAACGCGCCACTGCCGGCGATGGCGCCGAACAGAACGGCACTCAATACCGTCCCCGTTTCACTGGCCACGGCGGACATGTCGAAAATGCGGGCGCCGCGGCTGTATCCGCGCACCACATTCAGCAGATCCTCCGAGGATGCACGCCCATCGGCAAGCTGCAATTTCTCCGCGGTGGTCAGCGTGCGCGCGCTGGAACTCACCACCAGCGTACGATCGGCGGTCGCCATGCCGTTGCCGATGTGGCGTACCGTTTCCAGCAATTCGGAGGAAACCAGCACGTCCAGCGCGCCCGGCACGGGATAAAGACTGAACACCGGTTTGCGACCACCCAGCTGCGCAAGCGGTACCGGAAAAACCTCGAAGTAATACGTCGTCGATCCGGTCCGCTGGGCAACGCCTGGGATCGACGTGCTCTGCGCGCTGTAGCCGCTGCGCGTGGCGGTTTCCACCAGCCATTCGGACAGCACGCCGCCGCCCTCGCCGCCCAGCGCGCAGATCAGCAGGCTTACCGGACGGCGATCCGCGAGGTTCATGCCGTCTGCAACCAGCGCAGCAGCGTGCCGCGTGCCGCACCGAGCAGGCGCTCGTGCCAATGCGCATTGCGGATGATTTCGGCGCGGTAAAAAGACGGACACAACGTGGCGGCGTGCGCATTCTCGCCGCACAGACCGCAGCCCACGCAGCCATCGATTACGGTGGCGACCGGATCAACCCTGAGCGGATCCGGACTGTCCTTCAGTGTCAGCGTCGGACAACCCGACAGGCGGATACAGGCATGGTCCCCGGTACACACATCTTCGTCGACGCCGTACCTGACGCGCACAACGCGCTTGCCGGCCTTGAGCAATCCGGCGATCCACGGCCTGATACGCCGCTGCCGCTCGAGCTGGCATTCACCCTCTGCGATGATGACCTTGAGGCCATTGAAATCGGAGGTGAAGGCCTCGTCGAAGGTCCGGCGCATTTTCTCGACGTCATAGGTATGCACGGTACGCATCCATTGCACGCCGATGCCGGTGAGCGTTTTCTCGATGGTGAGGTTGCGGTGGACCAGACTCTGCTGCTTGTCCTGCGCCGCGACCTTGTCATCCTCGTCCGGCGTCGAGATCAGCTCCTGCGTGCCGGTGGCCGAGGTATAGCCATTCTTGAATATCACCAGCACTGCATCGTCGCCGTTGAACAATGCCGACTGCACGCCGGTAAGCAGGCCGTTGTGCCAGAAGCCACCGTCGCCCATGACCGACAGCACGCGCCGCTTCATCATGGGCGAAACGGCGGCACGGCTGGCCAGGCTCATGCCGTAGCCAAGGATGGAGTGCCCGAACGAAAATGGCTCGAAGGTGGCGAATGAGTGGCAGCCGATATCGCCGGCAATATGAGTCGGACCGACATCCTGTTGCGACAGTTTCAGGGCGGCGAATACCGGTCGCTCCGGACAACCGACGCAGAACTGGGGCGGGCGGGCGGGCAAAGGCGCAGCGAGCTTGCGCGCGATTTCCTGACGGCGCTTCGCATTGTCGCGCAGCCAGTCCTTGCCGGCCTGCGCCGCGTTGCCCGGCAGATAGCGTTCGACGAATTTTTCCAGTCCGCCTGCCATGACTTCAGCGGTGTATTCGCCTGCGGCAATGAGCATGTCCTTGCCGTGGATCGGCGTGTTGACATCGAGCCGGCGCAGCGAGGCGAGAATTTCCTGTTCGATATATTCCGGCGTGCCTTCCTCGACGATCAGCACTGCACGCTTGCCGGCACAGAAACGCGATATTTCCTCGGGCACGAGCGGGAAAGTCACATTCAGCACCAGAATGGGAATAGCGGACTCGCCGAAGGCATCGGCGAGTCCAAACTGCTGCAGTGCGCGGATCAGCGAGTTATATAGCCCGCCCTGCACGATGAAGCCTATATCGTCGTTCCTGCCCGGAAATAATTCATTCAAGCTGTGTTCGGTGATATAGCGCCGCGCCGCAGGAATTCGCGCTTCCACCTTGAGCTTTTCGTGGCGGAACGTAACCGGCGGATGCGCCAGGCGCGAATAGTCGAACTTTGCCGGCTCCTCCATGAGGTGCCGCGTCGAAACGGCCGGCGCGACATTGTCCTTGCATACGAAGCTGCCGCGTACATGGCAGGCACGGATGCGCAGCTCCAGAAGCGCGGGCATGTTCGACGCCTCGGACAGCCTGAAGCCTTGTTCCACCATATGCACCATGTTGGCGAGCTCCGGCCGCGGATCCAGCATCAGCATCGAGGACTTGAGCGCATACGCATGCGTGC
>JBDTRK010000087.1:0-14619 GCA_039931685.1 Betaproteobacteria bacterium | reverse complement strand
TTTCCCCGGCTATGTGCTGGTGGAGATGGAAATGTCGGACGAGACCTGGCATCTGGTGAAGAACACAGCCAAGGTGACCGGCTTCGTCGGCGGTGCGCCCGGGCGCCGTCCGCCGCCGATCAGTGAGAAGGAAGTGCAGGCCATTCTGCATCAGATTCAGGAAGGCGTGGAGAAGCCCAAGCCCAAAGTTTTGTTCGAGGTGGGCGAGGCGGTGCGCGTGAAGGAAGGGCCGTTTACGGATTTCCATGGTTCCGTCGAGGAAGTGAATTACGACAAGAACAAGTTACGGGTATCGGTATCCATCTTCGGGCGTGCCACGCCCGTGGAGCTGGATTTCAGTCAGGTCGAGAAGGCCTAGGCTGTTTTTAACGGGGAGCGCGCCGCAAGGCGTGCGCTAGCACCCACTCTCTAGAGGAGTTTTTGCGTGGCCAAGAAAATTGTCGGTTTCGTCAAGCTGCAGGTACCTGCAGGCAAGGCCAACCCGAGTCCGCCCATCGGGCCGGCACTCGGCCAGCGTGGCCTCAACATCATGGAATTCTGCAAGGCGTTCAATGCCCAGACCCAAGGCGTGGAACCCGGTCTGCCGCTGCCGGTGGTTATCACCGCCTTCGCGGACAAGAGTTTCACCTTTATTATCAAGACTCCGCCCACCTCGGTCCTGATCCGCAAGACGATCAAGCTGGAAAAAGGCAGTGCGACCCCCAATACCAATAAGGTGGGCCGCCTGACCCGTGCGCAGGTTGAGCAGATCGCCAAGCAAAAGACCCCCGATTTGACCGCAGCCAGTCTGGAAGCGGCCATGCGTACGGTGGCCGGTAGTGCCCGCAGCATGGGCGTAGACGTGGAGGCGCTCTGACATGGCCCACATATCCAAGCGAACCAAGGCATTGCGTACCAAGGTCGATCGCGACAAGGTTTATCCCGTGGCCGACGCGATCAAGCTGGTCAAGGACGGCGCCAGCGCCAAATTCAATGAGTCGATCGACGTTGCCATCAATCTTGGCATCGATGCCAAGAAATCCGACCAGACCGTGCGTGGCGCGATCGTATTGCCCAAGGGAACCGGCAAAAGCGTGCGCGTCGCCGTGTTTGCCCAAGGTGACAAGGCGCAGGCGGCAAAGGACGCCGGTGCTGACGTGGTCGGATTCGAAGACCTGGCCGCCCAGGTCAAAGAAGGCAAGATCGACTTCGACGTCGCCATCGCCACGCCGGATGCGATGCGTGTAGTCGGCCAATTGGGTCAGGTACTCGGTCCACGCGGCCTGATGCCCAACCCCAAGGTCGGTACGGTTACAGCCAATGTGGCGGAAGCCGTGAAGAACGCCAAGGCGGGCCAGGTGCAATACCGTGCCGACAAGGCGGGTATTGTCCAGTGCACCATCGGTCGGGCTTCTTTCACGGAAGACGCGTTGAAGGAAAATCTGCTGGCCTTGGTCGATGCAGTGAACAAAGCTCGGCCGGCGAGCACTAAGGGTATCTATTTAAGGAAAGTCTCCGTGTCCAGCACGATGGGACCGGGGGTCAGGGTGGACCAGGGAAGTCTGGCCGCTCAGTAAGGATCGAAGGCGGGCCAGAATATTCTGAGACCGCCTGGTAAGGAACTTTGGGACCCGGCTGCTGAAGGCTAAACAGTCGGGGCCGTCAAAGACCGTAGGAATCCGCAAGGATTTAATCGCCGCGGGCAAGACGCGCGACGTCCTACGCAGATGGCGTCCCCACGAAACAGGGTTCGAGCAGATTTGGTGTTTGTCGGCTCCTGGATCGAAGGTCGCTGTATCTGAAGGGTGAGGCTGACTGCTTCGGCAGGAAGCCTCTTGTTCAACTTTTGGAGGGTAGACCTTTGAGTCTCAATCTAGACGACAAGAAAGCGGCAGTGGCGGAAATCAGTGCGAAGGTTGCCGATGCGCAATCCATCGTGCTCGCCGAATACCGCGGCCTCGAAGTCGGTGACATGACAGTGTTGCGTGCGAAAGCCCGTAATGCCGGCGTGTACCTCCGGGTTCTCAAGAATTCCCTGGCACGCCGCGCCGTTACCGGCACGCCGTTCGAGAGTCTGGCCGAGCACATGATCGGCCCGCTCGCGTATGGCATTTCCACCGATGTGGTGGCAGCGGCGAAGGTGCTCAATGAATTTGCCAAGGCGAACGAAAAGTTCGTTATCAAGGCTGGCGCAATGCCTGGCCAGGTCATGACCCCGAAACAGGTCGCGACCCTGGCCACCATGCCCAGCCGCGAAGTATTGCTGGCGAAGCTCATGGGCACCATGCAGGCACCGGTTGCCAAATTTGTCCAGACCCTCAATGAGGTGCCTGGCCGATTCGTGCGTACCGTGGCTGCAGTCAGGGATCAAAAAGAGAAACAGGCTGCGTAATCGATTCCGCGACTCAACAATTTTTCAAGATTTCAGGAGAACAACATGGCAGTTGCCAAAGCTGACATTCTCGAAGCAGTTGCAGGTTTGACCGTCCTCGAGCTATCCCAGCTCATCAAGGACATGGAAGAAAAATTCGGCGTTTCCGCGGCTGCTGCCGCGGTCGCCGTGGCCGCTCCCGCCGCTGGCGGCGGAGCCGCTGCTGCAGAAGAAAAGACCGAGTTCACCGTCATTCTTAATTCGTCTGGCGAGAACAAGGTCAACGTGATCAAGGTCGTTCGTGCAGTTACCGGGCTCGGGCTGAAGGAAGCCAAGGACCTGGTGGACGGCGCGCCGAAGCCGGTCAAGGAAGCCATTCCGAAGAAGGATGCCGAAGACATCAAGAAGCAGATCGAAGATGCCGGCGGCAAGGCGGAAATCAAATAACAGAATGTGCGGGCCGGCGGCTTCGGTCGCCGGCTTTCTCCCGCCCTTGAGGCGGAGAGAAGCCAAAGAAAAGCCTTAAACGGTTTTTCTTTGTCTTCTGAAGCGACTGCAGAAGACAGGTATGGTCGGATGAGCTGTTTCCCGCTCATCGTCCGCCAGCGGTTGGTAGAGGCCAACCACCACGCCAAAACACCAGTCGATGAACGCAGCGGGCGGTTTGCCGGCGCTGCCGTTAATCGGAGATGTCATGGCTTATTCCTTCACCGAGAAAAAGCGGATTCGCAAGAGTTTCGCCAAGCGCGCGAGCGTGTTGCCTGTTCCCTATCTGTTGGCAACGCAGATCAATTCCTACGCGCAGTTTTTGCAGGCGGATGTGCATCCGGACAAGCGCAAGACCCAGGGGCTGCAGGCAGCGTTTCAGTCGATCTATCCGATCGCAAGCCATTCCGGTAATGCGCGTCTCGATTTCGTCAGCTTCCAGCTCGGCATTCCGCCGTTCGATGTGAAGGAATGCCAGCAACGCGGCCTCACTTTCGCTGCTCCGCTGCGGGCCAAGGTGCGCCTGACGATCATGGACAAGGAAGCCGCCAAGCCGACCATCAAGGAAGTCAAGGAGCAGGAGGTTTACATGGGCGAAATTCCGCTCATGACCACTACTGGCTCCTTTGTCATCAACGGCACCGAGCGTGTCATCGTCTCCCAGTTGCACCGTTCGCCTGGCGTGTTTTTCGAACACGACCGCGGCAAGACGCACTCTTCCGGCAAGCTGCTGTTCTCGGCGCGGATCATTCCCTACCGCGGTTCGTGGCTGGATTTCGAATTCGATCCCAAGGATTACCTGTATTTCCGCGTCGATCGTCGGCGCAAGATGCCGGCGACCATCCTGCTGAAGGCGATCGGCTATACCCCGGAACAGATACTGGCTGGCTTCTTCATGATGGATACCTTCCATCTTTCCAAGAAGGGTATTCAGTTCGAACTCAAGCCCGATCGCCTGCGCGGCGAAACGGCACGGTTCGACATCGTCACCAAGCAGGGCAAGGTCATCGTCCAGAAAGACAAGCGCATTACCGTCAAGCATGTGCGCGAGATGGAACAAGCCAGCTTGAGCAAAATCACTGTTGCGGAAGATTTTCTGATTGGACGCACGCTCGGCCACGGACTCGTCAACAAGGAGACCGGGGAAATCGTCGCCAATGCCAACGATGAGGTGACGGAAGACCTGCTGAAGAAGATCGTCGAAGCCGGCGTGGATACGATCGAGACCATTTACACCAATGACCTGGATCAGGGCCCATACATTTCGCAGACCCTGCGCGCCGATGAAACCACCGACCAGCTTGCTGCCCAGGTGGCGATCTATCGCATGATGCGCCCGGGGGAACCGCCGACCGAAGACGCCGTTCGCACTCTGTTCAACGGCTTGTTCTACGCCGAAGAACGCTACGACCTGTCCGCCGTCGGCCGCATGAAGTTTAACCGCCGTATGGGGCGCGATGAGCTGACCGGTCCGGGCACGCTGTCCAACGAGGACATCATTTCGGTCATCCAGATCCTGATTGACTTGCGCAATGGTCGCGGCGAAATCGACGATATCGACCACCTGGGTAATCGTCGCGTGCGTTCAGTTGGGGAACTGGCGGAGAACCAGTTCCGTGCCGGCCTGGTAAGGGTCGAGCGCGCGGTCAAGGAGCGTCTGTCGCAGGCTGAGTCGGAAAACCTGATGCCACACGACTTGATCAACGCGAAGCCGGTCTCGGCCGCGGTGCGCGAATTTTTCGGTTCCAGCCAGTTGTCGCAGTTCATGGACCAGACCAACCCGCTATCGGAAATCACCCACAAGCGCCGAGTCTCTGCGCTCGGACCGGGTGGCCTGACGCGGGAACGGGCGGGCTTCGAAGTGCGAGATGTGCACCCTACGCATTATGGCCGGGTGTGTCCGATCGAAACGCCGGAAGGCCCGAACATCGGTCTGATCAATTCGCTCGCACTCTACGCGCGCACCAATGAATATGGTTTTCTGGAGACGCCGTATCGAAAGGTCGCCAACGGACGCGTGACGGACGATATCGAATTCCTGTCCGCCATCGAGGAGGGCAAGTACATCATTGCCCAGGCCAACGCCGGCATCGACAAGAAGGGCAAATTGCTCGACGAGCTGGTTTCCTGCCGCTTTCAGAATGAATTCCTGATGGCGACCGGCGATCGTGTGGAGTATATGGACGTGGCGCCCGCGCAAATCGTGTCGGTCGCTGCTTCCCTGATCCCATTCCTGGAGCATGACGACGCCAACCGAGCGTTGATGGGTTCGAACATGCAACGGCAGGCCGTACCGTGCCTGCGTGCCGAAAAGCCGCTGGTCGGCACCGGCATTGAGCGCACCGTTGCCGTGGATTCGGGCACGGCCGTGCAGGCATTGCGTGGCGGAGTGGTCGATTATGTGGATGCATCGCGCATCGTCATTCGTGTTAACGACGATGAAACATCCGCTGGTGAAGTTGGTGTGGATATCTATAACCTGGTCAAGTACACGCGTTCGAACCAGAACACCAACATCAATCAGCGGCCGATTGTCAAAGTCGGCGACAAGATCGAGCGCGGTGACGTCGTCGGCGACGGCGCCTCGACTGATGTTGGCGAACTGGCGCTCGGACAGAACCTGCTGGTCGCTTTCATGCCCTGGAACGGCTACAACTTCGAGGATTCGATCCTGATTTCCGAACGGGTCGTTGCCGAAGACCGCTTCACTTCGATTCACATCGAGGAATTGTCGGTGGTGGCGCGCGATACCAAGCTCGGACCGGAAGAAATCACGCGCGATATATCCAACTTGTCGGAAGGCATGCTCGGTCGGCTGGACGAATCGGGCATTGTCGCGATCGGCGCCGAAGTCGAGGCGGGCGATGTGTTGGTAGGCAAGGTGACGCCCAAGGGCGAAACCCAGCTCACGCCGGAGGAAAAGCTGCTGCGCGCAATTTTCGGCGAGAAGGCTTCCGATGTGAAAGATACCTCGTTGCGCGTGCCATCGGGTATGTCCGGTACGGTTATCGATGTGCAGGTGTTTACCCGTGAGGGCATTGAGCGCGACAAGCGCGCGGCCCAGATCATCGACGACGAGCTCAAGCGCTACAAGAAAGACCTGGCCGACCAGCTGCGCATCGTCGAGGACGACGCATTCGGCCGTATCGAACGACTGCTGACCGGCAAGACAGCGAACGGCGGGCCGAAAAAACTGGCCAAGGGAACCAAGATCACCAAGGCATACCTGCTCGACATCGATCGGTATCACTGGTTCGACATACGCCTTGCCAACGAAGAGGCCGCCCAGCAGCTCGAGCAGCTGCAGGAAGGCCTGGAACAAACGCGCAAGTCGTTCGACGCAGCCTTCGAGGAAAAGAAACGCAAGCTGACCAGCGGCGATGAACTGCCGCCGGGCGTGCAAAAAATGGTCAAGGTGTACCTGGCGGTCAAGCGCCGGCTGCAACCGGGTGACAAGATGGCCGGCCGTCACGGCAACAAGGGTGTCATCTCCAAAATCACGCCGATCGAGGATATGCCGCACATGGCCGACGGGACCCCGGTGGACATCGTGCTCAATCCGCTGGGCGTGCCTTCGCGAATGAACGTAGGCCAGATACTTGAAACCCACCTCGGCTGGGCGGCCAAGGGTTTGGGCAAACGCATCGGGGAATTGCTCAAGGCACAGGCCAAGATCGGCGACCTGCGCAAGGCGCTGACCTTGATCTACAACTCCAGCGGCAAGGCCGAAGACCTGAGCCTGTTGTCAGACGAAGAGGTGATCGATCTGGCCACAAACCTGCAGAACGGCGTGCCTTTCGCCACGCCGGTTTTCGACGGTGCAACCGAAGAGGAAATCAAGACCATGCTCGAACTCGCAGGCCTGCCCAAGTCGGGTCAGGTAACGTTGTTCGATGGCCGCACCGGAGAAAGTTTCGACCGTACGGTCACCGTGGGTTACATGCACATCCTCAAGCTGCACCATCTGGTCGACGACAAGATGCACGCGCGCTCTACCGGCCCGTACTCGCTGGTCACCCAGCAACCACTGGGCGGCAAGGCGCAGTTCGGCGGACAGCGCTTCGGTGAAATGGAAGTATGGGCGCTGGAGGCGTACGGCGCGGCTTACACGCTGCAGGAAATGCTCACCGTAAAGTCCGACGACGTAGGCGGCCGTACCAAGGTGTACGAAAACATCGTCAAGGGCGAACACAAAATCGACGCCGGCATGCCGGAATCCTTCAACGTGCTGGTGAAGGAAATCCGCTCGCTCGCGATCGACATCGACCTTGACCGTTATTGATCCGGCAGTAGCCAACCCCACTGCTAAGGAGTCGTAAATGAAAGCATTGCTCGATTTGTTCAAGCAAGTCACACAGGAAGAAGAGTTCGATGCCATCAAGATCGGTCTGGCGTCGCCCGAAAAAATTCGTTCTTGGTCTTACGGGGAAGTGAAGAAACCCGAGACCATCAACTACCGCACGTTCAAGCCCGAACGTGACGGCTTGTTCTGCGCCAAGATCTTCGGCCCGGTCAAGGACTATGAGTGCCTGTGCGGCAAGTACAAGCGCCTGAAGCACCGTGGTGTCATCTGCGAAAAATGTGGCGTGGAAGTCACGCTGTCCAAGGTGCGCCGCGAGCGCATGGGTCACATCGAGCTGGCCTCGCCGGTTGCCCACATCTGGTTCCTGAAGAGCCTGCCCAGCCGGCTCGGCATGGTGCTCGACATGACGCTGCGCGACATCGAACGCGTGCTTTATTTCGAAGCATTCGTGGTCACCAATCCGGGCATGACGCCGATGAAGCGCGGCGAATTGCTTTCGGAGGATTCCTACATCGAGAAGGTAGAGGAATTCGGTGACGAGTTCCAGGCTGCGATGGGTGCAGAGGGCGTGCGTGAACTGTTGCGCCACCTCGATCTGAACAAGGAAGTCGACACGCTGCGCAAGGATCTGGAGGCGACCGATTCCGAAACCAAGATCAAGAAAATCGCCAAGCGCCTGAAGGTCATGGAAGGGTTCCAGAAGTCGGGCATCAAGGCCGACTGGATGGTCATGGAAGTGCTGCCGGTGCTGCCACCGGAGCTGCGTCCGCTGGTGCCGCTCGACGGCGGTCGTTTTGCGACCTCCGATCTAAACGACCTCTACCGTCGCGTTATCAACCGCAACAACCGTTTGAAGCGCCTGCTGGAACTCAAGGCGCCGGAAATCATCGTGCGCAACGAAAAGCGCATGCTGCAGGAAGCCGTTGACTCGCTGCTCGACAATGGTCGTCGCGGCAAGGCCATGACCGGTGCGAACAAGCGTCCGCTGAAGTCGCTCGCCGACATGATCAAGGGCAAGGGCGGGCGTTTCCGTCAGAATCTGCTCGGCAAACGCGTCGACTATTCCGGCCGGTCGGTGATCGTGGTTGGTCCGCAACTCAAGCTGCATCAGTGCGGTCTGCCGAAGAAAATGGCGCTGGAACTGTTCAAGCCCTTCATTTTCCACAAACTCGAGATCATGGGCATTGCCGGCACCATCAAGGCGGCCAAACGCGAGGTGGAGAATGAAAATCCGGTGGTCTGGGACATTCTGGAAGAGGTCATTCGCGAACACCCGGTGATGCTCAACCGTGCGCCCACGCTGCACCGTCTGGGCATTCAGGCCTTCGAGCCGGTACTGATCGAGGGCAAGGCCATCCAGCTTCATCCGCTTGTTTGTGCCGCCTTCAATGCCGACTTCGACGGCGACCAGATGGCGGTGCACGTGCCGCTCTCGCTGGAAGCGCAGATGGAAGCGCGCACGCTGATGCTGTCTACCAACAACATCCTGTCGCCGGCCAACGGCGAACCGATCATCGTGCCGTCGCAGGACATCGTGCTCGGGCTGTACTACATGACGCGCCAGAAAATCGGTGCACGCGGCGAGGGCATGATATTCAGCGACGTGGCCGAAGTGCAGCGCGCCTATGACAACCGGCAGGCCGAGTTGCATGCACGGGTTCTGGTGCGCATCAAGGAGCTGTACAAGGATACGGAAGGCAATGTGACCGAAAAGATCAATCGCTACGACACGACCGTCGGACGCGCGCTGCTATCCGAGATCCTTCCGCCCGGGTTGCCGTTCGAGTTGATCAACAAGGCGCTCAAGAAAAAGGAGATTTCCAAGCTGATCAACGCCGGCTTCCGCCGTTGCGGTCTGCGCGAAACGGTAATTTTCGCCGACAAGCTAATGTATACGGGATTTACCTATGCGACCCGTGCCGGCCTGTCCATATGCGTGGACGACATGGAGATCCCGCCCGAGAAGGGGCGCCTGATCGCCGCTGCCGAAAAAGAGGTGCAGGATATCGAGTCGCAGTACACGTCCGGCCTGGTGACCCAGGGCGAGCGCTACAACAAGGTGGTGGACATCTGGGGCCGCGCCGGAGACATGGTCGCCAAGGCGATGATGGAGCGCCTTGGGCAGGAACCTGTGATGGAATGGGATTCGAAGAAGGAAGATTGGGCGCAGATGAAGGACAAAAAGGGCAATCCGATGTCCCAGGAATCATTCAACGCCATCTACATGATGGCTGATTCCGGGGCGCGGGGCTCTGCGGCCCAGATTCGCCAGCTGGCGGGAATGCGCGGCCTGATGGCAAAGCCGGACGGCTCGATCATCGAGACGCCGATCACCGCGAATTTCCGTGAAGGTCTCAATGTGCTGCAGTACTTCATTTCGACCCACGGCGCGCGCAAGGGCCTCGCCGATACCGCGTTGAAGACGGCCAATTCCGGCTATCTGACACGGCGCCTGGTTGACGTGACCCAGGATCTGGTGGTTATCGAGGACGACTGCGGAACGACACAGGGCGTGGCAATGAAGGCTCTGATCGAAGGCGGTGAAGTGGTCGAGCCGTTGCGCGACCGTATTCTGGGCCGCGTAGCAGCGAACGACGTCATTGACCCGGAAAGCAGCCAGGTCATCTTTGCGGCCGGCATGCTGCTGGACGAAGAGGCGGTGGAGCAAATCGAGGCGCGCAGCATCGACGAAGTCAAGGTGCGCACGCCGCTTACCTGCGATACGCGCTACGGACTATGCGCGCAGTGCTACGGTCGTGATCTGGGCCGCGGCCAGATGGTCAATGTTGGCGAAGCTGTTGGCGTGATCGCCGCGCAGTCCATCGGCGAACCGGGCACGCAGCTGACAATGCGTACGTTCCACATTGGTGGCGCGGCGTCGCGTACGGCGGTGGCAAGCCAGATCGAGTCCAAGTCGAACGGATCGGCGCGGTATTCTCCGCTGATGCGCTACGTCACCAATGCGCGCAATGAGCAGATCGTGATTTCGCGTTCCGGCGAAGTACTGATTCTGGACGATAACGGTCGCGAGCGGGAGCGTCACAAGGTGCCGTACGGCGCCACGCTGCTCGTGGCGGATGGAAGCCAGGTCAAGGCCGGCAAGGTGCTGGCAACCTGGGATCCGCATACCCGGCCGATCATTACAGAGTATGCCGGTCGTGTGAAGTTCGACAACGTCGAGGAAGGCGTGACGGTTGCGCGCCAGATTGACGACGTAACCGGCCTGTCCACTCTGGTCGTGATCGATCCAAAGCGCCGCGGTACGGCCCAGGTAAAGGGGCTGCGCCCAAGCGTCAAGCTGATCGACGACAAGGGCAAGGAAGTCAAGCTGCCTGGTTCCGATTTGCCGGTCAACATCACGTTCCAGATCCATTCGGTCATTACGGTGAAGGACGGCCAGCAGGTGGGCGTGGGCGAAGTGCTGGCGCGCATCCCGCAGGAAACCTCCAAGACCCGCGACATCACCGGGGGTCTGCCGCGCGTGGCCGAACTGTTTGAAGCAAGGTCACCGAAGGATGCGGGCGTGCTCGCCGAAGTCACCGGCTCGGTGTCCTTTGGCAAGGACACCAAGGGCAAGCAGCGTCTGGTGATCACCGATCCGGACGCGGTTGCCCACGAGTACCTGATCCCGAAGGACAAGCACGTCATGGCGCACGATGGCCAGGTGGTGAACAAGGGCGAAGTGATCGTAGACGGCCCTGCCGATCCGCATGACATCCTGCGCTTGCTTGGTGTGGAAGCATTGGCTCGCTACATCACCGACGAAGTACAGGATGTCTATCGCCTGCAGGGGGTCAAGATCAACGACAAGCACATTGAGGTCATCGTGCGGCAAATGTTGCGTCGGGTGCAGATCGTTGACATCGGGGATTCGGAATTCATTATCGGCGAACAGGTCGAGCGTTCCGAAGTGCTGCAGGTAAACGACAAGCTTGTTTCGGAAAGTAAGAAGCCAGCGGTTTACGAGTACCTGCTGCTCGGTATCACGAAGGCATCGCTGTCCACCGATTCGTTCATTTCGGCGGCTTCCTTCCAGGAAACCACCCGCGTGTTGACCGAGGCGGCGATCATGGGGAAGAAAGACGACCTGCGCGGACTGAAGGAAAACGTCATCGTCGGTCGCTTGATTCCCGCAGGTACCGGACTCGCATATCACAAGAATCGCCGGACACGAGGCCAAGTGGAACAGTTCGGGACGGACAGTTTTATCGCCGAACCGGCCACTGCGGAAGCGGCAGGCGACGAGCAGGTTGCTTGACACCCTAGCCGACGGCACATAGAATCTGCCGTCT
Source organism: Betaproteobacteria bacterium (assembly GCA_039931685.1). GTDB lineage: Bacteria > Pseudomonadota > Gammaproteobacteria > Burkholderiales > JACQAP01 > JACQAP01. The sequence continues at coordinate 3,188 of JBDTRK010000087.1, read as the reverse complement.
TTTTACCCACCGCTCCGGCGGCAATCCCGGAGACGTGGTGAGCGCAGCACACATAAGGGACGGCGGCAACGCCGTCCCGGATTTTTTAGGACTGTAAATAATGCCAACAATCAATCAGTTAGTCCGAAAATCCCGGACTTCCCCAAAGGCCAAGAGCAAAGTGCCTGCGCTGGCCAAATCGCCGCAGAAGCGCGGCGTCTGTACTCGCGTGTACACCACGACGCCAAAGAAGCCCAATTCCGCCTTGCGTAAAGTCGCGAAAGTGCGGCTTACCAATGGTTTTGAGGTCATCAGTTATATCGGCGGCGAAGGGCACAACCTGCAGGAGCACTCGGTTGTGCTGATTCGTGGCGGCCGCGTAAAGGATTTGCCCGGCGTGCGTTACCACATGGTGCGCGGCAGCCTGGATACCCAGGGCGTGAAGGACCGCAAGCAAAGTCGTTCCAAGTACGGGGCCAAGAAGCCGAAAGCCGCCTAAAAGCGCAGGAAAAAATTCTGAAGGACTGAGGACTTATGCCACGACGCAGAGAAGTACCGAAGCGCGAGACGCTTCCGGACCCGAAATACAGCAGCCAGGAACTTGCCAAGTTCGTCAACGTTCTGATGACGCGCGGCAAGAAATCGGTCGCGGAGCGCATCGTTTACGGCGCGCTCGATCAGATCAGCAAGAAGACCGGCAAGGATCCGCTGGAAGTATTCACGCTCGCCCTTAATAACGTGCGTCCGATGGTCGAGGTCAAGAGCCGCCGCGTCGGTGGTGCGAATTACCAGGTACCGGTTGAAGTGCGCTCGGTTCGCCGCAACGCCCTTGCGATGCGCTGGCTGCGCGATGCTGCGCGCAAGCGTGCAGAGAAGTCTATGGATGCGCGTCTGGCGAGTGAACTGGCTGAAGCCGCAGAAGGTCGCGGCGGCGCGATGAAGAAGCGCGAGGAAGTGCACCGCATGGCGGAAGCAAACAAGGCCTTCGCCCACTATCGGTTCTAACCCGCGAGACATCCGGAAAAACACATGCCCCGCATTACTCCAATAGAACGTTATCGCAACATCGGCATCAGTGCGCATATCGATGCCGGTAAGACGACGACCACCGAACGCATCCTGTTCTACACCGGCGTATCGCACAAGATCGGCGAAGTTCACGACGGTGCTGCCGTCATGGACTGGATGGAACAAGAGCGCGAGCGCGGCATCACCATTACTTCGGCGGCAACGACATGCTTCTGGAAGGGTATGGACGGTACGCTGCCCCAGCACCGCATCAATATCATCGACACGCCGGGGCACGTCGATTTCACCATTGAAGTCGAGCGCTCCATGCGCGTGCTTGACGGCGCCTGCATGGTTTATGACGCGGTGGCCGGCGTGCAACCGCAGTCTGAGACGGTCTGGCGCCAGGCCAACAAGTACAAAGTACCGCGACTGGCGTTCATCAACAAGATGGACCGCCAGGGCGCCGACTTCTTCAAGTCCTACGATCACATAAGGACGCGTCTGAAGGGCAACCCAATACCGATTCAGGTTCCGATCGGCGCGGAAGAGAAATTCGAAGGTCTGGTCGATCTGGTCAAGATGAAAGCGATCTACTGGGACGAGGCGTCCCAGGGCATGAAATACGAAGAGCGCGAGATCCCGGCCAATCTTCTTGCCGAGTGCCAGAAGTGGCGCGAGAAGCTCGTCGAAGCGGCTGCTGAAGCCAACGATGAGCTGATGAACAAGTATCTCGAAGGGCATGATCTGTCGATCGAGGATATCAAGAAGGGCCTGCGCATTCGTGTCATCAAGAACGAAGTCGTGCCGATGCTCTGCGGCTCTGCATTCAAGAACAAGGGCGTGCAGGCCATGCTCGACGCCGTGATCGACTACATGCCATCACCGATCGACATTCCCCCGGTTTCTGGAGAGACCGACAGGGGCGAGATGGTGACGCGCTCAGCGGACGACAGCGAGCCGTTCGCAGCGCTGGCGTTCAAGATCATGACCGACCCTTACGTTGGCCAGTTGACGTTCATCCGGGTGTATTCCGGCGTGCTGAATTCGGGCGATACCGTTTACAACTCGGTTCGTGAGCGCAAGGAACGCATTGGCCGGTTGTTGCAGATGCACGCCAATCAGCGCGAAGAAATCAAGGAAGTGCGCGCCGGCGACATCGCCGCAGCCGTCGGTCTGAAGGAGGCATCGACCGGCGAAACTCTGTGCCATCCCGACAAGATCATCATGCTCGAACGCATGATATTCCCGGAGCCGGTCATTTCCCAGGCGGTGGAGCCCAAGACCAAGGCCGACCAGGAAAAGATGGGTATTGCGCTGAATCGTTTGGCGCAGGAGGATCCCTCGTTCCGCGTGCGTACCGACGAAGAGTCCGGCCAGACCATCATTTCCGGAATGGGCGAGTTGCATCTGGAAATCATCGTCGATCGCATGAAGCGCGAATTCGGCGTGGAAGCCAACGTCGGCAAGCCGCAGGTGGCTTATCGCGAGGCAATCAAGAAATCGGTCGAAGTCGAAGGCAAATTCATCAAGCAGTCTGGCGGTCGCGGACAGTACGGCCATGTCTGGCTCAAGGTTGAGCCGAATGAACCTGGCAAGGGCTATGAGTTCGTCGACGCGATCAAGGGCGGCACGGTGCCGCGCGAATACATTCCGGCCGTGGACAAGGGCCTGCAGGAAACCCTGCCGAACGGCGTGCTGGCCGGCTTCCCGGTCGTTGACGTCAAGGTCACGTTGTTCGACGGTTCTTACCACGACGTCGATTCGAACGAAAATGCGTTCAAGATGGCCGCCTCGATGGCGTTCAAGGACGGCATGCGCAAGGCCAACCCGATCCTGCTCGAGCCGATGATGGCGGTGGAAGTGGAGACGCCAGAGAATTTCGTGGGCAACGTCATCGGCGATCTGTCGTCGCGCCGCGGCATGATCCAGGGTCAGGAAGAAGTGGCCGGCACGATGGTGATCAAGGCCGAAGTGCCGCTGGCAGAGATGTTCGGTTATTCGACCTCGTTGCGTTCGGCCACACAGGGACGCGCTACCTACACGATGGAATTCAAGCACTACTCCGAAGCTCCGAAGACGGTTGCGGAAGCTGTGATCAATAAGAAGGCTGCGTAAGCAGGAAGGAACAGCGATGGCAAAGGGAAAGTTTGAGCGCACGAAGCCGCACGTGAACGTAGGCACGATAGGTCACGTGGACC
>JBDTRK010000086.1:0-14654 GCA_039931685.1 Betaproteobacteria bacterium | reverse complement strand
CCGCCGCCAGCTGGGGCACGCGCTCGCGCAGCAGGTCGAGCGTGCCGTCGACTTCGGTGGCGGCGCGCTTGCGCAATGCAACGATATCGCCGGCCTGCAGCGGTTCCGGATCGAAGGCCGGATTGCCGGTCCGTGCCGAGAGCGCCAGGTGCAGTTCCGCGGTGCGCTGGCCGAGCGTGGCGATCATCGCCAGGAAACCGCCATGCGCTTCGGTCGCCGCCACGCCCGCGCCGCCATGTCCGTCCAGAGTGCGCCTTTCCTCGAGAAAGCGGTCGAGGTAGCCCAGCGCATAGTCCCAACCATCGCCCTGGTTGGGCACGTAGGCCTGCGCCATGGCAAGCGTCAGGACGCGATTTTTATCGTCGACATATTCGAGCGCGCCCAGCACTGGCACGCAATTCGGGTAGCGCGCGACCTCGGTCAGGAAACGTCCCATTTCCAGCTCCGGATTCAGTCCCTCGCGCAGGCGACGGTAGCCTTTCAGGAACAGTTTGTCGCCCAGCGTGACCACGGTGTTGCTGCTCGACGCGCTCGGGCGTGCCACCGGCAGTGTGGCGATGTCGGTATCGTGGCTGGCGAACGCGGCAGTGGGCGTGAATGTCAGGCGCCCGGTCGCGGTGGCAAGCTCATGGCCGTCGCGCATGGCCTGTACCGCGGCACGGCAAAAAGCCTCATCGTAGAAGGCATCGCCCATGATGCCGACGTTGGCCTGCTGGCGGATGTTGGCGAAGGCGGCGGGAGCGATGCGGTTGCTGCGCGCTTCGTCGCGGTCTTCCCACGCCAGCGCCAGCGGCATGAAATAAGTCGATTCGTCGGCCGGTCCATCGAGCGTCAGGATCGCCAGCATCCAGCTCAAGGCGCCGCTCTCCCACACGGCCTGGTCGATCAGCCGCGCGCGCTCTATGGCTGTGCCTTTGGTGGCGTACCAGCGCTGTATCTCGATATAGCGCGGCAACGCGTCGATTTCGAACTGCGTGCGAATGCGGTCGGCCATGCCGATGCGCCATGGCATCACGCGTTCGCGGAAGAGGCTGGTCCAGCCGTCGAACAGCACCAGCGTTGCGCGTTCCGGCGGCGACACACCTTCCGCGTGCCAGGCCGGCGTATCCGCGTTGGTCGCGAGCCGGAACCAGTAGAAACCGTGCGAGGGCAGTGTCAGCAGGTAAGGCAGGTCGCCGATCGGCGGGAACGAGGTGCGGCCGAGCATTTCCACGGGCACGCGACCCTTGTAGGCGGACAGGTTCAGCTCGACGGGCTGGGCCGCGCGCGACAGATTGAAGACGCTCAGGATGGTGTCGTCTTCGTGTTCGCTCACATAGGCCAGGATCTTGCGATTTCCGGGGCTGAGGAAGCGGCGCTTGCCGCGGCCGAAAGCGTGGCTGGTCTTGCGCACCGCGAGCATGCGCCGGGTCCAGTTCAGCAGCGAACTGCCATCGCGTGTTTGCGCCTCGACATTACGCGCCTCGTAGCCGTACGTGGCCCCCATGATCGGCTGCAGGTACAGGTGCTGCGGATCGGCGCGCGAAAATCCGGCGTTACGGTCCGGGCTCCATTGCATGGGCGTGCGCACACCGTTGCGGTCGCCCACGAACACATTGTCGCCCATTCCGATTTCGTCGCCGTAGTAGATGATCGGTGATCCGGGCATCGACAGCAGCATGCCGTTCATCAGCTTGACCCGGTCAATGTCGTTCTCCATCAGGGGGGCCAGGCGGCGCCGGATGCCGAGGTTGATGCGTGCGCGCCGGTCTGCCGCGTATATGCGGTACATGTAGTCGCGTTCCTTGCTGGTGACCATCTCCAGCGTCAGTTCGTCGTGGTTGCGCAGGAAAATGGCCCACTGGCAGCCCTCCGGAATTTCCGGGGTTTGCTGCAGGATTTCGGAGATCGGATGGCGGTCTTCCTGCGCAATGGCCATGTACATGCGCGGCATGAGCGGGAAGTGATAGGCCATGTGGCATTCATCGCCGTCACCGAAATACTCGCGCACGTCTTCGGGCCACATGTTGGCTTCGGCCAGCAGGAAGCGGTTTCTGTAGTTGGCGTCGATCGCCGCGCGCAGCTTCTTGATCACGGCGTGCGTCTCGGGCAGATTTTCGTTGCTGGTGCCATCACGCTCGATCAGGTAGGGAATGGCGTCGAGCCGGAAGCCGTCCACCCCCATGTCGAGCCAGAAGCGCATGGTCTTGAACACCGCTTCCAGTACCTTCGGGTTGTCGAAATTCAGGTCGGGTTGGTGGCTGAAAAATCGATGCCAGTAGAAAGCCTTGGCCACCGGGTCCCAGGTCCAGTTGGAAGTTTCCGTATCGGTAAAAATGATCCGCGTGCCCTGGTACAGCTGGTCGGTGTCGCTCCAGACATAGAAGTCACGCTCGGGTGAACCCGCAGGGGCCTTGCGTGCGGCCTGGAACCAGCGATGCTCGTTCGAGGTATGGTTGATGACCAGCTCGGTGATCACGCGCAGGCCGCGCTTGTGCGCTTCGGCGAGCAGTTCGCGGAAATCGTCCAGGCTGCCGAACTGCGGGTGAACGTCTTCGTATTCGGAAATGTCGTAGCCGTCGTCACGCAACGGCGACGGATAAAAGGGCATCAGCCAGATGGTATTGACGCCGAGGTCCCTGACGTAGTCGAGCTTCGCGGTCACGCCCTTGAAATCGCCCACGCCATCGTCGTTGGAATCGAAGAAGGCCTTGACGTTGAGCTGGTAGATGACGGCGTCGCGGTACCACAGCGGATCGTCGATTCCGTCGATCACGCCGGTCTCGCGGGCCAGGCTGGGCGCAGTGGCGTTCATGAGCAACCGACCTCAGAGAAAATAATCGAAATCGCGTTCGTCGCGAATGCGCCGGCGCACGACGAAAATGTGGGCCGGCACGCTGTGCGGATCGATGCGCACGAAATGGTCGCGCCCCTGCCAGAGGAAGCGCTGGTTGCTCAGCAGGTCGTGCACCTGAAAGTTATGAGCGGGGTCGACGCCGATGGATTCCGGCTCCAGGCGCAGCCAACCTGACTGCACGTTGTAGGGATCCAGGTTCACGACGCCAATGATTACGTTGGTGCCGTCTTCCGAAGCCTTGGCGTAGGCCAGGATCTGGTCGTTGTCGATCGGCAGGAAGCGCAGTCGGCGATCGTCATGCAGCGCCGGATTGTCGCGGCGAATGCGGTTCACGCGCGCGATGAACGGCGCCAGGCTGCGCGCATCGTCATGGTTCCAGTGCCGCAATTGATACTTTTCGGAATCGCGGTATTCCTCGCTGCCGGGCTCGCGCGGAACATGCTCGAGCAATTCGTACGCCGGACCGTAGATGCCATAGTTGGCGGCCAGGGTCGCCGCGAGTACCAGGCGCGTCATGAACATTGCCGGCTCGCCGCGCTGCAGCTGCTCGTGCAGGATGTCCGGCGTATTGGGCCAGGCGTTCGGACGGAAGTAGTCGCGTCCCGGTCCGGAAGACAGCTCGGTGAAGTATTCGGACAGCTCGTGCTTGGTGTTGCGCCAGGTAAAGTAGGTGTACGACTGCGAGAAGCCGAGTTTGGCCAGCCGGTGCATGACTTTGGGCCGCGTGAACGCTTCAGCCAGAAAAATGACGTCGGGGTGCTCGCGTCTGATCTCGGCGATTGCCCACTCCCAGAAGGCGAAGGCCTTGGTGTGCGGGTTGTCGACGCGGAAAATCTTCACGCCTTCGTCGATCCAGTGGTCGAACACGCTCTTGAGCTCGGCCCACAGCGCGGGCCAGTCCTCGCTTTCAAAATCGAAAGGATAGATGTCCTGGTATTTCTTCGGTGGATTCTCGGCGTATTGCACGCTGCCGTCAGGCCGCCAGCGGAACCAGCTCGGATGGGCTTTCACATAGGGATGGTCAGGCGCGCACTGGAAGGCGATGTCGAGCGCGATTTCCAGTCCGAAACCGGCCGCAGCAGCCACCAGGTGGCGGAAATCCGCGGGCGTGCCGAGCGCGGGCAGGATGGATTTGTGCCCGCCTTCCTCGGCGCCGATCGCCCATGGGCTGCCCACGTCGTCTGGGGAGGCGGCCAGCGCGTTGTTCTGGCCCTTGCGCTGCACGCGTCCGATCGGATGGATTGGCGGGAGGTAGAGCACGTCGAATCCCATTTTGGCGATCGCCGGCAGGCGTGCCTCCACGTCCCTGAACGTGCCGTGGCGTCCCGGTTCGGAGGCGGTGGAGCGCGGAAACAGTTCGTACCAGGCGCTAAAGCGCGCGCGCTCGCGGTCGACGGCCAGCGGCAGTTCCAGCGGATACTGCGTCGCGAGACGCCGGTCGGGATGGTGCGCGACCAGTTCGGCGCGCGTCTTGTCGAGCGCCAGTGCCTTGATCGCATCGATGTCGCCGTGCGTGTCGGCCGCCGCATTTTCCAGCTCGCTCGCCCAATGCGACAACGTCTTGCGTTCGGTGCCATGCGCGCGCTCGGCCGCCGCTGCGATTTCCAGCGCGCCAATGCGGCAGGCAATGCGGATGTCGTCGGCGTCGACGCGGCGGCTCATGTCATGGTGCCAGGATTCGAATCGATCGACCCAGGCGCTGACCGTGTAGAAATAGCGACCGACCGTGGCCAGTGCGAACTCGGCCTCCCAGACGTCGTTGCCCAGTGGTGTCATGGCGACCTCATGGGTCTCGGGCTCGGCCTCGGCACGCCAATGCAGCATGACGCGCAGCGCATCGTGGCCATCGCCGAAGCAGTGGGCGGTGACGCGCAGGCTCTCGCCCACCACGCGCTTGACCGCAAACCGGCCGCCATCCACGGCCGGCAGCACGGCATCGATCACCGCTCGCGCGCGACCGTCCGCACCGGATTGCGTTGTCACTGTGTGTTTGGCGCTCGTCGTCTTAGGCATGGGGGACGTGTTCGAAGATCAAGGTGGATAGCGGTGGCAGCGTGAGGCATACCGAATGCGCGCGGCCGTGCGCGCGCACTGGCGCGGCCTCGATGCCGCCCAGGTTGCCCCAGCCGGCGCCGCCGAATTCGATAGCGTCACTGTTGATCACCTCGCGCCAGAAGCCGGCGGCGGGCACGCCTAGCAGGTAATTGGTGCGCGGTACCGGTGTCATGTTGCTCACCACCAGCGCCGGCGCGGCCTTGCCGGCCGGCTTGCGCAGGAAGGCGAACACGCTCGCGCCGGCATCGTCGACGGCCACCCACTCGAATCCGGCCGGCGTGAAGTCCTGCTCGAAGAGGGCCGGCAGGCCGCGGTAGACACGATTGAGCTGAGCGACAAAGCGCTGAATTCCGGCATGCCCCTGCAGGGACGTCACCCACCATTCCAGTTCGCCATCGTGGGTCCATTCGCGACGCTGGCCGAATTCGGTGCCCATGAACAGCAGTTTCTTGCCCGGATGTGCCCACATGAACCCCAGCAGCGCGCGCAGGTTGGCGAACTGCTGCCAGGGGTCGCCCGGCATCTTGCCAAGCAGCGAGCCCTTGCCGTGCACCACTTCGTCGTGCGACAGCGGCAGCACGAAATTCTCGTGGAAGGCATAGACCATCGAGAACGTCAGCTGGTGATGGTGGTACTTGCGGTTGATCGGATCCTGCTTCATGTAGGCAAGCGTGTCGTGCATCCAGCCCATGTTCCACTTCATGCCGAAGCCCAGGCCATCCATGTCGGTGGGTCGCGAGACCCGCGGCCAGGCGGTCGACTCTTCGGCGATGGTCAGCGTGCCGGGATGATCGCGGTAGACCGCGCGATTCAAGGACTGCAGGAAACTGATGGCCTCCAGGTTCTCGCGTCCGCCGTGGCGATTCGGAATCCATTCGCCGTGCTTGCGTGCGTAGTCGAGGTAGAGCATCGAGGCGACCGCGTCCACCCTGAGGCCGTCAATGTGGTATTTGTCGAGCCAGAACAGGCCGGATGAAGTCAGGAAACTGCGCACCTCATTGCGACCGTAATTGAAGATGCTCGACTTCCAGTCAGGATGGAAGCCCTGCCGCGAATCGGCATGCTCGAACAGGTGCGTGCCGTCGAAATAGCCGAGCCCGTGCGCGTCGGTCGGAAAATGCGAGGGCACCCAATCGAGCAGCACGCCGATGCCGCGCTGATGCAGGTGATCGACAAAATACATGAAGTCCTGCGGCGTGCCGAAGCGCGCTGTGGGCGCGAAATAGCCGGTGGTCTGGTAGCCCCATGATCCGTAGAAAGGATGCTCGGTGATCGGCATCAGTTCGACGTGGGTGAATCCCATCTCGATGACGTAGTTGGCCAGCTGTCCGGCCAACTCGCGGTAGCCGAGGAAGACGCCATCCTTGCGGCGCCACGAACCGGCATGCACTTCGTAGATCGACATCGGCGCGTCGAGCGCGTTTTTCGCCGCGCGCGTCGCCATCCACTGCGCATCTGCCCAATCGTAGTCGAGCGACCACGCACGCGATGCCGTTGCCGGTGGACACTCCGAAAAGAGCGCGAACGGATCGGCCTTTTCGCCGACGTGGCCGCCAACGTTCGACTCGATGCGGAATTTGTAGGACTCTCCGTGGCGCATGCCCGGTACCGAGCCCTCCCAGATTCCGGAGCCATCGGGCCTTGGTGCCATCTGGTTCGCGCGCGCGTCCCAGCCATTGCTGTCGCAGATCAGGGAAACCGCGCGGGCGTTTGGCGCCCACACGGCAACCTGCGCGCCGCGGCCGTCAGGCACGAGGTGGCACCCCAGCTGCTCGTAGAGCCGGCTGTGAGTGCCCTCGCCGAAAAGATAAATGTCCTGTTCTGTCATTGCGGAAATGTTTTTGTTGTGCCGTTTCCGGGCCATGCTCCACGCGCACCGCGATTCGAGTGCCCGCCGGTCCCGCGCCCGATCGTCGATGCACGGCTGTTTCGAAAAAATTTGCGGATCAACCCTGAAGTCGACAGCGCGTGCAGCGTATAAAAAATGAATGCCAGGAAAAACGGGCGATGCAAACCTGCGCGTGGTTGCATGACCGGAAGGCTCGACCCGCAACTGGGGCCGGCCGTGAGTAGTTTTTATATTCTATATAGCCAGACAGCATGCTGCACGAGAAAGTTCCCGGTGCGGCTGGCTGATGGCAGTGCACTGAGATACGATAAGGGTGCCGCGCATTGGGCGGGCACAGAATTCACTTGGGAGAGACTCGATGGACAAGGCGGTATTGACGCCCGAACAACATGCGGCGTACGAGCGGGATGGCTTCGTCATGGTGCGCGGCCTGTTCGATGCACAAGAGGCAGTGCTGTTGCAGAAGGCGATGGAAACCGATCCGCAGGTGCGCGGTAATCTTTACAACCGCAACGACGCGCAGGGGCTGGCGACGAAAATGGTGTTGTGGAACCACCCCGGTGACAGCGTCTACGGACTGGCCGCGCGCAGCCACCGGATCGTCGACACCATGGAGCTGCTGCTCGGCGGCGAGGTCTATCACTATCACTCCAAGCTCACCGCCAAGGATCCATTCGAAGGCGGTGCCTGGGAATGGCACCAGGATTATGGCTACTGGTACAACAACGGCAACCTGTTTCCGCTGATGGCGAGCGTGATGGTGGCGCTCGACAAGTGCACGAAGGAGAACGGCTGCCTGCAGGTGGTTCGTGGCTCGCATCTGCTCGGACGCATCGACCACGGCGTGATCCAGGGCAGCCAGGTCGGCGCGGATCCGACGCGCGTCGAGCAGATACTCAAGAAGCTCGAAGTTGTGTACGCGGAAATGGAACCGGGCGACGGACTGTTCTTCCATTGCAACACGTTGCACCGTTCAGACCAGAATCGCTCGCCGAGCCGGCGCTGGACCGTGTTGTTCTGCTACAACGCCGCGCGCAACAATCCGTACATCGAACACCATCACCCATTCTACACGCCGCTGGAAAAGGTCTCCGATGCGGCGATCAAGGAAGCGGGCCTGAAATTCGGCAGCGGCGCCGACGAGAGCTTCCTGAAGACCTTCGTTAATCCGCCGGAATTGAAGAAGACGCTCAAGATCTGAACCCTCGGTGGCTGCGATATAAAAACAAAGGCCGGTCCTCATGGACCGGCCTTTGTTTCTTCCGCGTTCCGGATCAACCGGGTGTCGCGGCGAGCAGCATCACCTTGAGATTACGCCAGGTCAAAGCGGTCGAGGTTCATCACCTTGGTCCAGGCCGCGACGAAGTCCCGGACGAACTTCGCCTGCGCGTCTGAGCTGCCATAGACTTCGGCCAGGGCGCGAAGGACCGAGTTGGAGCCGAAGACCAGGTCGACGCGCGTGCCGGTCCACTTGACCTTGCCGGTCTTGCGGTCGCGCCCTTCGAACAAGTCCTGGCCGCCCGACACTGCCTTCCACTGCGTGCCCATGTCGAGCAGATTGAGAAAGAAGTCGTTGGTCAGCGCCTCGGGCCGCTGGGTGAAGACGCCATGTCCGGACTGGCCGACGTCGGCATTGAGCATGCGCATGCCACCGATAAGCACCGTCATCTCGGGCGCAGTCAGCGTCAGCAGCTGTGCCTTGTCGACCAGCAATGCCTCGGCCGCGATGGTGTACTTCCCTTTGAGGTAGTTGCGGAAGCCGTCGGCGATCGGCTCGAGCGCGGCGAAGGCTTCGACGTCGGTCTGCTCCTGCGATGCGTCCATGCGGCCTGGCGCGAAGGGCACCGTCACGTTGACGCCGGCGTTTTTCGCGGCCTGTTCGACGCCGGCGCAGCCGGCCAGCACGATCAGGTCGGCAGCCGAAACCTTCTTGCCGCCGGACGCCGCCTTGTTGAACTCGTCCTGGATAGCGTCCAGTTTCTTGAGCACTTTCGCCAGCTGCGTGGGCTGGTTGACTTCCCAGTCCTTCTGGGGCGCCAAGCGGATGCGCGCGCCGTTCGCGCCGCCACGCTTGTCTGAGCCGCGGAAAGTGGACGCCGACGCCCAGGCCGTCGAAACCAGTTCCGAGACAGATAGTCCTGAGGCCAGGACCCTGGCTTTCAGCGACGCGATGTCTTTGTCATCGATCAACTTGTGATTGACCGCCGGGATCGGATCCTGCCAGAGGAGTTCTTCCTTCGGAACCTCCGGCCCGAGATAGCGCGTGATAGGACCCATGTCACGGTGCGTTAGCTTGTACCAGGCGCGGGCGAATGCATCCGCGAACTGATCCGGGTTCTCCATGAAGCGCCGCGAAATCTTTTCGTAAGCGGGGTCTAAGCGCAACGAGAGGTCCGTCGTGAGCATGGAAGGCGCGATGCGTTGCGACTTGTCGTGGGCGTGCGGCACCGTGCCGGCGCCGGCGCCGTCCTTGGGCTTCCACTGGTGCGCGCCGGCCGGGCTCTTCGTCAGTTCCCATTCGAAGCCGAACAGGTTCTTGAAGAAATCGTTGCCCCACTGCGTCGGCGTGGTGCTCCAGGTGACTTCCAGACCGCTGGTGATCGCATCCTTGCCCTTGCCCGTGCCGAAGCTGTTGATCCAGCCAAAGCCCTGCGCATCGATGTCGCTCGCTTCGGGCTCGGCGCCCACGTGTGTCGCGGGGCCGGCACCATGGGTTTTGCCGAATGTGTGGCCACCGGCAATCAGCGCGACGGTTTCTTCGTCATTCATCGCCATGCGCGCGAAGGTCTCGCGGGTGTCCTTGGCTGCAGCGACCGGGTCCGGGTTACCGTTCGGGCCTTCCGGGTTGACGTAGATCAGCCCCATCTGTACTGCAGCGAGCGGATTTTCAAGATTCCGGTCTCCGGCATAGCGCTTGTCATCCAGCCACTTTTTCTCGGCGCCCCAGTAGACATCCTGATCCGGTTCCCAGACGTCCGCGCGGCCGCCGGCAAAACCGAAAGTCTTGAATCCCATCGTTTCCAGGGCAACGTTGCCGGTAAGGATCATCAGGTCGGCCCAGGAAATTTTCCGACCGTACTTCTGCTTGATCGGCCAGAGCAGGCGACGTGCTTTGTCGAGACTGACGTTGTCCGGCCAGCTGTTGAGCGGCGCGAAGCGCTGCTGGCCTCTGCCGGCGCCGCCACGGCCGTCACCGGTGCGATACGTGCCGGCGCTGTGCCAGGCCATGCGGATGAAAAACGGTCCGTAGTGGCCGAAGTCCGCTGGCCACCAGTCCTGCGAGTCGGTCATCAGTGCCGCGAGATCTTTTTTCACCGCCGCCAGATCGAGGCTCTTGAATTCCCTGGCGTAGTCGAATTCATCGCCCATGGGATCTGATCTGGCGGAATGCTGGTGCAGGATATCCAGTCGTAGCTGGTTGGGCCACCAGTCACGGCTGGTGGTGCCGCCGCCAGCGGCGTGATTGAAAGGGCACTTGGTTTCGCTTGACATTATTTTTCTACCTGTGGTTGATTGCATTCAACGCCTCGGTCCCATTTGCTTGGGATCCGAGTACCAATTTAACGATCTTGTTCCTGCTGACGGCGCTTGATGCTGCGTCAGCTCTTCGATCAGCTGCCGCTTCTGCATCCATCCGGACTGCGCTGCCCGGCGAGTTGCGTCTTCCGGTTGTCGCCGACGGGCATGCCGGATGCGGTTGTTAGATTTTTCGGTTCATCCATCTATGTGTCCTTCCGGGTAGGAAAGTTCAGTCACCAGATCACCGGCAGTGCCGCCAGGTAATTTCTCAAGGTCAGCAGGGCATGAGTTACGTGTTTTTCCATGGTGTCGATTCCTGTGCCTCGGTGTTGTGGTGTTGAGGCGCCATGGTCACGGTTCGGGTGTGATTGATCCAATGGATTGTTTTTATCAATCCAATAGTCAAATCCTATCCCGTGAAACTAGCCGTCCCTGGCGGGCAGGTCGAGGAAGGTGACGCCGCGCAACGGCGAGGCGAGGATGCTCTGGCGCAGCAACTGGATGGCCCGGACGCGCGGATATGCCTTGCGCCAGGCCATTACGACGCGCCGGTCCGGTATCGGGCGGGTGAAGGGGATAAAGCGCAGCAGGCCGTTCCCGTCATTCTGGTTGATGGAGGTGCTGGGCAGCACCGTGATGCCGACGCCCGAGGCGACCATGTGCCGTATGGTTTCCAGTGAGCCGCCTTCGACGGTTTGCTGCAGCGTGCCCGGCGCCGCGCCGCCGCGATTGAGTGCGGGGCAGGCGTCGAGTACCTGGTCGCGAAAACAATGTCCGCTGCCGAGCAAGAGCATCGGCTCCCGGGCCAGATCGGCCGCGGCCACGCGTTTACGTTGCGCCCAGGCGTGCCCGGCGGGCACCGCCACCTGGAACGTCTCGTCGTAGAGCGGCTGGACCGTCAATCCACTCGACGCGATTGGCAGCGCCACCACGATGACATCGACTTCTGCGCCACGCAGCATTTCCAGAAGCCGCCTCGTATAGTTTTCCTCGATCAGCAGCGACAGTTTCGGCGCGCGCCGGTGCAGTTGTTTGACCAGATGCGGCAACAAATAAGGCGCGACGGTATAAATCGCCCCCAGGCGCAGGGGTTCGTTTAGCGGATCCTTGCCTTGGCGGGCGATCTCCGTGATTGCAGCGGATTCTTCGATGACCCGTTGCGCCTGTTCGACGATGCGCTGGCCGATCGGCGTGATGCCCAGTTCGCCCGGGCCGCGTTCGAACAGCGTGACGCCGAGCTCCTCCTCGAGCTTGCGGATAGCGATGGACAGGGTCGGCTGACTGACAAAACACAGGCCGGCGGCACGGCCGAAATGCTTCTCGCGCGCCACTGCCACGACATAACGCAACTCCGTGAGTGTCATTGCCTAGCCGCGGATGTCGACCCGGCCTTTGTACGGCAGGCAGTAAAGGCCGATCGGTTCCGTCCTGCCGCGCAGGGTCAGGGGTGGCAGGGGTAGCGCATCCATGAAGAACTGCGTGGATTTGAGCATCTCCATGACGCTGTCGGATAGCAGCAGTTCGCCGGCCCGGGCACGTTGCATGAGGCGCGAGGCGATGTTTACCGCGTCGCCGATGATGGTGAAATTGGAGTAGGCGGGTGAGCCGACATTGCCCGCCACCACTTCGCCTTTATTCACTCCG
The DNA here is from genome assembly GCA_039931685.1 of Betaproteobacteria bacterium. Taxonomy (GTDB): domain Bacteria; phylum Pseudomonadota; class Gammaproteobacteria; order Burkholderiales; family JACQAP01; genus JACQAP01. The sequence continues at coordinate 2,751 of JBDTRK010000086.1, read as the reverse complement.
ATTCCCAGCCCGGTCTCGAGTCCGTGCCGAGCGTGCCAATCGATAGACATGGCGTCGAAATCCGCGAGCATCTGATTGCCGCACTTGATCGCGCGTTCGGCCGCATCGGGCTGCTCGAAAGGCACGTTGAACCCGACCAGCAGACTGTCGCCCGCCATGTTGAAGATCACGCCGTTATAGCGGTAGGCGACGTCGGTCAGCAGCGAAAAATATTCGTTCAGCAGCAGCACGACCTGGGTAGCCTCCAGCTTTTCCGCCATGCGGGTGAAGCCGCGCAGGTCGGCAAACAGGATCACGGCATCAAAGCGGTTCTGGTAGCCCAGTTGCGGACTGCCCGGCAGTCCCGGCGTGGTAAAGATCCGGTCCATGAGTTTGCGCGATCGCAGGTGTGCGTAGTCGTCGTGCTCCTCGTCAGGATCCGCCTCCACCGTCGCCGGCGCGGCGGCCTGCTGCTTGCGCGCCTGATAGCCGTTCACCAGCGATTTGACCCGTATCAGGAATTCATCGCGCTGAATCGGTTTGCTGAAGAAATCATCGGCGCCGACCTGAAGGCCCTTGATGCGCTCCTCGCGCTCGTCGTTCGAGATAAGGAAAACGACCGGGGTCTGCAAGGTCGTCGGATTGGATTTAATGCGTTTGCATACTTCATAGCACGACATGCCTGTCGTCGTCAGGTCGAGCACCACCAGGTCCGGCAGCATGGAAGCGGTGATCTGCAAGGCCTCTTCCCCGTTGCGCGCAGTCAGGATTTCCAGGCCGGAACGCCGCAGGTAGAGCGACATCATCAGGCGGTTATCGGGTGCGTCGTCCACCAGCAATACACGCGGCACGGGCCCCTTGGAATTCGAATGCATCGACATTTTTAGTGTGCGCCCTGGCGGCGCCGGTTCTTCCACACGACTCATTGTCTCATGTGCGCTGCCGGAACTACCCGCATTGCATCAGTCCTGCCCGTACCGGTTCATTTTCCGGTATGACGGGCATCGACGCTCAGCCAGAGGGTCACCGGCCCGTCGTTTACCAGCGAAACGCGCATATGCGCGCCAAATTCGCCGCTCGCCACCGGGGCATGGATCCCACGAGCAAAATCGAGCATGTGTGCGAACAGGCGTCTGCCTTCGTCCGGGGCCGCGGCTGGGGTGAAGCTCGGGCGCGACCCCCGGGTCGTATCGGCTGCCAGCGTGAACTGCGGCACCAGCAGCAAACCGCCGCCCACGTCCCGCAGACTCAGGTTCATGCGGCCGTCGGTGTCGGCGAATACGCGACAATCGAGCAGGCGTTCGACGAGACGTTCGGCTTCGGCTTCGCTGTCACCGCGTTCCGCGCAGGCCAGAACCAGCAACCCCGGCCCAATGGCGCCGACAAGGGTTTGTGCCACTTCGACGTGCGCTTCGGTGACCCGCTGCAGCAAGCCGATCATCGTTCAGGCGTTCGCTCCATCCATCCATGAATTGTGCCAGTATTATGACGCGCTTTCCGCGCAGGCCCTACAATAGCGCTCACGGATCAATTTCAATAATAAATAAAAAGTTGGAAGGGGAGGCTCCGTGTTTGCCCGTTTGATGCCCACCGAAGGACAATTCTTCGAACTGTTCGTCGAGCATGCCGAACAGATCCTCCTGGCCAGTCGCGAACTCGCCAGCCTGATGGCGGCTTTCGACGATGTTCAGCGCCGCTGCTACAACATCGAAACCATCGAAAAGCGCGGCGACCGCATTGCCCAATCGGCCATCGGTCTGCTGCACAAGACGTTCATTACGCCGATCGACCGCGACGACATTCACCAGCTCGTTACGCGCATGGACGACATCCTCGACACCATGGAGGACGCTGCGCAATCGATTTATCTCTACGACGTACGCTCCGTGACGCTGGAAGCCAAGCGCCTGGCCGATATCTGCGTTAGTTGCGCGGAGAAAGTCAAAGAGGCGCTCATGCTGCTGTCGAGAAAGGAAAACGCCGCGAAAATCCTGGCAGTCTGCGCAGAAATCGACAAACTCGAGTCGGAAGCGGACCACGTGATGCGCTCGGCAATGGCCAAACTTTTCCGCGACGAGCCCGACGTGCGCCAGGTGATCAAGTTACGCGCGATCTACGAAACGCTCGAGGCTGTGACAGACCGCTGTGAGGACGTTGCCAACATCATAGAGGGCATCATTCTCGACAACTCCTAGCCGGTCGTCGCGGTTTCGCCGTAACGCATAACAACAAGGCGGGTCATGAGCTTTCAAGTCGTAGTGTTTCTGGTGCTGCTTGCGCTGGCGTTCGATTTCATGAACGGCTTCCACGACGCCGCCAATTCCATCGCCACCGTTGTGTCGACACGCGTGCTGCGGCCGCAGTGGGCCGTGCTCTGGGCGGCGTTCTTCAATTTTCTGGCCTTTGCCATATTTGGCGTTGCAGTCGCCGCCACCGTCGGTAAGGGCATCGTCGATCCGGGCATCGTCGATGAGCACGTGATATTCGGTGGCCTGGTCGGGGCCATCGCATGGAACGTCATCACCTGGTTTTACGGCATCCCCTCGAGTTCGTCGCACGCATTGATCGGCGGCTTGGCCGGCGCGGCCGTAGCCAAGGGTGGCGTCGGTACGCTGATCGCCAGCGGCTTCCTGAAGACTGCGGCCGCCATTGTCTTGTCTCCGCTGCTTGGTTTCGTGCTCGCCATAACGCTGACGATAGCGGTGTCGTGGATCTGCCGGCGGCAGACGCCGCGACGCATCGATCGGTGGTTTCGCCGGCTGCAGCTGGTAT
>JBDTRK010000085.1:0-14956 GCA_039931685.1 Betaproteobacteria bacterium | reverse complement strand
GGGGGTGGTTAGCTCAGCGGTAGAGCACTGCCTTCACACGGCAGGGGCCACTGGTTCGATCCCAGTACCACCCACCAGCTCCAGTCCTGCATTTTCCTGAACGACCTTTCTTCAGAATTCATTTCCGGCATCCGCCATTTCCTGGCCCAGGCCGCAGATACTTCGCAATTCTTATCGATACGAATCTGGGACCCACCGTTTCTGCAGGGGTGGAGCGGCGCGCCATTTTTTCGTTGCTGCGGTCCGAATCTGCCACGGCGTTTTTGCATGCAACAAGGCAAGTGCGAGCCTAAAGAACCGCCTGAACATTTCCGAATGCAATTCAGATTTCCCTTCAGCATTTCATGTACACCACGCGAGCCGCATCAATTACAGTTCTGAAATATTTTGCGCGCGGAACATTTTTGAGAACGGCAATTTCGTTCAATAATTTAAGCTATCGGGCACATACTATTGTCGCATGGACCAGTCAACATCCTTGCGTCACCTCCCGCTGTTCTCCACTCCGCTGTCCATGTATGACCTCCCCGGAATGGATGAAATCAATCGAGAACTTACTGCATGCCTGGTCGCTGAATCCGTATCGCGTCCATCGCTGCACAAAAGCAACGTCGGTGGCTGGCACTCGCAGTCCGATCTTGCACTCCGGCCGGATGCGTATTTTCGAACACTGATCCAGCACATCGTGACGCGCGTACGCGAAACCGCGGATGGTCTCGCGCGTGAACGCGGGCAACAGCTTCCGGCGATGCGCATCGGGGCACATGCATGGGCGATGGTAATGCGCGATGGGGATTACACGATACCGCACGATCACGCGGACACGCATTGGTCGACGGTTTACTATGCCGACGCGGGAGACGCGGACCAGACCGCACATCCCGACTCGGGTTTGCTCGCGCTGATCGATCCGAGGCATGGAGGCCGACCGATTCCCGGGCTCGACCTGATCGGCACCACGTTCACGGCGCGCCCAGAGACCGGACGGCTACTGGTATTTCCGGGATGGCTGCTGCACTACGTCAACGTCTACCGCGGGCAACGGCCGCGCGTGGCCATTTCCTGCAATGTCACTTTCGAGCTGAACGTGAGCGCGCGATAATTGGGCGGATCGCACAACCACTACGTTGAATCATTTCCGCAATCGCGGCAATTCCTTCACGGATCTGGCACGGCATCGAAGTGGTTTGGCAATTCGTCCATGTGTGCAATGAGCCGTTAAAGGCCCATCACACCGACGTTTCCAGTTTCCGCCACAAACACGCACCCTTGGTCGCTGCGTCGATTTCGTCGAGCTGGTGGGAATGCTCGGTGAGTTCCGTTTCCAGGGCACGGATCACGATCAGTTCCGCGTCGGCGGTGGACATTGTGCTTTCGAGCATCGCCGACGAAGAATCCACCATGTCCATGAGCAAGCTGTCTTGACCGCGCGTCATCGACAAAAAGACTTCCGCCAGCAGGCGTGCGTCCAGCAAGGCGCCATGCAACGAGCGTGCGGAATTGTCGATCTGGTAGCGTTCGCACAGGGCATTCAAGGAATTGCGCTTGCCCGGGTGCAAACCTTTCGCCATCTTCAGGGTATCGGTTATTCGGCGGCAATAGTTGCTCAAGGGTTGTAGCCCGGCCCGGGCTAGCTCATGGTCGAGGAAAGCTACATCGAACGGCGCATTATGGATGATCAGTTCCGCACCCTCGATGAACTCAAGCATTTCCGCGACCACGTCCTTGAATTTCGGCTTATCTGCAAGGAATTCGACTGTAACTCCATGAACCTCCAACGCGCCGGCATCGATTTCCCGCTCGGGATTGACGTATTGGTGGTAGCGCCTGTCGGTAAAACGGCGATTGACGATTTCAACCGCAGCAATTTCGATGACGCGATGTCCAAGGGCGGGATCGAGACCGGTAGTTTCCGTGTCGAGAAAAATCTGTCTCATGAATGCTCAGCGACCAGGTTTGCAGGGCGCATGCTCAGCTGCGGACTCACGCCTGTATCCTGCCTTTCCCAATCGCCCCGGCAACGGTTACGCCCCGATTCGCAAGTTCGTCAGCCCGTTCGTTGCCGGGATCGCCAACGTGCCCCTTGACCCAGATCCATTCAATATCATGGTTACGCACCAGCTCATCGAGCCTCTTCCACAGATCGACGTTTTTTACCGGTTTCTTGTCCGCCGTGAGCCAACCGCGTTTTTTCCAGTTGTGTATCCAGGTCGAAATTCCGTCATGAACGTATTTCGAATCGGTATGCAGCCGCACTGTGCAGTTGCGCTTGAGTGACGCCAGCGCCTCGATGACCGCCATCATTTCCATGCGATTGTTGGTCGTGTCGGCCTCGCCACCGCAAATTTCCTTTTCATGGTCGCCCCATTTCAACCACACCCCCCAGCCACCGGGGCCGGGATTGCCTTTGCACGCCCCATCGGTATAAACGTCAACGACATCGCTCACTGCGGATCTCCGGCTGCATGGTTGCTTCGAGCCGCCATTGCGTCGTCGCGCCCGTTGGTTTTCTGAGGCACGACGGCGAGCGCCTTTTTCTTGACCTGGCTTGCGCGCCAGTGCGGCGTGATCAGGCGCATGCCCTGCACGCGCTTTATGCCGTGCAGGTAGTAAACACCACCGGCAAACGGCCACCAGCGATCACCAGCCGCTTCCATGAAACTGCAGCGACGCGACCATTTCTCGCTGACCAGAGGCGGCGCATAACTGCACATGCGTCCACCGGCCAGCTCGAAACCGAGCAAGGCCATCCAGTCTTTTATCCTCGGCAGGTTGATGAACTGACCGCACCATGGATACGCACCGGCGCGTCGGGTGGCCAGTCGCCGTACGCCCCACAAGCTCCACGGATTGAATCCCGAAAGGACGACGTGCCCCTCGGGCATTAGAACTCGGGACACTTCGCGCAAGACCTGGTGTGGGTTGCTGCTGAATTCGAGGGTGTGCGGCAGAATGACGAGGTCCACCGAGCCGGTCTGCAATGGCAATGCGCACGGATCGGCGCGCACACCGACCGAACCGTCGCTTCCGGTCACGCAGCGATAAGGAATACGATTGGAGCGCAGATACGGGTATTCTGGAAGCCCAATCTGAACTGCATTGAACCCGAACACATCGGCAAGTTCATGGTCGAAATAGCCCAATTCTGTCGCGAGCAGCCGCGCGCCCAGCGGCGTGGAAAACCATTCGGACAGACTGACCGGTTCGTAGTCGATTGCCATTCAATATTGCAAAACAAAAAATTTTATTGTGGACACCGCCGCCATTGCTCCCATTCGCACATTTAAGGACAACCGTATCCAGTGTCTGCGGTGCGGGGCCTGTGCCATTGTCGCAGACTCGGCGTTCGAGACCGGCGCTCAATCACGTTTCGCGTGAAGGGCTGCGGCTGGAGGCTATTGACGACCCATCACCACGGCGATCACGTCGATGGCAATACAAAGTTGCCGGCAAAGTATAACTTACCGGTGTCCGGCTCGGCGCGCGAGCCAATTGCAGGCATCAGGACAACGCTGCGCGAAGGCGATACCGTCGAGGCACCGGGCATTGACCTGCGCGCGCACTCGATGTCCCCGTAGTCATTTCAGTCCAGATTGGCTGCTACCGGCCTGCTGTTTTCCTGCGGCTGCCGCAGATTGTTCGAAGGCGCCGCTGCGCAGATGCACCTTTCGCCGGCAATATTTTCAGCACTTCCGGCCGGCACGCCGGTCATTTGCGCTCACGAATAAACCGCGCTCCAACCTGCGCTTCGCCCTTGCAATGGATAAGGTCAATCCGAGGCTGGCCCATGCCATCGAGTCAGAGCTGACGACCAATTCTCTCCTGCGCAACGCCAATCCTACGGCAGGCGAGTCTGCCAGCCGGCATGCCGGCTGAGCTCTAACCGGCACCCGTATTTTTACCTTGACTGGGTCGATCGCTCTGTTAACATACTAATAAATATCAACATTTTGTACGTATAAATGAAGAAACTACTTGCAATTCTATTGAGTGTCGGCCTGCTGGCGTCCACATCAGTACTCCAGGCCGATGAGCCCGCTCCGTCGCCGACCGATTCCGAATCCGCCACTACAGCCGCGCCGGCCGACGAAACACAGCAGAAAATTGCCGCGCCGCTCGAATCCGCACCCGACACATCGATAACCTCAACTGCGCTGACGCCCGCCCCGGAAAGCCTGTGGGTCCGCATTCGTAACGGTTTCGCCCTGCCACAAGTCGACAGCAAGCTGGTTGCTCGCCATGAGGCATGGTTCCTGAATCACCCCGACTACTTTCAGCGCATGCTCGAGCGCAGCCGACTGTATCTGTATTTCATTGTCGAGGAAATCGACAAACGTCAAATGCCGATGGAAGTGGCGCTGCTGCCGATGATCGAGAGCGCCTACAATCCGATCGCCTATTCGCGGGCCCGCGCAGTGGGAATTTGGCAATTCATGCCCTCGACCGGCAAGCGCTACGGGTTGCAACAAAACTGGTGGTATGACGGACGCCGCGATGTGCTGGCAGCGACCCGCGCCGCCCTGGATTACCTGGAAAAGTTGCACGAGGAATTCGACGACTGGCAACTCGCGCTGGCTGCATACAATTGGGGCGAAAACGGTGTATCACGCGCCATCGCGCACAATCGCGCCAAGCGCAAGCCGACACGTTACGAAAACCTGACGATGCCGCGCGAGACGCGCAATTACCTGCCAAAACTGCAGGCCGTCAGAAACATAATCAGTAATCCTTCGTCCCTGAGTTTTCCGCTCGAGGACATTCCGAACCGTCCGTATTTCACGACAGTATCGACGCCGGAACATATCGACATGCAGGTAGCCGCGCAACTCGCGGAAATGACGGTCGACGACTTCCGTTCACTTAATCCCGGCCACACGCGTCCGGTCATTGTTTCGAACGGTGCGCGCACGCTGCTGCTGCCGATCGACAAGGCGGGCGTTTTTTCCGCCAACCTCAAGGACTATGACCAGCCGCTGGTGTCTTGGCAAACCTATACGTTGAAGAAGAACGAAAGTCCGGATTCGGTCGCCGCAAAATTCGGCATCACGGTTGCGCGCCTGCGCGAAATAAACGGTCTCAATCGCCACGTTGCGTTCCAGCCGGGACGTTCACTGCTGGTGCCGATGCCAGACGATGAGAACACGTCGAACCTGGATGAGACCTGGAACAGCCCGGAGTTTCAGGCGCCGGAAGACTTGTTTGGCGGTCAGATCGCGTATCGGGTAAAGAAAGGCGATAGCCTGTACCTGATCGCCCAACGGCACCGCGTGACCGTGGCGGCACTGAAGGAATGGAATCATCTTTCGAGCAATGCTCTGCATCTGGGACAGCGGCTTACGATTTATAGCAACCCGCGCAGCGTACGCCGCGTCAGGCGCTGATTCGCGATCACGGGTTCGGAAAACCACTGCCGAACCGGCCCTATCCTGGCGCTACCGCCTCACGTTTGTTGACTACGTTGATGCGCGGGACAGCGGCCAGCAAAGCGCGTGTATAAGCGTGCCGGGGGTTGCCCAGGACCTCGTCGGCGCTGCCCTGCTCGACGATTTTTCCCAGGTACATGACCGCCACTTCGTCGGCCAGATATTCGACGACCGACATGTTGTGCGTTATGAACAGGTAGGCAATACACAGCCGGCTCTGCAGATCGCGCAACAGATTCAGTATCTGCGCTTGAACCGACACGTCGAGGGCACTGGTCGGTTCATCGCAGACAATTAGTTTTGGTTCCACCGCCAGCGCACGCGCGATGGCGATACGCTGGCGCTGCCCACCCGAGAACTCGTGCGGATAGCGGTATTTCATTTCCGCACCGAGACCCACCTGTCCCAGTATCTCGTCAACTCTCGCCGCACGCGTCCGCCTGTCACCACCAACGCCAAGCGCGATCATGCCTTCCTCGACGATATCCAGCACGCGCATGCGCGGGTTGAGTGAGCTGTAGGGGTCCTGAAAGATGATCTGGAAATCACGGCGCCTGCCCCTTAACTCCGAAGCGGACAGCGATGCGAGATCAGTCCCGTCGAAATTCACGCGGCCGCCCGACAGGGGCAGCAACTGCACGATGCCCTTGCCGACCGTTGTCTTGCCTGACCCGGATTCGCCCACTAATGCCAGCGTGCGCCCGGCACGAACTTTCAGCGATACGCCATCGACGGCTTTTACGTGGCCGACTACTCGCTTGAGGATGCCCTTGCGGACCGGAAAATACACTTTCAGGTCATCGACCGTCAGCAATTCCCCATCCGTTCCCGGATGGAGCGGCCCGCAAGCAGCGGGCGCAGCCACCGTGGTACGCGTTTGAGTGACATCCTTTGCCCAGGACTTGTCGCCATACAGATGACAACGCACGCCATGATCGTTCCCGATGTCGAACCAGGATGGATCCGCCTCGCGACACAACGGCGAGGCAAAATCGCAGCGCTCGGCAAAACGACAGCCGTGGATTTCACCGATCAGCGACGGCACGCGTCCGCTGATGACGGCTAGAGTACGATCCCGCAACTGCCGGTTCGGCATCGATGCGAACAGCTTCTGCGAGTAAGGATGGGCGGGATTGCGGAAGAAATCGTCACGCCGGGCGGACTCCACGATCTCGCCCGCGTACATGACGGCAACGTGGTGGGCCATTTCCGATACCACCCCAAGATCATGCGTGATGAGCAGGATCGACATGCCCATCTTCCGCTGCAGATCGCGCAGCAAGTCGAGCACCTGGGACTGGATCGTCACGTCGAGCGCCGTGGTAGGTTCATCCGCGATCAGCAAGCGCGGCTCGCAGGCAAGCGCGATTGCGATCATGACGCGCTGCTTCATGCCGCCGGAGAGTTGAAACGGGAATTCACGCAGACGGCTTTTCGGATCGGGCAGACCAACCGCGTCGAGCAGTTCCAGGATGCGCGCCTCGGCCGCACTGCCGCGTAGCGTCGTATGCTGCAATAGCACCTCTCCGATCTGCGCGCCGACCGTCATCACCGGATTCAAACTCGTGCCCGGTTCCTGGAAGATCATGCCGATCCGGGCGCCACGCACTTCGCGCATCGCCGATTCCGGGAGCTGCAGCAGATCCTGGCCGTCCAGTCGGACCGTTCCCGACAGAATCTTGCCGGCGTCCGGCAGCAGGCGTGCAATTGACAGCGCCGTCATTGATTTGCCGCAGCCGGATTCGCCGAGCAGTGCAAAGGTCTCGCCGCGGCCGACGGCAAACGAGACTCCGTTGACAGCTCGCACCAGGCCTTCGCCGACCGACAGCCAGGTACGCAGGTTCTGGACTTCCAGAATGGAGGATTTGGTAGTCATCAGCGCCCCGGCATCGCCGGCAGGTACTTGGACAGGAAACCTGGCGAAGCCATGCGCCCGCGCACACGCGGATCGAAGGCGTCGCGCACCGCATCAGCGAACAGGTTTGCCGACAGCACCAGCAACAACATGAACGAGAATGCCGATGCAAGCGACCACCACACCATCGGGTCCCGCGCCATTTCCATTCGTGCCGCGTTAATCATTGTGCCAAAACTGTTCATGGTCGGATCCACGCCGACACCAACATAGGACAGCACTGCCTCGGCCAGGATCAGTCCGCTGAAATCCATGACTATGGCAATCAGGACGATATGCATGACGTTCGGCAGAATATGCCGGGTCACGATCCGGTAATTGGACACGCCGAATGCGCGCGCCGCCTGAATATAATCGAGTTCACGCAGCTTGAGCGATTCCCCGCGCAGCAGGCGACATAGTCCGGTCCAGCTGGTCAAACCCAGAATCATGCAGAGCATGAACAGGCGTGCATCGGCACGTTCGCTTGCGGTCTGGAACCAGTCCTCATGGCGATCGATGACGCCCTGAAGGATCAGCACGGACGCCGCGATCAGCAATACCCCGGGAATCGAATTGAGCGTGGTATAGAGATACTGGATGACATCGTCCACCCAGCCCCGCAGATAACCCGCGACGATTCCAAGCAGCAGGGCGAACGGCAGCATGACCAGTGTAGTCAGCGTGCCGATCACCAGGCCCGTGCGGATACTCTTCAGTGTCAGGTAGAAGACATCCTGCCCGACTTTATCCGTGCCCAGAACGTGATAGCGGGCAGAAAGCACGATCATGGGTATGAACACGAGGAAAAGCACTCCGTTGGTAATGAGCATTTCCCGCCAAGGGACGTTGGTGTTTCCGGTCCAGATGGCCGCCCAGGTTTCGCGCAGGCCTTGCCCCTGCCGATGCGAAACCCAGAACGTCACGATCAGCAATAGCGCGTTCCAGGCCAGGGCCGCAATGGCGACCCCCGCTATCGTGCGCTTGATGATGTCGCTCGTTATTTCGCGTTGCGGATCCTTCAGATGTGCCCCGCCATGCGCCAGTCGCGGAAATACGCGCGCTTCGCTTCCGTCAGCCAGCTCGACCGTCTCCTTGGCAAACAGGTATGCGGACAGGGGCGCGGAATAGGTCTTCTCCTGCCGGCTTTTGAGCGGCGCCGCAATCAAGTCCAGCAGAGACATCACATCCACCGCGTAATTTGCCTTTCCGCTTGCGACATTCCCGGACAGCCGTGGCCGGAAATGCAGCGAGTCGAGCAAGCCGACCGTCACAAAAGCCAGCATGATCACCGCAGCGATCATGCCGCTACGACTGTGCGCGACTTTTCTCCAGGGCGCGAGCAGGTGCTCATGCCGGGAGATATACCATGCCGACGCGGCTACCACGGCGAGCAGCACGAAGATCAGCGCGTCGGTGGTGAGGATGACTGGCTTGAATGGCAGGATCATTGCAGGCGAATTCGCGGATCGGCAATCGTGTAGGAGATATCGGTCAGAATCAGCCCGACAATGTAGAGGACCGAACCGAGAAACACCATGGCGCGGACTACGGCGAAATCCTGATTGTTAATCGCGTCGATGGTGTAGCTGCCCAATCCCGGAATGGCGAAAAAGGATTCGGTAATGAGACTGCCGAGGAACAGCAATGGGATCGCCACCACAGCGCCGGTCAGGATCGGAATCAGCGCATTGTGCAGGACGTGCCGGAACAGAACGCGTAGTTCGGACAAACCTTTGGCCCGCGCCGTGCGCACATAATCGCGGTTGACCTCTTCGAGAAAGATGGTCCGATACCAGCGGGCACTGGCGCCCACGCCGCCGATGATACCGATGAGGACCGGCAGCACCAGGAATTTCCAGGCGTTCAATCCGCCGGCATAGCCCGAAATCGGCACCAAATTCCACAGTTTGCTAATCAGGAACTGCCCGCCGATGATGTAAAACAATCCCGAAACCGACATCGCCAGGATGCATAGCAGCACCCCCATGATGTCGATATAGGTCGCGCGGAAAAATGCCATCAGCAACGCGAAAGTGATATAGGACACTAGTCCGACGACGAATACCGGCAAGGCAATTGCCAGGCTCGGCCACATGCGGCTCTTGATTTCATGCGCGATGTCCCGGCCGTCCTCGGCGGGCCCGAAATCGAACCAGAACAGCGGCACCGATTTCTCGAAGAAAATGGTATTGGTCAGCTTGCCGACACCGCTCGCCTCGGCGTTATATATGCTGGGCTTGTCATAACCCCTTTCCTGCTTCCATTTCACCACCGCCTCTTCGCTGATGCGCTTCTGGCCGAGTTGCATGCGCGCCATGTCATCCGGTGAATTAACCACGAAGAACAGCAGGAAGGTCAGCAGGTTCACGCCGATCAGAATCGGAACCGCATACAGAACTCGACGCAACAGGTAGCTGATCATTGACGTCGCCTCATGCGGTTTGCAGTTTGCCGCCGGCGCGCTCCCGGCGCCGATACGAGCGCACCGCAGGCATGAGCACCATAACCAACGCCGCCAACAGGATGACGATCGGCCAGACCACCGGATGATTCCACTCGGCACGCATTTTCTGACGCAGTTGCGGATCGATGCGCTGGTACTTCAGCCCGTTGTTGGCCATCTTGTTCGGCTTGCGGTTATAGACCCACGAGTGGGCCAGTGTGTAGTCTTTCGGGTAGAGCATGTAGACCCACGGCGCATCCCGGCGCAGGATTTCCACCATCTGGTCGATCACGGCCTGACGCTCCGGTCCGTTATCCATGACTTGCATGCGCTCGAACAGACGGTCATATTCGGGATTCTGATAGTTTGCCGCGTTCTCGCCGCTCTTCACACGGGACTGCGGGCCGTAGAGCAGGAACAGGAAATTTTCCGGATCCGGATAATCGGCGTTCCATCCGAAAAAGAAAAGCTGCGCTGTGCCCTTGCGAATCTTGTCCTGGAAACGGTTGAAATCGCTGTTACGTACCACCAGCTGCAGGTCGATTTTCTGAAATTGCTTGGTCAGCCAATCGATGCGCGACTTGCCACCGACGCCGCTTAGCGTCGTATCGAAGTAAACCACCAGTGGCTTGCCGCTTGCCTTGTCTATGCCGTCCGGATATCCGGCTTCGGCGAGCAGTTTTTTTGCGTACTCGATCGGCTTGCGTTCGGGTTTGCTGTTGACCCAGTCGTAAACATAGGGATTGATCTCTCCCATTCCATCGCGGTGACCAAATATGCCCGGCGGAATCGGTCCTTGCCCGGGAATGCCGCGGCCGTTGGTGAATATCGAGATGAACTCCTCCTGGTCGATGGCGATGGAAATGGCCTGGCGCAGCTTGCGCGTGCGCTCGGAATCGCCGCCAACCACCGGGTCGAGCATGTTGAAGCCCAGGTACATGATCGACGTCGCCACCGATGTCTGCAACTGGATGCCCTGCTTGTGCATTTCATCGGCCAGCGCAACGTCCCCGCTGGAGGTAATTTGCACCGTCTGGTCGAAACTGTCCGACGTTATGCCCGATGCGTCGTAATAACCCTGCAGGAACTTGTTCCAGTAGGGAATGCTCTCCTTCTCCAGACTGAACACCGCCTTGTCGATGAAGGGCATCGGCTTTCCGGCATCGTCAAGCAGTCCGCTCTCCTTGTCTCCAATTTCACCCTCCGACGGATAGGGCTCGCCGGCGAAATTCGGATTACGCTCCATGACCATCATGCGGTTCGGATCATTGAGCGTCAGCATGTATGCACCACTGCCGACCGGATACCAGTCGAGCGACAGATTCTTGCCTTCGGTCATGCCCGGCTGCGAGTAAAAACGCTCCGCCTCCCACGGCACAGGAGAGAAAAACGGCATTGCAAGCCAGTAGACGAACTGGGGATACCTGCCCTTGAGCCTTATTCGATACGTATGGCTGTCGACGACTTGCACGCCGTCGAGCGGAAACTGCAGGAGATCAAGGTAACCATCCGGTACCGGCGTCTTCGTCGCCTGCTGCAGTTTTTTCGCATATTCGTCGAGGCCGACGATGTATTGGCTGATCAGGCCGAAGATAGGCGAATGCAATTTCGGATGGGCAAGCCGCCTGATCTGGAACGCATAATCATCGGCCACCAGCTCGCGCGTCCCGGTATATTTGAAGTCGCGCAATTCGTAGACATCCCTCAGGTCCTCGCGCTTCAGGTGGTGGTAGCGGTAATTGCCGTCTTCGTCCTTGGCAAATGCCGGATGTGGCTGATACAGAATACCGGGGCGGATATGGATCTCGTAGACACTGTAGGCAACCTTGGCCCCCGGCGCGGAATCCGGCAGCCTGCGATCGGCCGAATCGTAGTAAGTCGGCTTGGGCACCTCGGTCGCGGCCAGTGTCGTCAGTTCATACGGCCGCTTCAGATAGTGGTATTGCAGTGGCGGCATGTAGATCTGGGCAGTGAACACAGCCTCGTTTTCAGCATAAGACTGCACCGGGTCGAGATGCTTTGGCCGCTCCGAAAACGATGAGTAGAGGATATTCTTGCCGGCATCCCGCGCGGGATAAGGATCGTTCCAGGGTCCGCTGCATCCGCCGAGCCAGGCTGGCAGGATAAGGGCCAGGATTATTATTGAAGCTTTCATTGGCAGGAAGTGTAGCGGAATCCCCGACGGCGGTTAATGGTCTCGCGGCGCGGCATCGGACCGGCAAACCGTTTCGCTATAATGCGCGGGACATTCAAGGGAACCCATCATGGCAATGCTCCAGAACAAAAAAATATTAATCACCGGATTGCTCAGCAGCCGCTCCATTGCCTACGGCATCGCCGGCGCCATGCGCCGCGAGGGCGCGCAGCTTGCTTTCAGCTATCAAGGCGAGAGGGTCAAGGACCGCGTCGTCGATCTGGCCGCCGAGTTCGACAGCAATCTCGTGCTCCCGTGCGACGTGGCCAGCGATGCAGAGATAGAAGCCATGTTTTCCGGGCTTGGCCGGCACTGGGATGGCCTGGACGGAATCATCCACTCCATTGCCTTTGCCCCACGTGAAGCGCTGGCCGGCGACTATCTGGACTCCGTCAGCCGCGAAGCGTTCCGCATCGCCCATGACGTGAGCTCCTACAGCTTCGCCGCACTTGCCAAGGCCGGGCTGCCGATGATGCAAGGCCGCAACGCCGCCCTGCTCACACTAACTTATCTTGGCGCGGAGCGCTCTTTCCCGAGCTATAACGTGATGGGACTAGCCAAGGCAAGCCTCGAAGCGAATGTCCGCTACATGGCGCAAAGCCTTGGGCCGAAGGGAATACGTGTCAATGCCATATCTGCCGGACCGATCAAGACACTGGCAGCGGCTGGCATCGGCAATTTCGGAAAATTGCTCGCACTCTCCGAGAAACAATCCCCGCTGCGACGCAACGTGACCATCGAGGAAGTCGGCAATACGGCCGCCTTCCTGTGCAGCGATCTTGCCAGCGGCATCACCGGGGAGATCACTTACGTCGATGCCGGTTTCAATACCACAGCGGTCGGCCAGATCGAATAGAAATCGAATAGAAAAGGCCCGCATGGACAGCATGCGGGCCTTTCTTGACCGCCACCCGATCAGGAGCCCTGCTCCAGCTTCTTCCTGTCGATAGTGACGTCGGCGCGTTCGCGCAGGTTGGCCAGGTAGGCGATGTATTGCTCCTGGCCGATCATTTGCGCAAGCTGCTTAGCCAGCGCCTTGCGCTGCTCCGGGCTGGTTTCGGTGACATCCCTGACCTTGGTAATGCGGTAGATGACGAAACGTCCCTGCGATACCGGCACCCCGGCGTAGGAAGGCAGTTTTGCTGTCTCGGCACCGAACACCGATTGCGCCGCTTCAGGATGCAGGCCCTGCCGCTTCTGCAGGGTAACCGTCTGAGGTGCTGACCACGACAAGGCAACGGATTCGCCTTTCTTCAGCTTTTCGAACGCGGCTCGGCCTTCTTTTTCCGCCATTTGCGTCGCGGCCTGATCGGCAAGATGCAGCACAATATCTTTGCGCACCTGATCCAGCGGCATCCCTGCCGCGGCCTTGTGCTCGATAACGCGCGCCGCCAGCAGCATGTTCGGCTGCACTTCAATCGCGGCCGTGTTGTGCTTGTTCTTGAGCACCTCATCGGAAAACAGCGCCGCCAGAAGCTTGTCGTTGTTGAGTAGCGGATTGGGATTGCCTCCCGCCCGACTCAGCCAGTCACTCTTCTGGACCGTCAACTTGAGCGCAACCACTGCAGGCTGCAGGCTGTCGAATTGTTCGTACACCAGATTGTTGAAATTTTCCGCGGCTTCCGCAAACGCCTTCGCCACCTTGGGCTTGCGGATCTCTTCCACGATCTGCGCCTTGATCGCGTCCAGCGGCGTGGTCTTGGTCGCCTTTATTTCATCTAGACGGATGATATGGAATCCGTATTGCGTTTCGACCGGTCCGGCTATCTCGCCGACCTTCATAGCAAAAGCTGCCTCGTCGAAAGGCTTGACCATCAAGCCGCGCGCGAAAAAGCCGAGGTCGCCGCCCTTCTCTGCGGATCCGGGGTCCTTGGAAAATTTCGCTGCGAGCTCGCTGAATTTTTTCGGGTTGGCCTTCACCTGCTTGAGCAAGTCCTCGGCTTGCGCCCGGGCCTTGGCCTTCTCTTCCGGGCTGGCGGAGGCAGCCGCCGGTATCAGAATATGGCTGGCGCGCCGCTCTTCCGCTGTCTGATAACGGCTCAGGTTCTCCTGATAGAACTTCTTGATCTCGTCATCGCTGACCGCGACGCTGCGCTGAAAGGCTTCCAGCGACAGCACCACGAATTCAACCCTGACCTGTTCCGGCATCACGAACTCGCTCTTGTGTTCGGTGTAATACTTCTCCGCTTCAGCATCGGAAATTCTGACCTGCTTGCGGTAGTCCGACGGGCTGAACAGAACCTGGCTCACTTCCCGCTCTTGCTCGCGGATTTTCAGCAACCGTTCCGCGATCGAGTCTGGAACGAAAGCAGAGCCCGCATACACGCTGCGCACTTGCTCGAGCATGATGTTCGTGCGCACCTGATTCTCGAAAGTAGCCGGTGTCAACCCCTGTCCCTGCAGCAATTGCCGGTAGCGTTCGTGCGAAAATTTTCCGGACTGGTCATGGAAAGCCTCGACAGCGGCGATCATTTTCTGGAGTTCGGAATCCGATATCGTCATCCCTGTCCTGGCCGCATGCGACAAAGTGATCCTGCGTTCGATCAGCTCATTGAGTACCGACTCCCGGAGTTGCGGACTGTTGAGCAGGGACGGATCGGGATTGTTGCGCATCATCTCGCGCATCTTGTCCTGCGCCTGGCGCAACGCCTGGGAAAATTCACCTTCTGAAATGCGCGCATCGCCAACCTTGGCAAGCGAGCCTGTGGTATCGGTGTTGCGGAAATAGAAGTCGATGCCGAAAAGTGCAAATGGCGGAACGATCAGCACCAGCAATGCGATTTGCAGCCAGCGTTTGTGCTTGTAGACGAAATCGTACATGGTCCTATCCGGAAGTCCTGACGGTGATGGGCAGCCGAGAGTATGCCCGAATCGGACCCTGTTCGGATGCGGGTCCGGTGTCGGATGACAAAATGAAAAAGGCGAACTCGCGTTCGCCTTCCAGGGTCTGGCGGAGTGGACGGGACTCGAACCCGCGACCCCCGGCGTGACAGGCCGGT
>JBDTRK010000084.1:0-15034 GCA_039931685.1 Betaproteobacteria bacterium | reverse complement strand
GAGCGGAAGGCGTCAAGACCACCGAAGGCTTCATCACCGGCATGTTCACCAAGCAGTATTCGCGCGACGAGCTCAACTGGGTGATCCAGCAGAACCTGAAGATGCCCCGGCCCTATGCCGCGCGCCTGCTCTACGACCATGCCACGAACGACTGGCGCGACCAGATCCCGCGCATCAACATCCCGACGCTGGTGGTCGGCGCCAAGACCAGCCTGGTGGGCTGGAAATCGCAGGAGTGGGTCGCCAGCCAGATCAAGGGTTCGCGCGTGGAAATCTTCGAAGAGGCCGAAGGTGGCAATCACTTCATGTTCATGGAGAATCCGGTGAAGTTCAATCGCATCGTCAAGGAGTTCATGGGCTAGCGCTTGCTGTGCGCGCATGCGCGCCGCGTCAGAATAATAGTTTCGCGGGCCGGTCGCTTTCCATGGCGGTCGGCCCGATTTATTTTTGCGATCACGGGTGCAGCTTGCGCGCGATTAGCGATGCCGCGCGCTCCGACGCGACATGCCGCGTCGCGCCGACTACAATGGACATGGTGTGCGATCGCGTTCCTTAACTTTCCCGGGAGTTGTCCATCGCATGAATTGGAAACCTGCAGCGTTGTTGAAGTCGATCGACGAGAAGATCTGGCACACGCGGGCCGGCTCTCGACCGCGCGCGCACGCCACCCTGGTGCGCTTCGCGCGCCTGGCGATGGTGCTTATACGCGATCTCGCCCAGGGCCAGTTGACGCTGCGCTCGATGGGCCTGGTCTACACCACGCTGCTGTCGATCGTGCCCTTGCTGGCGATCAGCTTTTCGGTATTGAAGGCCTTCGGCGTCTACAACCAGACCCGGCCCGCATTGCTGACGTTCCTGGAACCGCTCGGCGACAAGGGCGTCGAGGTCACCGCGCGCATCGTCCAGTTCATCGAGAACATCAACGTCGGCGTGCTCGGTTCGGCGGGCCTGGCGCTGCTGGTGTACACCGCCGTATCCCTGATGCAGAAAATCGAAGAGTCGTTCAATTTCATCTGGCACGTACAGTCGCAGCGCGGCATCGGCGCGCGTTTCAGCCGTTACCTGTCGGCGATGCTGATCGGACCCGTCCTGGTGTTCGCGGCGATCGGCATTACCGCGGCGGTCACCAGTGTTGGCGTGGTGCACGACGCGCTGCAGATCGAGGCGATCGGCTGGGTGGCGATGCAAGCGGGTCGGCTGGTGCCTTATGCGCTGGTGATCGGCGCGTTCGCTTTCTTCTACAGCTTCATGCCGAATACCCGGGTGCGCATCGGTCCGGCTCTGGTCGGCGCGCTGGTCGGCGGCATTCTCTGGCAGTCGGCCGGCTGGGCCTTCGCGCAATTCGTCGCGTCCTCGACGCAGTACTCGGCGATCTATTCCGGCTTCGCGATCCTGATCCTGTTCATGCTTTGGCTGTATCTGAACTGGCTGATCCTGCTGTTCGGCGCCAGCGTGGCGTTCTATGTGCAGCACCCGGAGTACGTGATGCAGAAAAGCGGCGAGCCGCGCCTGTCGAATCGCATGCGCGAGCGGCTCGCGCTGTTGATCATGAGCCTGATCGCGCGTCACCATATCGCCGGCAGCGCCGCATGGAGTGCGCAGATGCTGGCGCAGACCCTGAAGGTGCCGATGCGCGCGATAGAGCAAGTGCTCGACGCACTGGAAGGTCGTCGCATCCTGTCATCGACTGGCGATGATCCACCCGTCTGGCTGCCGGCGCGTGATCTGGCCACGATCGGTGCCAAGGAATTGCTCGACGCCGTGCGCGCGGACGGGGAGGATCGGCAGGTCAGCCCCGAGGGGCCGACAGGCTACAAGGCGGTCGAGGAACTCATGCAGCGCTTCGACGATGCGACCGAAGCCGCGCTTAGCAACATTTCGGTACGCGACCTCGCCGGAACGCTACCAGGACTTCCCGATGCAGGCGAGGGGGCGGCGCCCACCGAACTGCGCGGCAGCGGGCGCTGACAAGCGCCGCGGGCGCGCGGGGGAGCGTCAGGACGTGCCGGTTGCTTCCGGCAGGACTGAGAAGTAAGGGAAGTACTCAATCCTGCTCTTCCCTTAGTCCTGAGTCCTACGTCCTGAGTCCTGCTTTTCCCTGAGTCCTACGTCTTTAGGCAAGCTGCTAGACTTCGCAGCCATTGCCAACCACCCGGATCCCAGCATGAAACTCGAATTCAAAGGTGTATTCCCCGCGCCGCCAACGCCGACGACTGACGATGGGCGAGTTAATGAAAAGGCTTTGCGCGCCATGCTCGATGACAACATCGCGCACGGTTGCGGCGGGTTCTGGATGGCGGGGAGTACCGGTGAAGGGCCGGTTCTGACGGACGAGGCGCGCGACGTCGTGGCGAAAGTCTCCGCAGAAACCTGCAAAGGCCGCGCGCTGGTCATCATGCAGGTCGGTTCCATGAGCACGGCCAGTGCGGTGAAGGCGGCGAAGACTGCGCGTTCGGCGGGTTGTGCGGCGGTGTGCTGCCTGCCGCCGCTGTTCTTTCGCGCCAGCGAGCGCTCCATCATCGATTATTACAAGGCCGTGGCCGATGCCGCGGGCGACCTGCCGTTCTTCGTATACAACCTGCCGCAGCTCACGCAGATTGAGTTTTTCCCGCCCATGATGGAAAAACTCAAGCGCGAGATCCCGACCCTGAAAGGCCTCAAGCATTCGGCGCCGGACTTCACGCAGATCCGATTGTTTGCCGACATGGGCCTGACCTGCTTCTCCGGCAACGGCGCGTTGCCGCTGCCGGCGCTGACCATGGGCGCGGTCGGCACGATCGACGCACCGTTGACGTTGGCGCCCTGGCATTACGCCGAGCTGTTTGCGGCGTGGGAGGCCGGCAACCTGAAACGCGCACAGGCGCTGCAGGATGAAGTGCGCAAGTTTGTCGACCTGGTGTGGATGTTCGGTGCGCCGGCCGATGTGTGCAAGACCGTGCTCTCGGCGCGGCTCGGGGTGGATTGCGGGCACTCCATCGCGCCGGTGAACCGGCTGACCGATGAGCAGCGCCGCGAAGTGCTGCGCGCCGCTGAGGCGCTTGGCGTGACCGCACAACGCAAGAGCAGGGCGGTAGGGCAGTCCTCTCCTGTAGGCAGCTTCCCATGATCGAACGCCACCTTGTGCCCGGCCAGCCGAAACCTTTCAGCCACTACTGCCACGTCGTGCGGGCGGACCGGCACGTCTGGGTTTCCGGTGCGGTGGGAACCAGGAAGGACGGGACGGTTCCGGAAAGTACCGTCGAGCAATTCCGTATCGCGCTCGAAAGTGTGGACGCGTGTCTGCGCCACGTTGGCGCGAGTGCCGCGCACGTGGTCAAGGTCACGATTTTCATGACGGACATTTCCGAGCGCCCGCTGATCAATCCGCTGCGCATCGAATATTTCGGCGAGAAGAACCGTCCGGCCTCCAGCCTGGTTGAAGTGAGTGCGTTGGTCGATCCGCGACTGAAAGTGGAAATCGAGGCCGTCGCGTACCTGGACGGCTGAACCTTTTTGCAGCCGAAGAAATGGAGGAGGCATACCAATGCGCAAATCAATTCTGGCGATGCTGTTGGTTGCCGCAAGCGGCAGTGCGGAGGCGGAGTGGACGCAGGTTGGCACGAGCGACACCAGCACCGTGTACGCCAACCCCGCTACCATCAGCAAAGCCGGCAACATCGCGAAAATGTGGCATCTGATCGATTTCAGGGCAGTCCAGTCACGCCCGTATGGCTTGCCTTATTGGTCGCAGAAGGCGCAGCAGGAATACGACTGCACGGAAGCGCGCGAGCGAACCCTGGAGTTCCATCACTATTCCGAGAATATGGGCAATGGCGACGTAACACACACCGACTCCGAACCCGGCGACTGGCAACCGGTTTTGCCCGGAACTTCAAGCGCAGCCCGGCGGGAACTCGCCTGCGGCAAGCGCTAGACATCGATGCACGCCATCCTGATCGCGTTGTCGCTGTTTGTTGCCTTGCCGGCGTTGTCGGCGGACCTGACCGTCGAGCAGGTGAGGGACATTCTTGCCACGCCGGGTCATCAGGGTACCGATGCACTTTCCGGAAAAGACCTGTCGCGCCTGGATTTGAGCAGGCTGGATTTGCAGCGCATGAACCTGGCGCGGTGCAGCCTGTTCGCCAGCAAGCTCGTGCAAAGTAATTTCTCCGACGCCCGGCTCGCGGAATCGAATTTGAATGGCGCCTGGCTGATGGGTACGGATTTTTCGGGGGCAGACCTTTCCCGTGCGTCGCTGATGTCCGTCGTGATCCTCGGCGGGGAAATTACCGCGCGCCCGATCTTCAGGAACGCCAATCTTTCCGGTGCCCGCATCATCGCGGAACTGGATGGTGCAGATCTTTCGCATGCCAACCTGTCTCGCGCGCGCCTGGGCGTCGACATCAAGAATCAGGGCATGGGACAGATGCGGACTAATCTCACCAAGGCCAACCTGGAGGGCGCGGACCTGACTGAAGCCGATCTGAACCGGACGCTGCTGCGGTTCGCCAACCTCAAAGGGGCGAACCTGCGCGGCGCCAATTTGTATCGCGCGGATCTGTCGGGTGCGGACCTGAGCGGCGCGGACCTGACGCAGGCGAATCTGGAGGAAGCCAACGTCAGCGGCACCATCTTCACCGACGCGCGCGGATTGGATACGGCAAAGGGGCTCGAACCGCGCCGGCACTGAAGGCGCAGCCGCTCGTCGCAATCGCGGGCAATGAAGGCGTCAGGCCTGCGCAATCGCGTTGTCTGAAATACGTTATCGAGAGGCTAGGGAATGGTGACACCGAAGGTGACCATCGCGCCGGCCGCGCCGAAGAAAACGACTTCGGAGCAGAAGCGGATCAGGCAATAGCCCACCGAGGGCACGATCACGGGGGCAAACCCCGATTTGTTGAAGGGGATCTTGTCCTGGTACTGGCCCCTGTATCCATGAACGAGCCCGGCCGTCAGTTTGATATAGAGCGGCTGCAAACTCTCCCACGGTCTGAATCTGTATCCGCCATACAGATACTGCGTGTCCTGGCCGAACGAATTGTCGAACAGCGACAAGCCGGCGAGCCACTCCTCGGCGAGGTTCTACTCGCCCTGAATCAGGTCCTGGTGATTGTCGTGCGCGGGATCGTAGTGACGGTGCCGGGTATAGAGGCTCGTTGCTAGATAGAACCGATCGGTTCGCCACGGCTCCGGGGCATCCCAGGCGGAAGTTTCCGTGGGCGGAGCGGCGGAAACGGCCGGCGGGTCGATTTCAGGCGCCGGCAACGATGCCTGCGCGAACGCGGCACCCGATGCCGCGATGGCGGCGAGTACGACGAACAGGGCGATGCCGGCGTTCAAGCAAATTCGCGGAAGACAACCTGGGACGAGTGCGGTTCTGCTTGCGACCATTTGGCAGTCGGACATCCGGTACCGCGAAGGTCAAAATCGTAGCGGGTAGGCGTGGCGCGGTATGTGCGATAGCGAACATACGAAAAAGAGAAGAAAAAGAGCGGTGTCCCTGAAGGGTTCCACGAGGGATTGCAAAAGGGGTGCCGGTCTTCAACCCTAACCGGCCTACGCCGATAACCGTGTGGCGAACGTCAGGGGCGGCCAGCCTCGCGGATTGGAAACGGTCAGCCCCATTCCTCGCAGCCGCGTATCTTCCTGTCCTGCGAGAACACCGGGTCAGGCTGCGTACTTGCGGACGCAGTGATCCGAACTTGCGCATGCTTCAGCCCGACTGTCCCGGGTCCGGACAATATGCGCCGATGCGCTTGCCGTTGTGGGGCAGCAAGCGGATGGTCGGCGGTAAGTACAGGGTTGGCGGCCGGCATCGGATTGGAGTGCATTTCGCGTGCACTACTAGCGAATCGTGCCATGCGGACCTGCCTTGCCGATGACTTTTTCTGCCTCGAGCAATCGGTCATATTCGCGTTTGATGACCGCGCGGCACTCGCATACCTTTGCTTCGAGTTTGGCGCGATCGAGCACGGTAATGCGGCCGCGATTGTAATGGATGAGTCCCTCCTTTTGCAGCTTTCCGGCGGCCTCGGTGACGCCCTCCCGGCGCACGCCCAGCACGCCCGCGATCAGTTCCTGCGTCATCACGAGTTCGTTCGAGGGCAACCGGTCCAGGCATGACAAGATCCAGCGGCACAGTTGCTTTTCCACCGGATGGTGCCGGTTGCACACTGCGATCTGCCCGGCTTGCGCAATCAGCGCCTGGGTGAAGCGCAGCAGCAAATGTCGCAGGGCAAGATGGCCATCGAACTCGTCGGCCAGCGCGTCCGCGCGCAGCCGATAGGCAAACCCGGGCGAAGTCACCACCGCCTGGCTCGGCATGCTATCGCCACCCAGAAACGTTGCGACGCCGATGACGCCTTCCTTGCCCGTGACCGCGAATCCTGCGGATGCTCCGCTTTGCGACACGAAGACCCGCGAAACGATGCCCTCGGTGATGAAATACAGATATTTTTCCGCGTCGCCCGCACCGTGAATGATGGCACCCAGCGGCAAGGCAACGAGCTCCAGATGCGGCAGCAGACGCTCATAATCCTCGGCTGGCAGCCCCGCGAGAAGCCGGCTTTGCCTTGGCGCATGTTCTGCGGTTGCGACACGCCCCCTGTTGCTGGACACGGAGCGCTTCTTCCGATTCGGACTAAATGACGAGTCTACTGTCATATTCGTGGAATGCTCCAAATAAGGAAAAATCCCCCCCTTCTCACCCGCGGTTTCACTCTACCCGCCTGGTTCGCGATCTTTGTTGATTTGCGTCAAACATCATGTTTTCGGGGGCGGTCTAATACCGGCGAGTATTTGTGCAGGCGAGGACTCTGCATAACAGGGCAAGGAGAACGCAATGAACTGGGATCGTATCGAAGGCAATTGGAAGCAAGTCAAGGGCAAGGTGAAGGAAAAGTGGGGCAACCTGACCGACGATCAGCTTGATGTAATTGCCGGCAAGCGCGATCAGCTGGCGGGCAAGATCCAGGAAACATACGGCGCTTCCAGGGAGGAAGTGGAGAAGCAGATTTCCGAGTGGCAGAAGCTTTTGAAATGAGCGGCGTCACCTGGGGCGATGCAACCGGGTTCGTGACATCCGCAAGTAATGGCATGGGAAGCAGGTTCCGGGTCCATTGCCGATTGGCTGGATATCGGGTTTGAGCCAGGCACGCGGCGCGATCCCGTTGCAAACCGGGTTGACATGGGCGCGCTGCCGGAATGTTCACGGACGTTGCGGTGCTACGACTCACATGGGAGAAATGAAATGACACTAGGCACAATTCTGCTGGTCGTTCTGATATTACTGTTGATTGGCGCAATTCCCAGCTGGCCCTACAGCCGGCAATGGGGTTATGCACCCAGCGGCGGTCTCGGGCTGGTGGTGCTGATCCTGGTCATCCTGTTGCTGCTGGGCAAGATTTAGCGCGTCGCCTCGCCTCTGCCGGGCCGGGGGCGCCGGCAAGGAGCGAGGGTTTTGGCGCAGGCCTGAACAATTGCGTCTACAGGCTTGTGAAGCGTGCGAAGTTGCTTCGGGGCGGGCGCGGAAGTGTCGGTTGGGTCTGGTCCGGCTGGAGCAAGCGCAGCGCATGAACGAGTCGATCAAACCGAATTCCACCGGGACCTCGACGGTCGATGTGCGGTGCGTGGCCTGGTTTGCCGTCCTGGGGCTTGCGAATCTTCCCGGCGTCGCCTTTGCCCAATCGCCATGCCCCGGAATTCACGTGACGGTTCCGATCATCAGAAACTGGGTTGGCACCGTAGCCTGCGCCCTTTTCGCATCGCCCGCTGGTTTTCCCATCGAGTACCTGCAAATGGCGACGAACGTCATGGCCATTAAAATTCAGGAGACGCAAGTTCGTCGCGCCTTCGTTTTCCATGGCCAGCTTCCCTTGCGATGGGCGCAAGCTGAATCCGGCCATGAGCTTGCACTGGTGAGAGCGTGGAGAACAAACGATCGTCGAACGGCTTGAATCCGCGCTGCCGCCAATTGCAAGGCGGGACAAGTGAAATGGAGTCGGGTTTGGCAGGTTGCGCACATTCGATTCAATATGCCGGGCTCGATCTGCCAGGCCTTTACGGTTGAGTTGCTACATCCTCGGAGCAGTTCAGGCACTCAACGTAAATCCCTCGTAGTTTCTGGCGGCAACATCGGCGCAGATGTTGCGGTAGTGCGCCATCCCGCCGGCGTAGGGCATGAACACGCGCGGCTTGCCCGGGATGTTGGCGCCGAGATACCAGGAATGCTTCGCGTGCGGCAACAGCGTCGCGTTTGCCGCGGCGTTCACCTCCTCGACCCACGAATCCACTGCCTCTTCCTTCGGCTCGATGCGCCCGAGGCCGCGTTCACGCAGGTGCGCGATGCAATCGCTGATCCACTCGACGTGCTGCTCGATCGCGACCGGCATGTTGCACAGGACCGACGGGCTGCCGGGTCCGGTCACCATGAACAGGTTCGGGAATCCCGCTACCTGCAATCCGAGATAGTTGCGCGGGCCCGCCGCCCAGGCTTTCGCCAGTGGCAGGCCGCCGCGGCCGCGGATATCCATCTTCAGCAGCGAACCGGTCAGGCCGTCGAATCCAGTGGCGAAGACGATGATGTCGAGCGGAAATTCGGCAGAGCGCGTGCGGATGCCGCACGGGGTGATGGCCTCGATGGGATCGGCCCGCACGTCGATTAGTTCGACGTTGTCGCGATTGAAAGTCTCGAAATAGTCGGTGTCGATCGGCGGGCGTTTCGCCGCGTAGGGGTGGTCGATGTTGGCGAGTTTCTCCGCCGTCGCCGGATCCTTGACGATTTGCCGGATCTTGTTGCGGATGAATTCCGCGGCCGTGTCGTTTGCCGCCTTGTCGACCAGCAGGTCGCGGAACGCGGCGCGAAAGCGCAGGCCGCCGGTCTCCCACGCCGCTTCGTACAAGGCCTGTCGCTCGTCCGGTGGCGTCTGCAATGCGGAGCGATCTTCGATGAGCCACGGGTGGCCGTTGATGCTTGCGCGCGTGACGTTGCGAATCTCCGCGACGTGTTCCTTGACGTAGCGACGGAACTCCGGCGTAAGGGGGCCGTTGCGAGCCGGCACGCTGTAGTTCGCGGTACGCTGGAAAACGGTCAGGTGCGCTGCGCTCTCGGCGATCACCGGCGCGGCCTGGATGCCGGTGGAGCCGGTGCCGATCTGGCCGACCCGCTTGCCACGGAAGTCGACGCCTTCGTGCGGCCATTGCCCGGTGTGATACCAGTGCCCGGCAAAGGTGTCCAGGCCGGGGATCGCCGGGACGTTGGCCGAGGACAGGCAACCGACCGCGGTAATCAGGAACTGCGCCGTGTATTCTTCACCGGTGCCGGTGGTCACGCGCCAGCGGTTCGCGGTTTCGTCGTAATGCGCGGTGTTCACCCTGGTGTTGAACAGGATGTCGCGCTTCAGGTCGAAGCGGTCCGCGACATGGTTCAGGTAGCGCAGGATTTCCGGCGGGCCGGGATAGCGTTCCGACCACTCCCATTCGCGCATCAGTTGCTCGGAGAAGGTGTAACAGTAGGCGTGGCTCTCCGAATCGCAGCGCGCGCCGGGATAGCGGTTCCAGTACCAGGTGCCGCCGACGCCGTCGCCCGCCTCCAGGACCTTGACCGAAAGCCCGAGCCGGTCGCGCAGGCATAGCAACTGATACAGGCCGGAAAATCCGGCGCCGATGACCAGCGCGTCGAGCGCGGTGGCCGGTCCGGTCGGTTGGTCCACGGCGGTGGCGGGAGCTGGAGTCATGGCGGCGAGTTCAGCGTGCAAGGAAGGAAGCGAGCGTCACCAGGCCGCCGATGACCAGCGCCGCGCCGATGATGGCCACGAAAGCCAGTTGCAGCGGGTCGATCTTCGGTGCCGTCGCGGCGTAGTCGCGATTGCGGCCGACCATGAACAGCATGGACACGACGATCCGCACGGTCTGCAACAAGGTCGCTTTCCTGGGCGCTGTCGTCGTGGCAGGCTTGTGTTCCTCGGCCAACGGGGTCATTTGATCCTTTGTCATGCATCGTGCCAATGCTGTCGTGATGCGCAATGTGTTCCGTAGGCCATGGCGCGATCGGCGCGCCGGCGAATATTCAGATAGTACCGCCTTCGACCGGATGGCCCTCGGTGCGCCAGCGCAGCATGCCGCCGGCGAGGTTGGCGGTGTCCTTGATTCCGGACTGTTGCAGGATCAGCGTGGCCTGGGCGGAGCGCGCGCCGGAGCGGCACACGGCAACCACGGGAACGTCGCGCGAGAGTTCGGCGCTGCGCGCGGCAAGCTCGCGCAGCGGGATGAGCCTGGCGCCGCGAATATGGCCCAGCGGGCCGTCGAATTCATCGGTTTCGCGCACGTCGATAATCTGGACGCGCTGCGCCGATTCTTCCAGGGCCTGCGGCTGGATTTCCCAGATGCCGGCAAAGGTGTAGGTCAGCGTGGCCCAGGCCGGCGCCGTCAGCGACACGTCGCCGTCCCTTGGCTGCCCGCATTTGAGATTCGCCGGCACGGCGACGTCGATCTGTTTCGGGTGCGGCAGGTGCAGGTTCTCCATGTAGCCGGCGAAGTCGGCTTCTTCGATCTCGCCGCCGAGGCGTGGATTGAAGCGCTTCTCCTCCGCCACGCTCGACACGGTGAGGCCGCGGTAGTCATGCGCGGGGTAGAGCAGGCAGCCCGGCGGCAGCGTGAGGATCTGTTCGTGCACCGAACGAAACAGCGCGCGCGCGTCGCCTTGCTGGAAATCCGTGCGCCCGCTGCCGCGGATCAGCAGGCAATCCCCGGTAAATGCCATCTTTTGGTCGTCGAGTACGTAAGTCAGGCAGCCGTTGGTGTGGCCGGGGGTGGCACGGACTTCGAGATGCCGACCGCCGAATTCGACCCTGTCGCCTTGCTTCAGATAGCGGTCCGCGCCCTCTGCGCCGCTGCTGGCGGCAACCGCGATGCTGCTGCCGAACTGGCGCCTGTGCATCCATGCGCCGGTGACATGGTCGGCGTGCACATGGGTTTCCAGCGTATGGCGCAGGCGCAGACCGAGCTCGCCCAGCAGCGCCGCGTCGCGTCGGGCCTGTTCGAATACGCTGTCGAGCAGCACGGCGTCGCGCGTGTCGCTGTCACCCAGCAGATAGGTATAAGTGGACGACTGCGGGTCGAATAACTGCCTGAATATCAGCATTGCGTTTCCTGAGGTACGCGGGCCACGAATCGGGAGAAGGCGATGCGCTCCCGCTTGCAGTGCGTAGTTTACCCGCTCAGGGCCGCTGTCCGACCCAGTGCATAATGCAGCGCACCCGCGTCGATATTTTCCGCGTGCCACCCACAACCAGCTGCCAGCGCATGACGCCCCTTTTGACACGCGAAGTCCATGAAACCCTGCGCGCGGCGGCGCGCACCGGGGCGCGCAACATCGGCTGCTCCCTCGACCTGGAGCGTTCGACGACGACCGTCGAGGCGGACGCGGGCGGCTGGAGCTGGCAGGGCACGCGCTTCCCCTGGCTGCAAAACTGCAAGGACAGGACGGTGTATTACTGGGACGAGGGCGCCTTTGCGCCGGTGGCGCGCTTCACGACGTCACTGATCAAACTGGTGCCCACGCCGTGGGGGCCGCCAACCTTCGAGATCGACGGCATCAAGATGCTGCCCAGCGCGCAGGTTTCCCCTTACGCGGACGCGCAGCGCAAAGTCGCGCTGATCCAGCCGCGCGGTAAAGTTGTGCTGGATACCTGCGGCGGCCTGGGCTATTTCGCCGCATGGTGTTTGCGCGGCGAAGCCAGGCAAGTGATTTCCTGCGAAAAGAATGCCGACGTGATCTGGCTGCGCGGCATCAATCCCTGGTCACCGGCGGCCGACGCGCGACTGATGCTGCATGAGGACGACATTGCCCGCCGCATCGCCACCATGCCGGCCGCATCGGTGGACGCCATCCTGCATGACCCGCCACGTTTCGGTATCGCCGGGGAACTTTATTCGCAGGCGTTCTACGACCACCTCGCGCGCGTGATCCGGCGCAAGGGCAAACTGTTTCATTACACCGGCACGCCGAACAAACTCACCAGCGGACGCGACGTGCCAAACGAAGTGGCGAAGCGCCTGCGCAAGGCGGGGTTCAGCGCCGAACTGAACGGCGACGGCGTGCTGGCGCTCAGGCAGTAACCGCCGCCGCCATCGGCGCCGCCTGGCCCGGGTCAGTTCGCCGCGAGCCGTTCGGCGAGTGACAGCAAGGCCTTGCCTTCGAATACCGGCAGCGAGCAGCGATTGTTGCTGCACACGTAGGCTGCTGCCTTCGGCAGCTCGGGATACTGCACGTCGGGATTGGGCATCGGCCCTTCGCCGCGATCCCACCATTCGATGCGCTTGTAAGCGCCGGCCTTGCGCTGGGCGGCGCGAAACAATTCCCGGGCGGCGGCATCGTCCTTCGAGCCGACCACGGTCAGATGCACGGGATCATTCGACAACTCGCGGTCGGCGATCAGCAGGCCGGCTTCGGTGCGTCGCCTGAGCGCGATTTCTTTCGTGACCAGGAAGCGCATCGCGCGCTGCGCGTCCTCGCGCAAGCCGGCATCGCCGGTGTAGCGCGCCAGCAGATTGGCAAAGCGCGCCTGCATGATGTTCTCGTCGGTCTGTGGCATGGGCTCGAACCCACTCTTGCCCGGCGCTGCGGTCACGAAGCCGGCCCGTTCGCCGTTGCTGAAACTGGCGCGAATGAAGATAGCGGCGGCCTGCGCGTGGCTCAGCCATTCGCGGTCGCCGGTAACCTGATAGAGCGCCAGGAAACCGCGACCCACGGCGAGCGTGTCCTCGAGATAGGGGCCGGCTGCGTCAACCTCGCCGTGGCGAAAGCCGCCGCCGGGCAACGCGCGATGGGCCAGCGTCCAGCGCGCGGCGGCGACTGCGCGCGCCAGGATTTCCGCGTTGCCGTCCGCCGCGTAGAGCGCGGCGAGGCCTTGCATCATCCAGCCGTTTTCTCGCGCGTAGAGGTGCTGGTCGATGGCCGGGATGCCGCGGGTGCGACGCTGCGCGTCGCCGAGCGCGAAGTAATCCTCGCTGTGTTGGCCCTTGACGAGGTCCGCATCCTGGCTGACGTAGTAGGCCCCTTCGGGCGAGCGCAGGAATGCGTCTACATAACGATAGATGTCGCGCGCCGCTTTCAGGTAACGCGTATCGCCCAGTTGTTGCCCCGCGAGCGCATAGACGCGCATGTAATCGGCCTGCACGAACATGATCTTCTCGAAGTGCGCATGCTTCCAGTCGCCGTGCGTGGAGTACTGGTAGACGCCACCCCAGACCGGATCAATCAGGTTCAGCGCGCCATCCAGCGTCTGCACGGCGATGCGGCGTGCCTGGCGGTCGCCGCCGCGCGCCATTTCCAGTGCGTACTCGACGATGTCGCGATCCATGAATTTCTGTTGCTGCCTCAATCCGCCGAGCTTGAAATCGTGGCTGTCGACGATCTGTTTCTTCAGCGTCTCGCGCAACTCCTCGGCCAGCAGCGCACTGACCGAATACTGCGTGACCGGTTCGCTGTCGCGATACTTCACGGGGCTCGGATCGGCGCGGATGGCATTGAGCAGGTTGTTGAAGGGGGCGGGCGCGATATAGCCGGAACGCTTGACGATTTCCTTGCCATCGGGACCGTACACGATGGTGGCGGGCCAGCCATAGTCTTCGTAGCGCCGCGCCAGGTCCGGGCGCGCGTCCTGGTCGACGCGAATGGCGATGAAGTGCTGCTCGATCATGGCCTGCACCTCGGGATTGCCGTAGGTCTCCTGGTCCATGACGTGGCACCAATGGCACCACACCGCCTCCAGGTCGAGCAGGACAAAACGGTTTTCCTGGCGCGCACGCTCGAATGCGGCATCCGACCACGGCTGCCATTGAATCGGCGCGGCGATGCTGGGCGTGTCGGCGGCAAGCAAGGCACAGCACAAGACGAGCTGGCGCAGTACTTTCTTCATGGACATCTCCGGTGACCGGAACAGATACGCCCGCGTCGGCCGAATGGATGCGCACGCGGTTGCAATGACCGCCTGCCGCGGTGCTATGCTGAATCTGCCAGTGCCACAGCGGGCTCCGGGAACAGGACTCGGGTCGCACACACGGCTTGTGCCTGGTTGCATGAACCGGAGGTCACATGAAAGAGAAAATCGAAATCCTGCTCAGGACGCTGGGCAGCGCGATTGCTTCGGCGACCCTGGAGCACCGGTATGCCGGCGGCTGCCACAAGATCCGACTGACGTTGCCCGGCGGAAAGCGTCCGGCCGACTTTCCCGACGACGTAATCGCCAGCAAAGGCGCCAATCACTCGAATCGTTTATGCAAGCAGGTGGCTGCCCACCGGCAGTATTTCCATCGCGAACGCAGCATGCAGGAGCTCGATCATTAAAAACTTATCACGACGTGAAGCACTGGGCCTCATCGGCATTTCCGCGCTGGGCCTCGCACTTCCGTCAATCGCGGCCGAAAAATCGGTGCGCGTGCAATCCTGGCCGCTGAATACGGCTCGCCGCACCGGCATCCACGACGTCGCCCCGGCGTCCGACGGCGGCGTCTGGTTCACGGCACAGGCCAGTGGCCATCTTGGCCATTTCGATCCCGCGACGGGACGTACCGAACTCGTTGCGCTGGGGCCGCACTCCGCGCCTCACGGCGTCATCCAGGGACCCGACAAGGCCGCCTGGATCACGGACGGTGGCCAGCAGGCGATCGTGCGCGTGGGCTGGCCTGATCGCGCCGTCAGGTTGTTTCCGTTGCCCGAGGGAGCGCCGTACGCGAATCTCAATACGTGCGCTTTCGACGGCGACGGGGATGTCTGGTTCACGGGGCAGAGCGGCGTGATCGGCAAGGTCGCCGTGAAAACCGGCAAGACCACTGCGTGGGACGCGCCGCGCGGCCGCGGGCCCTACGGCATCTGCAGCACGCCGAAGGGAGACATATGGTGGGCCTCGCTTGCGGGGTCCTTCATCGCAACGATCGATCGTCGCACCGGCCAGTCCACCGTCGTCGAGCCGCCGACCAGGAACCAGGGTGCGCGCCGTATCTGGAGCGACAGCCGCGGACGCCTCTGGGTGAGCGAGTGGGTGAGCGGCAACCT
>JBDTRK010000083.1:0-15193 GCA_039931685.1 Betaproteobacteria bacterium | reverse complement strand
TGAGCAAGGATGGCACGAAGCTCTACGTCAGCGACCAGCCGCACAACGCGCTGGTCGTCATCGATCTGGTCAAGGGCGAAATCGGCGGCACCATCGACCTTGGCGAGTCGCCCGAAGGCGTGGGCATCTCGCCCGATGGGAAGTGGGTCGTCGTGGCCAGTGAGGTCACCAATGCGATCAACTTCATCGATACGACCACGGGCAGGAAGGAATTCAGTGTCAAGACCGAGGGCAAGAATCCCGAGCACGCCGAATTCACGCCGGACAGCAAGCTGCTGCTGGTCAGCGCCGAGGAAGCCGAGCAAGTGGACGTCATCGACGTCGCACAACGCAAGCAGATCAAGTCCATCCCGGTCGGCAAGCGCCCGCGCGGCATCGGCGTCCTGCCCGACGGCAGCAAGGCCTACGTCGCCTCCGAGTTCGCCAGCAAGATTTACGTGATCGACATGGCGACCATGGCAGTAACGAAAGTCCTGCAGGGCGGCAACTTCTCGAATGGCGTGGCGGTAACGCCGGATGGCAAGCGCGTATTCATCTCCAACGGCAAGGATGCCTCGGTTTCCGCCATCGATACCGCTACGGACGAGATCATCGGGACCATACCGGTGGGCAAGCGGCCGTGGAACATGGCGATCACGCCCGACGGCAGGAAACTCTATGTTGCCTGCGGCCGTTCGGACGCGGTGTTCGTGATCGACACGCAGGCGTTGAAAGCGATCGGCGAAATCAAGGTCGGCCAACTGCCCTGGGGCGTCGCCATCCGCTGACCGCGCACTCGCGGTTGACGCGACTCAAGCCCGCGAAATCGCTCGCGGGCTTTTTTTCGTCCGCCACCTGCCGCCGCTTATAATCCTCTGTATTCCCTGCGAAGACTGCAAAGACTGGCAACGTGAAAACACTTCATTTGCATGCACCGGCACCCGGCCTGAACGGGATCTGACGCGAATGGCCTTGCGACGCTCCGATCGCGGCACGCCGATCTGGGATGTTCCCATCAGGATCTTCCACTGGATGCTGGCATTGCTGGTCGCCGCCCAGGTCGTGACCGCTTCGATCGGCGGCAATGCGATGCAGGTGCACGCGTATGGCGGCTACGCCATCCTCGCCCTGGTACTGTTCCGCGTCCTGTGGGGATTCTTCGGCGGCACCCATGCCCTGTTCCGCAATTTCGTGCGCGGACCGGACGCGGTGATGCGCTATGCGAAGTCCCTGTTCCGGGGTCCGCATGTATCCCATGCCGGCCATAACCCGCTCGGCGGCTGGAGCGTGCTGGCCATGCTTGCTTCCCTGTTGCTGCAGGCGGGCAGCGGACTGTTCGCCGACGACGACGTGATGATGCAGGGGCCGCTTGCGAAACACGTCCCGGGCCGTGTCAGCGAAATCGCCACCGCGATCCACGACGCCAATGCCGTCGTGCTGCTGACGCTGATCGCGACCCATGTCGCGGCCGTGCTGTTTTATCTGCTGGCCAGGAAGCAAAACCTCATTGCGCCGATGCTAAGCGGGCGCAAACACCCGCCCGCACCCGGCGAAGCGGCGCGCTATGGCAAGCCGTGGCTAGCGGCGGTGCTGTTCGCATGCAGCGCCGCCCTTGTGTATTTCCTGGTCACGATTTGACGCGCCGGTAGCGCGTCACGTGCTCCGGCGCGGCAACGCCCGGCGGCAAGCGCTTGTCGGCATGCGGTATGGCGGCCGGCGTCGGGAAATCCAGCGTGCCCGCCCAGATCGGCAATGCGTAGTCCTCCTCGTCATCCACCGGCGGGCCAGTCCTCACCTTGGCCGAGGCTTCGACGATGTCGAGCCTGAGCACCGCGGTCTGGTCGATTTCTTCCTGTTTAACCGGGCGCAGGTTTTCCCAGCGCCCCGGCACGATGTGGTCGGTGATGGTTTTCAGCGCCGCCATTTTCTCGCCGTCGGGCACCGGCTCCGCCGTGCCGAGAATGACCACGGAACGATAATTCACCGACGAATGGAACGCGGAACGCGCGAGCACCAGTGCATCCACCAGCGTGACCGTCACGCACAACGGTATCCCCTTCCCCGCCGCGGTCAGCATGCGGCTCGCGGCCGATCCATGGATGTAGAGCACGCGGTCATCGCGTCCATAACCGGTCGGAATCACGAAGGGTTGGCCGTTGTTGACGAAACCGACATGGCAGAAAAATCCTTCGTCGAGGATCGCAGCAATGGTGGCGAAGTCGTGACTACCTCGCGACGGATAGCGGTCGAGGGTGGTGCGGCTGGATTCGAGGTCCATGATTTAGGGGTGAGGAAAAGCAGGACTGAGGACTGAGTGCTGAGGACTGAGTAGGAACCAGAAACCGGGTTTTTTGCTTGGCACTTCGCTTTTTGCTCAGTCCTCAGCACTCAGTCCTCAGCACTCGGTCCTCAGTCCTCAGTCCTATTATCAATCTCCTGATCCCCCTCTCCTCACTTGTTTCTATATTTGTCGTGGCAGGCCTTGCAGGCTTTGCCGGTCTCGCCGAGTTGCGCCTTGGCCGCTGCCAGATCGCCGCCCTTGGCGACTTCCGCAAGCTTGGTGGCTTCGCCCTGCATCTTTTCCAGCTTGGCCTTGAAGTCATCCATGTCCAGCCAGATTTCCGGCTTGGCCTTGGTTTCGCCGTTCTCCGAACCGGGAACGAATCCTTCGAGCGGCAGTTTGCTCATGAAGGCGACGATTTCGGCATGACGGGCGAATGCGGCGGCCTCGTAGGATTTTTCACCTTTGGCCATCGCGGCCATCGCGCCGAAGTTCCAGCCCATCACCCGGTACACACCCTGGCGGTACTTGATGGCATCCTCGGGTTTCTGTGCGAGGGCAGAGCCGGCAAACAGCGAGCTAAAGGCAATCAGCGACACAATGACGGGCAGACGTTTCATGACCACCTCTGGAAGGGAAAGTCGCACGATTCTAGCACCGTGCGACGCATCATCGCGATTGTCGATATCGCGGCTAATTCCCGCCACCCGAAGAGGCGGCTCGTGTAGGCTTGATCATCGTGCTTACAGGATCAGGAGGAAAGTCGAATGCGCAACTACCCCGTGTTCATGCTGTTGTTGCTGGTCATGGTATCGGGTTGCACCCGAACCGTACTGGTGCCCGTGCCGCCACGCATGGACTTGCGTGGCTATGGGACGCTCGGCATCGTCGAGT
Organism: Betaproteobacteria bacterium; assembly: GCA_039931685.1. Classification (GTDB taxonomy): domain Bacteria; phylum Pseudomonadota; class Gammaproteobacteria; order Burkholderiales; family JACQAP01; genus JACQAP01. The sequence goes on along the minus strand of JBDTRK010000083.1, from coordinate 12,039 downwards.
TCGCATCAAATGCCGATGCCGCGATCAACACCCGTGCGACCCGACAGTTTCAGGAACAGATCCAGGCGGCCCAGCCGGGCACGCCATTCGTGGAATTGGGAAGCCGCCAGTCGGTCCTGGCAGCGGTGGGTAGTCGCGAACTGGACGCCAATACGCTGAAGCAAATCGGCGCGAAGTACGGCGTGGACGCGATCTTCGTGGGCGAAGTCACCTACTCCGAACCTAAAACCGACGTCAAACTCTCCGACGTCACGAAGCTCGAAGGCGGCATGCGCACCGAAGTCAGGGGCGACATTTCCAGCCGCCTGGTGGAGACCCGCTCTGGCGCCAGCGTGTGGAGCAGTTCCGCGTGGGCAAGGCGGCAAGTCGGCCGTCTCAGTATCTCGGCGGAGCAAGGCGTGAGCGGCTCGATGAGCAACGTCGATCCCCGCCAGGAAATGGTACCGGACCTGATTTACTACCTGACGCAGGATTTCCGGCCCACTTCGGTGCGGCAAAAATTGAAGCAATGACACATCACTACTGAGCAACGGGTGCGATCAAAAAGCAGAAGCCCTTCCACTCCCTCGAACCGCGATCCTTATGGTCGCAGACCGGAATCCCGTGAAACGGGACGCACCTCGACCCTTGTTTTTCAAACCACCCGGAAATTCTTGAACTGCCAGGGGTCGGAAGTATCAACATCTTCCGGATACAGAACGCCGCGTTCTTCCAGTGGCGTCCAGTCCGTATAGACGCCGACGACCCGGCCCAGATACGGCTTGCAGATCTCGAGCATGGTCTTGTACGGCAGTTCGTCGGGTTCGACGATGCCGGCATCCGGATTCTTGATCGCCCAGATCACCGCGGAAACGTAGCCGATGTTGACCTGCAGGCTGGTGGCATTGTTGTAGGGACAGAGTTTGCGCGCCTCCTCGATGGTGAGCTGCGAACCGTACCAGTACGCGCCTTTCTTGTGCCCCATCAGTAGCACGCCGAGTTCGTCCATGCCTTCCGAAATTTCATCGCGAAGCAAACGATAGCGCGGTGGAAACTTATAGTTGTTGCCGATGTATTCGTGCATCGACAGCACCGCGTCATCACACGGATGGTAGGAATAGTGGCAGGTCGGCCGGTACACGGTCTTGCCCTTTTTCTGCACCGTGAAGTAGTCGGGGATCGACGTAGCTTCGCCGTGCGAAATCAGGAAGCCCAGCATCGGGCCTTCCAGCGGCGTCCAGGTGCGCACGCGCGTGGACGCGCCGGTGCGCTCCAGATAGATCGCCGCGCCGCAGCCGAAATCGAAGGTGCGCCCGTCGGCCGGCCAGTTCTTTTCATGCGTGCCCCAGCCCAGTTCCGCTGGCTGCAGCGACTCGCCGGCAAAGGCCTCGCTTGACCAGGTATTGACGAACTCGTCGCGCGCCTTCCGGCGCGCGCTCAGCTGGCTGTCGCGCTCCGCGATGTGGATGACCTTGATGTCGAGGCGTTGCGCGAGCTCCGCCCATTCCTTGCGGTTCTTTGGCTCGGCTTTCCTGACGCCGGTGTCCTTGGCGACATTTAGCAAGGCCTGTTTGGTCAGGTGCGAGACCAGCCCCGGGTTGGCGCCATGCATCAGCACACAGGCCGGCCCCTTGGGAAACTTCTTGCGCATTTCCAGCGCGGCTTCGCGGTAGGCGTAGTTGGTGCGCCGCGCTGCCGGCACGGCGGTATTGTTATGGCCGCCGGGCCAGGGTTCGATGCAGGCATCGATGTAAAGGATGTCGCGCTGCTGGCAATACTCGATGGTATCCAGGCTGTTTACGTCGTAGGACGCGTTGACGAGGAAGTCGCCTTCACTCAAATATTTGTCGTATTGCGCGACGTAGGTATTGTTCCTGATCGGCTCGACGATGAACTTGACGCCAAGCGTGCCGGCGATTTCACGGCCGAACGCATTCGCCGTGATGATCGTTATCTGCTCGGGCTCGATGTCGATGTGCCGCAGGATCAGAGGCAAGGAGCCCTGGCCCACGGATCCGAATCCGACGATGAGCATGCGTCCCTTGAAAGACGCGTATTTCTTGTGGCCTGGCACTATGGTGTTACTCCTGGTCTGGGCGCGCGGCGATTGCAGCCGCGGCATTGATGTGCTTGGACATTACTGCGCGAGGGGCACGTTATAGACGAAGTTGGTGACAATCTCAACCACCTCATCCCCCGCCTTCTCCCCGGAGCGGAGAAGGTGCGCTGCGCAGGCTTTAGGTTCTTGATCTTCCGGCTCCCTCTCCGCCTCCCTCAGGGAGGGGGAGAGGGCTGGGGTGAGGTGGTGGGTGGGGGAGTGTCGGGTGCGTGTCTCTTCAGCGCCCAGCTCACATGATTCCTCACCATGACGGACGGATGGTCGCAGCGCGCTTGCAGCGCCGCCACGACGGGCGCCGACGTCGGCGCATTGCCCAGGCCGACGGCCAGGTTGCGCAGCCAGCGCTCATGGCCGATGCGCCGGATCGCGCTCCCTGCCATGCGGCGCTCGAATTGCTCTTCGCTCCATGAAAACAATTCCACCAGTCCCGCCGCGTCCAGCCCGTGACGCACCGCGAAATCCGGCACGTCGGCTTTTTGCGCAAAGCGGTTCCACGGGCAGACCAGCTGGCAGTCGTCACAGCCGTAGATGCGGTTGCCCATCAGCGGCCGGAGCTCCTCGGGAATGTCGCCCTTGTGTTCGATGGTCAGGTAGGAAATGCAGCGCCGCGCATCGAGCTGGTAGGGCGCGACGATGGCCTGCGTCGGGCAGATGGCGATGCAACGGCTGCAGCTGCCGCAATGGTCGGCCTGCGGCGCATCCACGGGCAGCGCCAGGTCGGTATAGATTTCACCGAGGAAGAACCACGAACCCGCCTCGCGGTTCAGCACCAGCGTATGTTTGCCGCGCCAGCCCAGGCCCGCCTTGGTCGCCAGCTCGACTTCCATGACCGGCGCGCTGTCGGTGAACACCCGGTAGTGCAAAGGCGTCACTTCGGCAATGCGTTCGCACAGTGCCTGCAGACGCGCGCGCATCACCTTGTGATAATCCCGCCCGAGTGCGTAGCGCGCCACATAGGCGCGGTCGCCATCGCGCATGACATCCCAGCTGTCGGCCGCGCCGTCCGGGAAGTAATTCATCCTGACGGAGATGACCCGCAATGTGCCCGGCACCAACTCCGCCGGTCGCGTGCGCCGCGTACCGTGGGCCGACAGATATTCCATGTCGCCCTGCCAGCCGCGGGCCAGCCATTGTTGCAGGCGCGCTTCGGCGTCGCCGAGATCGCAATCGGCAATGCCTACCTGCTGGAAGCCCAGGTCGGTCGCCCAGTCGCGGATCAGCCCGGCGAGTTGGGCATGCCGGGTATCAGCGGACGCGTCGCGCGGCGCGGCCGACGTCACGGAGAAGTGGACAGGAGATAATCGAGTTGTCGCATCTCGCCGTGCTTCATCACGAAGAAACGCTCCGGCGCGACGCCGGCTTTGTGCAGCGCCTGCGCGAGCCTGCGCGGTGGCTCATCGAGCAACTCGTCGGTCAGCCGGAAGGTGCCCCAATGCATGGCCACCGCGTAGCGCGCATTGAGGTCTTGCTGCGCGCGCACGGATTCCTCGGGGTTGGCATGCATCACGCTCATGAACCAGCGCGGCTCATAGGCGCCGATCGGCAGCGCGGCCAGGTCTATGGTGCCGAAATGCCTGCCGATGTCGGCAAGGTCCGGCGAATAGCCGAAATCGCCGCCGAAGAAAAAACGCAGGCGCGGATGCTCGACGACCCAGCCGCCCCACAGGGTCTTGTCGCGATCCCACGGCGTGCGTGAACTCCAGTGCTGCACGGGCGCCAGGGTGAACTTGAGCCCCATGTGCGCGGCACTGTCCCACCAATCCAGTTCGGAGACGTTGTCGATGCCCTGCGCCTTGAACCAGTCCTTCAGTCCCAGCGGCACGAAAAATCGCGGCGATCCGCCTTGCTGCCGACTGAGCCGGGTGACGCTGGGCAGGTCGAGATGGTCGTAATGACTATGCGAGATCACCACGACGTCGACATGCGGTAGCGAATCGAAATCCAGTGCCGACGGGACGAAGCGCTTCGGGCCAGCGAAGGACAGCGGCGATGCACGTTCGCTCAGAATCGGATCGGTCAGTACATTGACGCCACCGATCTGCAACAGCAAGCTCGCGTGACCGATCCAGGTCAGCGTGGGCTGATCGCGGTTGGCGGCCAGAAAAGCCGCATCCGGCTTGAGCAGCGGGAAACCGTAGCCCTGTTTTGGATCCTCCGGGATGCCCCTGGTCAGGCGCTGCCACTGCCACTTCCAGAAACTTTCCCGGACGGGTTGCGGATAGTTGTTGCGAAATCCGGTTTCGGTGTGGTGCGGTTTCGCCGGATTATAATGCGGGTTGCTGCGGCAGGCGGCCAGCAAAAGCGCACAAGCGGTGCACAGTGTCATGATGGTTCGGATGTTCATTACGCTGGTAAGAGCAGTTCGGACCAGTGTAGCGGCCCGCACAAACGGATGCAAAAAACGGCATCAAACAAACCTGGGAGCGAGCAAATGGCGGCAGACAAGAAAAACAAGGTGGGCGTGATCGGACTGGGATCGATGGGTCTTGGGGTGGCGCGCACGCTGCTCAAGAAAGGATTCGAAGTACACGCCTGCGACGCGCGGCCGGAAGTCACCAAGGCTTTCGGCAAGGAAGGCGGCGTCGCCGCGAAAAATCCGGCCGAGGTGGGTCGCAACGTTCCCGTGGTGATCGTGCTCGTCGTCAATGCCGACCAGACCAACGAAGTCCTGTTCGGCAAGGACGGAGCGGCCGCGACGCTGGCCAAAGGTTCCGTCGTCATCGCCAGCAGCACGGTCGCGCCGGAATTTGCCATCGACCTGGGCAAGCGCCTGGACGCGAAAGGTTTGCTGCTGATCGATGCGCCGGTTTCGGGCGGCGCCGCACGCGCAGCCAAGGGTGAAATGTCCATCATGGGCTCGGGCTCGAAAGCCGCGTTCAAAAAAGCCGATGCGGTGCTCAAGGCTATCGCCGCCAAGGTCTACGAACTGGGCGAAGATGCCGGCACGGGATCGAAAGTAAAGATGATCAACCAGCTGCTTGCAGGCGTGCATATCGCCGCCGCGGCCGAGGCGATGGCTCTGGCAATTCGCGCCGGTGCCGATCCGAAGGTCGTCTACGAAGTAATTTCCAACAGTGCCGGATCGTCCTGGATGTTCCAGAATCGCGTGCCTCACGTGCTCGATGGCGATTACACTCCACTGTCCGCCGTCAATATTTTCGTCAAGGACCTCGGCATCGTGCTCGATTCAGCAAGGAAGATGACCTTCCCACTCCCCTTGACGGCAGCCGCCCACCAGCAGTTTCTCGCCGCCGCCGGCGCCGGCCTGGGTTACGAAGACGACATCGCGGTCATCAAGGTGTACCAGGCGGGGTCCGGCATCAAGCTGCCGGGGAAAAAGAAGAAGCCGTGACGGGTAAAGCCGTGACGCGTGACGACGTAAGAGCAGGGCCGCCGGATTTCAAGCCGGACGGGTTTTATCCCGTCACGATCGTCACGTCCGTCACGGCTTCACCCGTCACGCGTCACGGCTTTACCCGTCACGGCCTTTCAAATCCGATCGTTCTCCAGCTTTTTCTCCAGCGCGCGTAACGCCGCGGCCGCTCCCGTCAGATTCGGATTGAGGTCGATCGCGCGGCGAAAGTATTCCGCGGCCTTGCGGTAATTGCTGCGCGACATCCAGATGTCCGCGCAGGCCGCCAGTGTGCCGAACTGGTAGGGATTGAGCGCGAGGGCATGTTCATAGTCCGCCAGCGCGCGGTCTTCGTCGCCGAGCGCGGAATAGGCATCGCCGCGGCGATTCCAGGCCTCGGCAAAATCCGGCTTCAATTCGACGACCTGGTTCAGCTTTTCAATGGCCGCGTCCGGCTCATTCTCGACGATCAGCTGCATGCCGGTCTGGAACAACGGGTCGGCCACCGGATCATTGGCACGCAGCCAGATGCCCCAGATGGACTGCTCAGCAATGCCGCGGATCAACTCCTCGTCGTCCCACAGTGCCGCCAGCAGCACCGGAACGTCGTCCATGGTGCCAACTTCGGCCAGGCGTCCGTAGGCCATCCGGCGCTCGTCGAGTTGGGTGCTGCGCGTCTGCTCGAGCGCCCGTTCGCGACTGATCGGGGTCCAGTCCCGTGCGTCGGCCGCCGGACACGCGATGGCGAGCAAGAACGCGCACCGCATGACGAGCGCGATGAAACAATTATTTCGCAAGGGCATCTCCCGCAGAAAGCCGCTTTTCCAGTTTCGCCAGTTTCGCCTTCATCGCTTCGCCCACGAAAATCTGCGGATGGGAGGCTTCCAGCCCTTCCTGCTGTTCGCGCCGATGGATCGATTGCTCAGCCAGCGCAAAGGCATTTACGAACGAATGGGTCTGGCGCAAAGCCTCATCGTAGTATGCCTTCGAGAAGTACGTGTAGTCGAATGCGTCGCCGCAGCCGAACGAGGTGTTATTGGCGTCGGATGCCGTGATCAGCAGCGTGTGCGTGTCTTTCAGTGCGTCGATGAAGCCACCCGAATAGCACGCGGAGACGACGACGATGCGCCACTTTATGCCGGCATCGTCGAGCGCCGCGCGCAAATCACCGGGCCGAATGCCCGGCAACGCCAGCGGATAGAACTCGACGCTTAGCTCATGCGTCTGTGAGCCATGCGTGGTCAGGTGCAGCAGCACGACGTCTTCCTCGCGATTGATGCGCTCTCCCACCGCCCGCAATGCTTCTCGCAGGCTGGTCAATGTGGCCATCGGAAATTTGTCGACCAGGCTGGCATGACTGATGAGACTGATGCTGCGGCCGGCGGTATCGAAGCGTTCGGCCAGCAGCTTGCCGATGGACAGGGTTTCCTTCATGAAAACGTCCTGCGAGGCGTTCGGCGCGAAGCCGACGAAGTACAGGTCCTCCACGCCGGGGCGCTCCGGCTTGAGTTGCCGTTCGGCCGCGTCCAGCAGCGCCGTTTGCGCGTAGAGCGCATCTTCGGTCAATCCAAGGCGCGGCGGCCCGGGCTGACTGGCCGGGTCGTCCGCGTCGACCGATTGCTCCCACAAGGGTTCGGAGGGCACCAGGTACGACGGTAACAGCACGACGAGCGCGACGATGGCAAGCGCGGACGATATGCGCGGTGCCGGCGCGACCAACCGCCGGGTCGCCACCAGGATTGCCAGCGCCCACCAGACGAATACAAACTCGGTGAGGCCTCCAGCACCGATGCCTGTGGTCGGAGTGGGCAGCCAGCGCTGACCCGCCGCATACCAGATCACGCTCGAAACGATCGTCAGCGGGATGCCGATCGAACCCACTGCGATCGGAATCAACAGCGCGTGCCCGGGGTCTTGCGTGACACGCCCGACCAGGTGCCCGGCCAGCAGGGCCAGCGGCGCCCAGAACAGTTCCGATGGCAAGGCCTGCAGGTCGAGGGCACCCTGCGCACCCACGATGACATATGAACAAGCGAAGCTGGCGAGCAGGCTGCTCGCCACGATCGCCAACAGCTGGCTGACACTGATCCTGAATGCGTCTGCGGCGGGGCGGCGGAACAAGGCCAGTCGCACGCCTGCGGCCAGATTGCGCAGCCAGCCTTGCACCGGATCGCCTGCGCTTACCTGGGTTGATGGGTCAATATCCATGCTGCCTGTCGATCAGTCCTTGCTGTCGCTTCACCGCCGACGGTCCCGATGCTGCCTGGGGCCCGACGGAAGAGTCGCGAGGGATTGTCAGATGAAACGCCGCCCGCGCTTGTCAATGAGCGCGCGCAGCGCATCGATCGACGCCTGCACGCCGGTCATGTTGGGATTGATGGCGAGTGCCTGCTCGAAATAATCCAGCGCGCGTTGCAGCTCACCCTTGCGCAGGTAAATCTGCCCGTAGCCGGCCAGTACGCCAAAATGGTGCGGGTTCCTTCTGAGGACCTCGCCGCAGTCTGCGAGAGACAAGTCGTCATCGCCGAGCAGGAAATACAGCGTGGCGCGCTTGTTCCAGGCCTCGGTGAAGTCCGGTCGTGCGGCGATTATCCGGCTGAAGGTGTCCACCGCCCGCTTCAACTGGCCATCGCGCATTTGCTCCACGCCGATTGCAAACAGGCCATCCACTTCCGCGTCGCCGGAACGGCTCCAGATCGACCAGATCACCGCCTCGGCCGCGTCGCGCACGCGAGCGTCGCCGTCGAACAGATGGGAATGAACCAGCGGCAGGTCTTGCTGGATGCCGACTTCGGCGAGCGCCTGGCACCCGGCCAGGCGGGTATCCGCATCCGGATTTTGCAATTGCGCCAGCGCCAGTTCGCGAGCCATGTGTCCGCTTGGCGTGGCGGCGTCTGTGCACGCGCAAGCCAGCATCAAGGCCAGCGCCGTCATCAGGCCGCGCATGTGCTTGCCTCCTTCGACCCGCGGTCCCTCATGGTAATCCCCCGTCCAAACGCCTAAAATGTGCGGCATCGGCCCACTCCAACAGATTCTACCCGGCTATCACTGCGTCACGATCAACTGCCATAGGATTGCTGTATGTCGAGATTGTTCCTGATATGTTTTCTGGCCGCTTCCTGCGTGGCGTCGGCCGCGCCCTACCCGCTGGGTACCATGACCTGCGCCGACATCGGCGCGTTCGCCTCCGAAGCCATGGCCTGGCGCAAGCAAGGCCAGTCGAAGGACCAGGCGCTCGCCGCGCTGGAAACGCGCACCTACAATGACGCGGTCGAGAAAAAGAACCTGATCGTGGTTGTCGACCTGGTTTTCGGCTCTTATGGCCGCAGCTGGAGCGTCGAAAGCGCCGGCAACGTGCTGCGCACTGATTGCGAGACCGGACGTTAGGCCGGACAACCTGCAGCCGCGCTCCCGGCAGGCAGGCTGTCGGCGGGCGCGAATACAAAATTCAACGATGCCCGCCCGGATAGACAAGATGAATACCCGTCCGCCCCCGCCCGCCCGCCAGGGCATGACCCTGGCCGAAGTCGACACACCCGCGCTGCTGCTCGATCTGGATGCCTTCGAGCGCAACCTCGACCGGCTCGACCAGTCGTTGACCGACACTCCCATGCGGGTGCGACCGCATTCCAAGTCGCACAAGTGTCCGGAAATAGCGTTGCGCCAGATGGCCCGCGGTGCCATCGGCGTGTGCTGCCAAAAGGTCTCCGAAGCCGAAGCCATGGTCGAGGGCGGCGTGATGAACGTGCTGATCGCCAATGAAGTGGTCGGCGCGCAAAAGCTCGCGCGCCTGGCCGCACTGGCCAAGCGCGCGCGCGTCAGTGTCTGCGTCGACAACGAACAGAATATTGCCGATCTCGATGCGGCAGCGCACGCGTCCGGCGCGAAAATCGATGTGCTGGTGGAGGTCAACGTTGGGGCCAACCGCTGCGGCATCGAGCCCGGCCGGCCGGCGGCCGATCTTGCCCAACGCATCGCGGCGGCGAAGCATCTGCGTTTCGCCGGCCTGCACGCCTATCAGGGTGCCGCACAACATGCGCGCACCCCGACCGAACGCAAGGCGGCCATCGCCAGGGCCGTGCAATACGTGAGCGATACCGTGAATGCCCTGCAAGTCCACGGCCTCAAGCCGGAAATCATCACCGGAGCCGGCACCGGCACTTATCCGCTGGAAGCGGCCAGCGGCGTCTACAACGAGATCCAGCCCGGCTCCTACATTTTCATGGACGCGGACTACAACCGTAACCTCGGTGAGGACGGCCGGCCCCAGCATAATTTCGAGCAAAGCCTGTATGTGTGGGCAACGGTCATGAGCCACGCCACGCCCGAACGCGCCGTGGTGGACGCCGGCCTGAAGGCGTTGTCGGTCGACTCGGGCATGCCGCTCGTGGCCGACCTGCCGGGCGTGGAATTCCTCAAGGCCTCCGACGAGCACGGCGTATTGAAACTGCCGCAGGGATCGAAGCTGACAGTCGGCGACAAGATCCGGCTCATTCCCGGCCATTGCGACCCGACCGTAAACCTCTACGACTGGATCGTCGGCGTGCGCGACGGCAAGGTCGAATGCGTCTGGCCGATCACCGCGCGCGGCGCTTTTTATTGACTCGACAATCTTGAACCACGGAGGACACGGAGGAAATGCAAAAACGAGAGGACAGACGCGATATTAACGATTGAGCTAGTGCCAAAATTACCAACGACGCATCACCGTGATACTCGTCTGATTTGTCTGCTTTTGATTTTCCTCCGTGTCCTCCGTGATCCATTCTTGAAGTATATGGAGTGACCATGCCGGGACCGAGGACTTACCAGTTCGATACGCTGAGTCTGCACGCGGGGCAGCAGCCCGATCCGCAGTTCGGCGCGCGCGCTCAGCCGGTATATTTCACGACGTCCTACGTGTTCAAGGACACCGACCACGCGGCTTCGTTGTTCAACATGGAGCGCGGCGGACACGTCTACTCGCGCATCTCCAATCCGACCAACGCCGTGCTGGAGGAACGCATCGCGGCGCTCGAAGGTGCGGTCGGTGCAGTCGCCACCGCCAGCGGGCAGGCCGCGATGCACCTGGCGATCGCCACGCTGATGGGCGCGGGATCGCACATCGTGGCATCGCGCTCGCTTTATGGCGGCTCGCACAACCTGCTGCAATATACGTTGCCGCGATTTGGCATCGACACCACCTTCGTGGATCCGCGCGACGTCGACGCCTGGCGCGGCGCGATCCGGCCGAATACCCGCCTGCTGTTCGGCGAGACGCTCGGCAATCCGGGACTCGACGTGCTCGACATCGAACGCGTGTCCGCAATCGCGCATGAGGCCGGCCTGCCGCTGCTGGTCGACTCGACCTTCACGACGCCTTATCTGATGCGCCCGTTCGAACTCGGCGCAGATCTCGTTTTCCATTCCGCCACCAAGTTCCTCGGCGGACACGGCGTGGCCATCGGCGGCCTGGTTGTCGACAGCGGCAAGTTCGACTGGGAGAAATCAGGAAAATTTCCGACGCTGACCGAGCCCTATGCGGGTTTCCACGGCATGGTGTTCAGCGAAGAATCGACTACCGCGGCCTTCCTGCTGCGAGCGCGGCGCGAAGGCATCCGCGATTTCGGCGCCGCGATGAGCCCGATGAATGCCTTCCAGATTCTGCAAGGCATGGAAACGCTGAGCCTGCGCATGCACAAGCACATCGCCAATACCCGCGCCGTCGTGCAATTTCTGGCTAAGCACGAGGCCGTGGAAGCGGTGGCCTATCCGGAACTGGACGCGCATCCCGACCACGCGCTGGCGGGGAAAATCCTGCCGCTTGGCTGCGGTGCGGTTTTCACCTTCAGCCTGAAGGGAGGCCGTGCCGCGGGACGCCGCTTCATCGAGGCGCTGAAGGTGTTTTCGCATCTGGCCAACGTCGGCGACGCCAAATCGCTGGTCATCCATCCGGCGACCACGACGCATTACCGCATGGACGAAGCGGCGCTGCGCGCTGCCGGCATCGGTGAAGGGACGGTACGCCTGTCCATAGGCCTGGAGGATGCGGACGACCTGATCGAGGATCTGAGCCGGGCGTTGTACGCTTCGCAAAAAACCTGACGTGACCATTACAGAACCGATCGAATGAACAACCGGGGCAACGCAAAACAGATGAAGACAGTGGCAACCTGCATGGTCGTCGCCGCGGCGCTGGCATTGACCGCATGCAAGAAAGAACCGGCGCCGGGTGTCTACGTGGAAATATCGCTCAAGAACGACACCGACATCGACAAATACGTCGTGTTCAATCCCAACATCAAGACCATCGAGGAGTGCGAGGCCACCTTCGCGGCTTCCCTGCCAACGATCATGGCCAACCTGCCGGCGGCCATTCCGAAGAACTCGACGGCGACGGGATGGAAATGCTCGCTGAAGGATCCCAGCAAAAACAAGAAGAAATGACGCGGCGGATTTCCGCCGCGCGCGCCTCAACCGGCCAGGTTGGTCGCCTCGTCCAAACCCAGCATCAGGTTCATGTTCTGCACGGCGTTGCCGGATGCGCCCTTGCCGAGATTGTCCAGCCGCGAGACCAGCACCAGGTTCTCGTCGTTGCCGAAGACGAAGA
>JBDTRK010000082.1:0-15559 GCA_039931685.1 Betaproteobacteria bacterium | reverse complement strand
GGCCGAAAGAACGACCTGCCGCCAGTGGTGGCCGGCAGTCATATCGACACCCAGCCGACCGGCGGGAAATTCGACGGCAACTACGGCGTGCTCGCCGCGCTTGAAGTCGTGCGTACGCTCAACGACCAAGGCATCGAGACCGAGCATCCCTTCGAAGTTGCAATCTGGACCAACGAAGAGGGCACACGCTTTACTCCAGTGATGATGGGGTCGGGCGTGTTTGCCGGAGCGTTCACGCTGGATCACGCTCTCGCGCAGAAAGATATCGACGGCAAGTCCGTCGGCGATGAGCTCAAGCGTATTGGCTATGCAGGCGATGTTGCAATGGGTCGCCCATTTGCCGCCTACTTCGAAGCGCACATCGAACAGGGTCCGATCCTCGAAGATACGGAAAACACTATCGGCGTGGTGACCGGCGCGCTTGGGCTGCGCTGGTACGACATCGTCGTCACCGGGCAGGACGCCCACGCCGGACCCACGCCGATGCGCTTGCGCAAGGACGCGATGCTGGCTGCGGCGCGCATCGTGGAAGAAGTGAATCACATCGCGCTGGCGCACCAGCCTGATGGGCGAGGAACAGTTGGCTTCATGCAGGTCAAACCGAATTCCCGGAACGTCGTTCCCGGAGAAGTCAGGCTCTCGGTGGACCTGCGCCATGCCGAAAAAGAAAGCCTCGATGCCATGGAGGCGCAACTGCGCAAGGCCTGCGCGCAATTCGAAGAGCGCGGGAACGTGGGCATCGACATGCAATGCGTCACCAACTATGCGCCATTGGCCTTCGATCACACGCTGGTGGCCGCGGTCCGGAGTTCCACAAAGCAGCTCGGCTACCGGCACATGGACATTGTCAGCGGCGCCGGCCACGATGCCTGCTATGTCGCGCGTGTGTCATCGACTGCAATGATTTTCGTTCCCTGTGAATCGGGCATCTCTCACAACGAAATCGAGAATGCCGAACCCGCGCACTTGGAAGCCGGCGCAAACGTTTTGCTCAGCGTGGTGCTGGACAGAGCGATGCCTTAAGCGTGAACCGCCTGTCGACAAGACGACGCGACCTAATTAACTTCAGGTTGTACACCAATCGGGCGAGACGGAATCGCGGTTGGCCGCGGCGAACCCTCAACCGCCGAAGGCCGGCTCCGGCAGACCTTGCGCCGGCACCTTGATGGCGAACAAATGGCCGGCGTCAGGTTGGGCGGCGTGTTGCTCGTTGCTCAAACGCAGGAAGGAAGTCGTGACATACAGCATGCGATATCCGCTGCCGCCGAAGGTCAGGCTGGTGACATGTTGCACCGGCATGGGGATGACGCGGTCGACTTTGCCATCGGGCGTGTAACGGGTAATGCGCCAGCCGTCGTAGTGCGCATTCCAGATGCAGCCATCCGCATCTACGGTCAGGCCGTCCGGGAATCCATCGGTTTCCGGCAGTTCCGTGAACAGGCGCCGATTGCGCGGCACGCCTTCGTCGGCATCAAAGTCATAAACGAAAATCCTGCGCGACCAGGTGTCGCACAAATACATCAGGCGATCGTCCGGGCTCCATGCCATGCCGTTAGGACAGCGCAGGCCTTCTTCCATGCGGTGAATCGACAAGTCCGCGTCCAGCCGATAAAGCCTACCGGTTGCCAGTTCGGTATTGCGGAAATTGCGCGTGCCTGCCCAGAAGCGCCCGCGCCGGTCGACCTTGCCGTCGTTGAAGCGGTTGTCGGGCTGGTCGGCCTCCGGATCCGCTATCGGCGTGGGCAGCCCAGTGGTTTCATCGAAGAAGAAAAATCCGGTGCGGCATGCGCCCACCAGGCCGCCGCGACCGCGTAGTCCAATGCAGCCCACCGGTTCCGCCACCGTCCAGCGACGCGTCGACGCGTCATCGGTTTGCCAGCGCTGGATCAGCCTGCCTTCGACATCCACCCAGTACAGCGCATTGCGGGAAGTGCTCCAGACCGGGCTTTCCCCAATCTGATTTTGTGAGGCGACGACGACGCGCGGCGTCGATGACGACATCAAGAAGTAGCGAGTTCGCCCAGCACGGCCCGCGTAATTTGCGCGGTGCCGTCTTTACCGCCGAATTCGCAGGGCCGCAGGGTGCCGTGCGCAAAGGCGCCGCGCACGGCGCCTTCCAGCAATTCGGCCGCGGTCGACAGGCGGACGTCGCTGTGCTGGCTGCCCAGCCAGTCGAGCATCATGGCCGCCGACAGAAACATCGCCGTGGGATTGGCCTTGCCGGAACCGGCGATGTCCGGCGCCGTACCATGGCACGGCTGGAACATGCCGTGACGCTCGCCGATGTCGCCCGAGGGCGCGAAGCCCATGCCGCCGATCAGCCCCGCGCCGAGGTCGGACAGAATGTCGCCAAACATGTTTTCGGTGACGATGACGTCGAAGGTCCAGGGCTTGAGCAACAAATTAAGCGCGGTCGCGTCGATGTTCGCGCAATCAGCTTTGAATTGCGAAAAATGGCGGGCGCGTTCCTCGAAGATACGGCGCATGAACGCATAGGACTTGAGCACCCCGGCCTTGTCCACGCAAGTGACATTGCCCGGCCGCCCGCGCTTGCGCCGTTGTGCGGCGAGCCGGAATGCGTGATCGAACACTCGTTCGCAGCCGGCACGCGTGATGCGCATGGTGTCGAGCGCGGTATTGGCATCCTGCATCACGCCGCGTCCGCGCGAATAGTACAAACCCTCGGTCTGCTCACGCAGGATCACAAAGTCTATTTGCGCGCTGCGCGCATCCTGCAATGGTCCGGGCGCGCCCGGAATGGCGCGAATTGGCCGAACACCCGCATACAACTCGTATTCGGTGCGGATGTCGAGTTGCGGCGCGATTTCGGTTCCGTCCGGATAACGGATGTCGGGCAGGCCCATGGCACCGAACAGGATCGCATCGGCGCTGCCAATCTGCTTCATCGCTTCGTCCGATAGCGCAGTTCCGGTTTCGCGATAGGCGACCGCGCCGCCCGCGAGCCTGTTCCAGGAGAAACGGCCGATGCCAGTCCTGGCTGCCAGGGCTTCGAGAACCTCGATGCAGGCGTCCATGACCTCGATGCCGATGCCGTCGCCGGGCAACACGGCAACGCGCAAATCCGAACCAAGCGGCATGACAACCTTTCGGGTGATGGACAGCTAGGAGGTTTATCCGAGCTTGGACCAGCCCGGCTCGTTGCGGTCGAGTAATCGTTTGAGCGCTTCGAAGTGCAGCACGGATTGCTGGCGCTCGCTCTCGATCTGCCTGCCGACATCGGCCGCCATTGCGTCGGGCACGCGCTTGAGTTTGCCGCCGGTGCTCTGGGCCAGGACCTGCACCATGCAACAGCGCTCAAGGTAGTAAAGATCGTCGAACGCGTAGGCGATATTGTCGCCGCACACGATCACGCCATGGTGCTGCATGAAAACGACGTCGTTGCCGCCCAGCGCCTTGCAGATACGATCGCCTTCTTCGTTGGCCAGCGCCACGCCGCCGTACTCACGGTCGTAGCCGATGCGGCCGTGGTAGCGCATCGCGCTCTGGTTGGCGCGCACGTCCAGTTCCCCACCGTCGAGCAAGGTCAGCGCCGTCGCAAACGGCATATGCGTATGCAGGACGCATTTCTTGCGCTTGCCGAGATGGATGCGGCCGTGGATGAAAAACGCGGTGGGCTCGACCTGGTGCTTGCCTTCGACCACCTCGCCGTTCTCGTTCACGACCATCAGGTCGGCCGGCGTGAGTTCGGACCAGTGGAAGCCCTGCGGATTGATCAGGAACTTGGTCGCGTCGCCAGGCAATTCCAGGCTGAAGTGATTGCAGACACCTTCATTGAGGCCCATGCGCGCCGCACTGCGCAACGCGGCAGTCAGATCAATGCGGGCCTGCGTGACAGGATCGAAGCGTTTCATCAGTTTCCTCCGGATCGTTCTTGTATTTGGGGCATTCTGCCATACGCCGGGCCGGACAGCCGCGGGGCACTGCTTCAGGATGTCGAGATCAGGGCCGCGGCCGGAAAATTCGCAAAGGCTTGCGCCATCCCGATTGGGCCACCGCGCGGCGTGATGCGCTCGCCGGTCAGCACGTTGGTGAATTGCGCGCCTTCGTCCAGGCCTGGAACAGTGACTGCGGTATCGGCCCAGACTTCGTTTCCAAGGGGAAGCCGTTGCGGTTCGCCGAGCAGCTTCGCAAACAGCCTGCCTGCCAGCACGATAAGGGTGCGCCCCTCGTGCTGGCGCGCGTAGGCGAGCACATGGGGAGCCTGTGCGCCCTGCCCGGCCAGCGGCACGTATCCGCCCAGGCGGAACAGGTCGGGAATTTCGCTGCGCAGCGCAAGCAGGCGCGCGGTGACCAGCAGCTTGGCGCGGCCGTCGTGAGGCGTCTGCGCATAAGTCCTGGCCGCGGCGGCGCCATCCGTGCCTGGCGCGGAAACTTCGTCGAGCAGGCGTTCACGCAACGCAAAATCCACCGGACGGCGGTTGTCCGGGTCCACCAGCGCAAGGTCCTCGATCTCGTTGCCCTGGTACAGGTCGGGCACGCCCGGCGAGGTGAATTTAAGCAGCACCATGGTCAGGCTGTTGAGCGCGCCGAACCATGCGAGTTGTTGCGCGCGCGCGCGCAGTTCGTCGAGGAACGGATTGGGACTGATGCGGCCCAGGGCGCCGCCCACGAAACCGCAGAGCGCGCGTTCGTATTCGTCATTCGGGTTGATCCAGCTGGTGTAGGCCTTGGCCTCGCGCGCCGCCTTGACCATGTAACGTTCGATGCGTTCGCGCCACGCAGCGAGCGTAGTTTCGTCGAGCGTTGCGCTGGGGAGCGTGCCAAGCAGCGTCTGGTAGAACAGGTATTCGTCAGCCGGCGAGGGCGCAACCGCGCCGTCGATCTTGCTGCGATGCGCGCGGTTCAGGGTGCCCCAGCGGCGCAGGGCAAGCCGCCAGGCGGCAGGCATTTCCGAGAGGACGTCGATGCGATTGCGTACGTCCTCGGAGCGCTTGTTGTCGTGCGTCGAGGTGGCAAGCATGGTGTGCGGCCAGTGCGCCGCGCGATCGGCGCTGGCGCCATGGAACGCGCGCACCGTCATGCCGAACTGGGCAGGATCGCCACCAACCTCGTTGAGTGAAGCCAGCCGGCTGTAGCGGTAGAACGCGGTGTCCTCAACGCCCTTGGCCGTAACCGGGGCGCTGAACTGCTGGAAACGGATAGCGAACTGGCGCACTTGCTCGCGCAGCGTCGCATCGGCGCCCTCGATTGCCTGTGCGAGCAGCGACTGGCGAACGAAGTCGAAGATCGATGTGTCCGCAGCCTGGCTGCGCCGCCGCGCATGCGCCACCGCCCAATCGACGTAACGCCGGTCCTGCTCCGAGGGCGCATCGACAATATAGGTGCGATAGACCGGCATGCAGGCCGTGACCTCGGCGAGCGCCTGGCGCAGTGTGTTGAAGGTGTAGTCGCGCGTGCGCCGATCCGCGCGCGCGATGCGTAGCAGCCGGCTGGAGAGCACCGTGAGCTCGGAGGCGAGCGCGCTGCGCATGATGGCGCGCCGGCCGAGGTAAGCGAATTCCTCGAAGGTCTCCTCCTCGCCCGAAAAAGCGTGCCAGATGCGGTCGAATCTGGCGCGCGCGGTCGTATCCACCAGCACGCCATTGACGACGTTGGCGAAACGGTACCCGGTGGTGCCGTGCACGTACCAGGTCTGCGGTACGTCCTCGTGCGGTGCTGCGATTTTCTCCGCCACGACATAGAGCGGGCGTGACGGCCGCCCGTCCGCGTCGCGCTCGGGCAATGCCTCACCACTCCTGCGGGCGTAGCCTTCCTGCAGCCGGCGGAAATATTGCGCGGGATCGTAGAGCCCGTCGGGGTGGTCGATGCGCAATCCATCCACGGCGCCGGAGGCGGCAAGCTCGAGCGCGAAGGAATGCGTGGCTTCGAACACCTGTTCGTCATCCATGCGCAGCGCAGCGAGGTCATTGATGTCGAAGAAGCGACGGTAGTTGATTTCGTCCGAGGCGACACGCCAGAACGCGAGCCGGTAAGCCTGGGCTTCGAGCAACTCGTGCAGCAGGTTGTGCGCGCCTGGCGCATTGAATGCGACAAGTGCAGCGTCCAGCGCGATTGCCACATCCGAACGCCTGCCCACCAGACGCGCGAGCCGTCCTTTGTGAATCTCCTTGTCGCGCGCGCGTTCGGCGACGGACTTGGCATCGCCGGAATCGCGCGGCGGCAGATGACCAAAGGCGGCAGCCAGGCTCGACAGCGCGGCCCGCTGCTCGCCCTCGCTTAGCAACGCCTCGGCGCGGCTGAGCACCAGCGGATAGCTGCCCGGGTCGAGCGGGAAGCGGTGCTCGTGGTAGCGGATGGCAAAGCCGCCGGCATCATGCTCGAAGGCGAGTCGAAGCTCTCCGCTTGCCAGGATGTTGCCGTAGTGGTCGCCAAGCGCGGGCACCAGCACTTTGCCTTCGAGCTCGGCGTTGAGCGGATGCCAGTCGATGTCGAAATAGCGCGCGTAGGCCGAGGCGGGCCCGTTCTCAAGCACGTCCATCCACCATTCGTTGTCCGCCCCCAGCACGCCCATGTGATTGGGCACCATGTCGAGCAGCAGTCCCAGATCCTGCTCGCGTAGCGCGTCGCGGAAGCGCTCGAAGCCCTCGGCGCCGCCCAGTTCAGGGTTGATCTCGTCGTGGGCGACGATGTCGTAACCATGCTGGCTGCCGGGACGCGCGCGCAGGATCGGCGAGCAGTACACGTGGCTGATGCCCAGGCGCGCGAGGTAGGGCAGGATTTTCACCGCCTCGTCGAAGGTGAAATCGCCATTGAATTGCAAACGGTAGGTGGCGCGCGGCACGCGTGCCTCGCTGGCATGCGCGCGCCGCGCCAGGTGCGGCCGGATTTTCGAAAGCACCGCGGCGAGGTTGCGCACGCGCGGCGCGGCGGCCATCATGTCCATCGTCTCCGGGAGCTTGCGCCGCCAGTTCGGATGCTGGTCGGCGGTGCCAGGCATGTTGGCCTGCTCGGTCACGCCAATCGTGTCCTCAATCTGCACCATCATGACCCGGCATGGCGTCGAGGCAACAAAGGCATGGATCGCTTCGACCAGCTCGGCGGTAAGCGTCTGGGAGCCAGTCGGCTCGATGACCGTTCCGGGCGGCAGCAGCCCGTCGTGCTGGAGTGCCAGCAGCAGGCGCACGCGTTCCTGCGCCCGGTCGACAAGCTGTTTCTCGTATACGGCCTGGCTCGGAAACAGGCCCAGGTCGAGTCGCACGCGCAAGTCGTGCCCGTTCCACCATCCTGCAAGCGTGGCAAGGTCGTGCGTGCTCACCGCTACCAGAGCGTTGCGGGGGTAGTCCGCTGTCGGCTTGAATGCTCCGCCATCGGCACGTTCGAAATACAGCAGGCGGTAGGAGAGCATTTCGTAGCGAACCAGTGCGGCGCGCATTTCATCGGCGACCGTGCCCAGATCCTCGCCGATGACCATGCAGCGGTTGCGTTCGCTTTCGAGTGCGACGATCGCCATCATTTCGTCGAGCGCGTAATGCACGTAGCTGCCTTCACGCGCGCTCTTGTCGCGCGCGATCCAGTACAAACGCATCAGGCCCATGACATGATCGATGCGCAGCGCGCCGGCGTGGCGCATGTTCTCGCGCAATGCTTCGATGAATGGGCGGTAGTGCGCAACGCGCAGCCGGTCGGGCCGCAGCGGCGGCAATCCCCATCCCTGGCCGTTCGGATTGAATTCGTCGGGCGGCGCGCCGACACTCGCCCCCAGCGCATAAGTTTCCTGGCTGGTCCAGGTATCGGACCCGGCACGGTCCACCGAAACCGCGAGATCGAGGTACAAGCCCACAGCGAATCCGCGCGCGCTGCAACGCGCGCTGACCAGCGCAAGCTGGCTGTCCGCCTGCCACTGCAGGTATTCGTAGAATTCGATGCGCTCGATATGGTCCGCCGCGAAACGCGCCACGTCCGTCGAGTTATGGTCGCGGAAGGGTTCCGGCCACACCGGCCACCCCCACACGCTGGCGTCGGCCTGATGCAACTGCGCCTGCAAAGCCTCATAAGTTGCGTGCAAACGCAAAGCCGGTCCACTGCTTGCCTGAAAGCGACGGAAGGCGGCGGCGCGTTCGCTTGGCGCATCAAGGTGGCGCTCACGGAAATGCACGTAAAGCAGTTCAAGGATTTCGTACTTCGCCGCCGCGACGCCGGGATAGTCGACCAGTGGGGTTTCCCGCAGCTGTGCCAGGCGGGACTGAAATTTTGCCGCGCGCACCCGGCGCTGGGCAGTCGTGCAATCGCGAAAGTCCTCGATCGCCTCGACGTCGAGGTAAAGCACGTTCAGGCGCTCGCGCGAAGACGGGCTGTATGGACTGGCGTGCGCCGGATTGTGCGTAAACAGTGCATGCAGCGGATTGAGGCCGATGATGCCCGCTCCGATCTCGGCCGCGTGCTCGACGAAACGGGCGAGGTCGCCAAAATCGCCGATGCCCCAGTTGCGCTCCGAGCGCAGCGCGTAGAGTTGCAGCGCCGGCCCCCAGACGCGCCCGCCTTCGGCGAGCGCAGGGGGTGAATAGCAGCGCGGCGGTGCGGCGACGAGCAACGTCGTCGGCTCGATGTCGTCGAGGGCCAATGCATGGTAACCCGCCGGCAGCACCACTTCGAACGTGATCTGGTATTCGCACAACGCCACGCCGTCGACTTCTGCGCGCGCATGGGCTGTCAGGCCTGCCAGGTCGGTCGTCCCCAGATGATGCGCGCCCTGCTCTTCGGTCAGCGTCCAGCGTAATTGCGTGGTGGTTTGCGGCAGGCGCACGCGCAGCGACCAGACCGGACTGCCGGCATCGATTGCCGCCACCGCAGGGATCACTTCGCGCCATGCCGCGCATTGTGCTTCGTGTAGCGCGATGCCGATGTTCTCCGGCGTGTCGGCATCGACGTCGAATTCGGCCAGCAGCGCAATCAGGGTGGCCCGCGAGATCTCGATGCGGTTGCCCCAGATATCGATGTAGGTGGGCGCGATGCCGTAGGCCGCGCACAACTGCGCCAGCATCGCTGCGTCGTCGTCGGCCGCTTGTGTCATCGGGCGCTCTGGATCACGACGTGCACCGCGCCGGGCGCGAACTCGAGGGTATCGCCTTCAATGTCGCGGGCGCCCGCGCAGTAGACCAGTTCACCGCTGATGCGCTTCGGCACGTTCACCCTGTCGGCGCCGAAATGCGCCAGCAGCTGTAGCCGCGTGCCGTCGCCAAGCAGCCATTCGACGCGCAGCACCCCGTTGACGATCTCGAGATGGGCACCGCCGCCCGTCCCGTGCAAATGCGGCACGACATGCCGGTGACGCAGCGCGAGCAGCTCGCGCGTCAGCGCAAGGCGCTCGCGGTGCAAGGCCTGGCCGCGCTCGCTCCAACGCAGCTTCGACGCCTCGAACGTAGCCGCGCTGCCGGGATCGGGAATGCGCGCGCGGGCCGAAGCGTCACTGAAGGCGGCAAAGCGCTCGAACTCGTGGCGCCTGCCTTCGGTTACTGCCTTCGCCAGCTCCGGCTCGAAATCGCAAAAGAACAGGAAAGGCGTCGAGGCGGCGAATTCCTCGCCCATGAAAAGCATCGGAATGTGCGGCGACAGCAGCAGGCACGCGAGGGCGGTGCGCTCCACGCCGGCATCGGCAATCGCATGCAGACGTTCGCCGAAAGCGCGATTGCCGACCTGGTCGTGCGTCTGCAGGAAGGACACGAAAGCCGTGGGCGGCAGATGCGTGCTCGGCTCACCGCGCGGCGCTGCGCCGCGGAACGGCGAAGGCTCGCCCTGATAGACGAAGCCTTCGGCCAGTGCACGGCCAAATCGTGCCAGCGGCGCGTCGGCATAATCCGCGTAATAGCCATCGCATTCCCCGGTCGCAAGCACGTGCGCTGCGTGATGCAGGTCATCATTCCACTGCGCGCTGGCGCAAGCCGGCGCCCGCGTTGCGTCGCGCTCGAGATAGCGCGCTTCGTTGGCGTCGTTTTCCAGAACCAGGTGGATCGGCCGCTCGCGTCCGGGGCCCTTGTTCAGTGCCGCGGCGATTTCCCGCACGATGTGCCGCGGCGAGTCGTCGCGAATGGCGTGGATGGCATCGAGGCGCAGTCCGTCGAAATGATATTCCTCGATCCAGTAGAGCGCGTTGTGTACGTAAAACTCGCGCACGGTGCGACTGCCCTCGCCGTCGAAGTTGACTGCCGCACCCCAGGGCGTTTCGTGCTGCGGATTGAAGAACTGCGGGCAGTAGGCGTGCAGGTAGTTTCCCTCCGGACCGAAGTGGTTGTAGACCACATCGAGCAGCACCATCAGGCCGAGATCGTGCGACGCGTCGACGAACGCCTTGAGCTCCTCGGGGCGGCCGTAACAGGCATCCGGCGCGAACAGCAGCACGCCGTCGTAGCCCCAGTTGCGCTGACCGGGGAAGTCCGCCACTGGCATCAGTTCGATTGCGGTGATGCCGATTGCGGCGAGTTCCGCCAGCCGGCCTTGCGCGGCGGCGAACGTTCCCTGCGGCGTGAAAGTGCCGACATGCAATTCGTAAATGACCGCCTCTTCCCAGGCGCGACCGCGCCACGCCTGGTCGCGCCATTCGTACGCGTGCGGGTCGATGATTTCGCTGGCGCCATGCACATCGTCGGGATTGAAGCGCGACGCCGGATCCGGAACGCGCAGCCCGTCCGCCAGGCGGTAGCGGTAATGGTCGCCGGCGCGCGCCTGCGGCAGTTCGAGCCGGTGCCAACCTTCGACATCTCGCGTCAACGTGTGCATGACGGTCGCGCCCTGCGTGCCGTGCTCCAGGACGATCCGATCGGCGCCCGGCGCCCACAGCGCAAAGCGCACCCCGCCGGTGGCGAGCACGTTGGCGCCGAACGGCATGGCATGCATGCGTTTCATGCGCGTGCTCGCTCGTGGCACAGCAGGACGAAGGAGCGCGCCTGCAGCGGATAGATTGCATGGGCCCAGGGGGGTGACTGGCCGGCCGCCACGCCATTGTTGGCCGCTGGCGGCTCCGGCATCGCGGTGTCCAGTAACAGACGCCAGCCGGATTCCCCTCCCGCCGGCAGCGTGAACGGGATTTCGTCGTGATGGGCGTTGAACAGCAGCAGGAAGTCGTCGTCGCGCAGCACTTCGCCGCGTCGTCCGCGCTCGGCGATTGCGTTGCCCGAAATCAGCTTGCCCAGGCAGCGGGCGTGGTCATCGTTCCAGTCGTGCGGCAACATTTCGCTGCCATCGGGCTTGAGCCAGGTCACATCCTTGGCCGCATCCCCTTCACGCGCCACCCCCGCGAAGAAGTTACGCCGCCGGAACGTCGGGTGTGCATGGCGCAGCGCAGTCAGGCGCTGCACGAAGCGGGTCAATGCTTCGCGCTCGGGGGCCGGGCTCCAGTCGAGCCAGCTCAGTTCGTTGTCCTGGCAGTAGGCATTGTTATTACCCTGCTGAGTGCGGCCGCGTTCATCACCCGCAAGCAGCATGGGCACGCCTTGCGAGAGCAGGAGCGTGGCCAGCAGATTGCGCTTCTGACGCTCGCGCAGCGCGAGGATCGCGGGGTCGTCGGTCGGGCCCTCGACCCCACAGTTCCACGACAGGTTGTTGTTGTGGCCGTCCTGATTGTTTTCGCCATTGGCGTCGTTGTGCTTGTCGTTGTACGACACCAGGTCGTGCAGCGTGAAGCCGTCGTGGGCGGTGACGAAGTTGATGCTGGCGTGAGGCCGCTTGCCCGACCAGCCGTACAAGTCCTGCGAGCCGGTCAGCCGCTGCGCGACTTCGCCGATGACCCCGCCGTCGCCTTTCCAGTAGCTGCGCATGCGGTCGCGATAGCGGTCGTTCCACTCTGCCCACCCATGGGGGAAATTGCCGACCTGATAGCCGCCGTGCCCCAGGTCCCACGGTTCGGCGATCAATTTCACGCGGTTGAGCGTGGGGTCCTGGCGGATGGCGTCGAAGAATCCGCCCAGGTTTTCCACCTTGCCGGATTCGCGCGCCAGGGCCGAGGCAAGATCGAAGCGAAATCCGTCGACGTGCATTTCATCGACCCAGTAGCGCAACGAGTCCATGACCAACTGCAGCGCACGCGGATGCTCCAGGTTGACGGTGTTGCCGCAGCCGGTGAAATCGTCGTAATAACGGCGACTGTCCGCGTTGATGATGTAATAAGCCGAATTGTCGATGCCACGCAGGGACAATGTTGGACCGAGGTGGTTGCCTTCGCATGTGTGGTTGTAGACCACGTCGAGGATTACCTCGATGCCCGCGGTGTGCAACGTCTTCACCATGGTCTTGAACTCCTTGACCTTGCGCGAGGCGCTGTAGCGCATCTCGGGTGCAAAGAAGCCCAGCGTGTTGTAGCCCCAGTAGTTCTGCAGACCTTTTTCCGCCAGGTGACGATCGTTGAGGAAACTGTGCACCGGCAACAGTTCGACGGTCGTTACGCCCATGCGCTTGAGGTACTCGACCACGGGAGCGCAGGCCAACCCCGCGTAAGTTCCACGCAATTGCGACGGTACGTCGGGATGGCGCATGGTGAGGCCGCGCACGTGCATTTCGTAGATCACCATGTCCTGCCACGGCACTGACGGTCGTCTGTCGTCACCCCATGTAAAGGCCGGCTCGAGCACGCGAGCCTTGGGCATAAGCGGTGCGCTGTCGCGGCGGTCGAAGGACAGGTCCTCGCGCTTGCTGCCGACAGTGTAGCCGTAGAGCGCATCGCCCCAGCGCAACTGCCCGGTCAGGTCCTTTGCATAAGGATCGATGAGCAGCTTGTTGGGGTTGAAGCGGTGGCCCTCCTCCGGCTTGTACGGCCCGTAAACGCGGTAGCCATAGGCCAGGCCGGGACGCGCTTCGGGCAGATAGCAGTGCCAGACGTCGTCGGTGCGTTCGGGCATGACGATGCGTTGCAGTTCCCTGCGCCCATTCTCATCGAACAGGCATAGCTCCACCTTCTCGGCGTGTTGCGAGAACAGCGCGAAATTGACGCCTTCGCCGTCCCAGTTGGCGCCGCGCGGATAGGCGTGGCCGGGCCACACTGCGGAATAAGGCTTGCTCATAGGTGCGAGGTGGCGAGCGCGAAATATGCCGACACCGAACGCGCAATGCCAAATCTGGTGCGCTTACTCATACATGTTGGTGTCGCCTCGGGCCGGCGCAACCGGGATCACCGTGATGCCGGACTCGGTGACGTGGCCGCAGCGGCGGTCGGCCTCAATGTCGTAGCCGATGCGCTCGCCGGGCTCGATCACATTGTAGCGATCGATGACCGCCCGGCGCACGCGCGCGCCGCGCCGCAGGACGCAAAAATCCATGATGATCGAGTCCTCGACGACGACGTCTTCCTCGAGCAGCACTTCGCGCCTGATGATCGAATTGCGCACGGTGGCGCCGCGGATCAGCGAACCGGCGCCCAGATGGCTGTTCTCTACTTCGGCGCGCAGCACGTTCGCCGCCGGGCCATGATAGGCGCTCGACAGGATCGGCCAGCGTGGATTGAACAGGTGCAGCTTCGGCTCGGCGCCGAGCGTGTCCATGTTGGCCTCGTAGTAGGCGTCGATGGTGCCGACATCGCGCCAGTACGCCGGTTCTTCGTGGGGCCGCGTACCGGGCACGAAGTTGGACCCGAAGTCGTAGGCAAATACGCGATGCGTGCCGATCATGTGCGGTAGCACATGGCGACCGAAATCGGTTTCGCCGCGTGCGCGGGCGGATTCCAGCTCGGTGGCGAGGACGTCGGCATTGAACAGGTAGTTGCCCATCGAAGCGTAGGCGCGCGCCGGATCCTTTGGCATGGACGGCGGATCGGCAGGTTTCTCAAGGAAGCCGCAAATGCGTCCATCGGCCGCGCAGTCGATCACGCCGAACGCCGAGGCCTCCTCGCGCGGCACCGGCAATGCGGCCACGGTAACGGCGGCATCGTTCGCGCGGTGAAACTCGATCATCTGGCGCACGTCCATGCGGTAGACGTGGTCGGCGCCAAATACCGCAACCAGTGAAGGCCGGACGATGGAAAAGCGGTGCAGGTTCTGGTACACGGCATCCGAGGTGCCGGCGAATGATTCCGCGCCTTCATACATCTGTGGCGGCATCACCGTGACGAATTGCCCGGGAACGTTGGCGGTGCCGGTCCACACTTTTCCCACGTGGTCGATCAGCGACTGCGATTTGTACTGCACCAGCAGATAGATCGACAGGATGCCGGAATTGATCAGGTTGGAGAGCACGAAATCCACGATGCGGTAGCGGCTGCCGAACGGCACGGCGGGTTTCGAGCGCTCCGCCGTCAGTGGATTGAGCCGCGAGCCTTCGCCGCCGGCGAGGACCATGGCCAGGACGCGTTCATCGCTCATGGCCGATCCGCGGGGTGCTGATCCGCTGCGTCCTGCAGCGGCCACCAGCGTTTGAGCAGGGCCGCAGCCCAGTCCTTGCCGCCGATGCCGAAGGCGAGCGCCAGCGCGAACACGACGCCGGCGAGGATCACGAGGAAACTCTCGCGCACGATATCGCCGCCGATCTTGATGTGGTCAAGTGCGATCAGAATCACGAATGCCATGATCGCGTACTGCGCGAGCTTGCCCAGCAGGGCTGCGTCCTGCAGTTGGATGTTGCGGCAATAGGCGACAACGGTGTCACCGACGAAACGCGCGAAATAGGAACCGAAGGCCAGCACCAGCAGGGCGACGAACACATTCGGCACGAACCAGACGACGCGCGAAAGCAGGTCGGTGATGTAGGTCAGGCCGAGTCCGTTGAAGGCGATGAGTAACGCTGCCAGGATCGCCAGCCAGTAGACCAGCACGCCGAAGATGGCTGTCGTATCGGCGCTCATGCCACCCTGGCGCAGGAAGCCGTCCAGCCCGGCGCGTTCGGTCAGCACGTTGAAATTGATCGCCCGCAGTGCCCTGGTCACGGCGTAGCGCGCGAACTTGGCCAGCAACCAGCCGACAATGACCACCACGACCGCGATCATCAGGCGCGGCAGGAACGCGCCGATCTGCACGAGTATGGTCCGCGCGGGCTCCAGGTAAATGCCAAGACTTTCCATGTTGCGTCCTCCTTTTTGGTTATGTTCCCGGGACGGCCGCCTCAGCGTGCCGCGCGCGCTTCGAGCAGGGCCAGGATGCCTTGAAGCGGCACCTGCACCCATTCGGTGCGATTATTGAGCTCGTAGCGCAGTTCGTACATCGCCTTTTCCAGTTCGAACAAGGCGAGCAGATCCAGATCGACCGACGCGCCAGCGGCGTGCTCCGCCATCGCTACCGTGTAGCCGGACAGGAAAGTGCTGCGCGCGGCTTTCTCCCATGCTTGTGCCGCCGGCGCGAGCCGGTCGACCTCACCGGCATGCGCGGTGACATTGCGCAGTGCCGACCAGCGCACGTAGTTGAACGATCGCAGCATGCCGGCCACGTCGCGCAATGCCGGGCCCTTTTGGCGGCGCTCGTCGAAGCTGCGAGCGGGTTCACCCTCGAAGTCGATGATCACAAAATCGCTGCCGCTGATCAGCACCTGGCCGAGGTGGTAATCGCCGTGGTAGCGCGTCTTGATGCCAGCGTGGCTCTCAATGGGCGCGGTCGCGATGAGCCACTGCAGATTTTCGCGCCCGGCG
>JBDTRK010000081.1:0-15577 GCA_039931685.1 Betaproteobacteria bacterium | reverse complement strand
GCGGGCTCATGATCGAGGACGTGCGCAGCCTGCTGTCGCGCCAGTTCAGCGACCCGGAAATCGCCCAGGTGGTGGCGCTGGTCAACCAGTTGTTCGAACGCAACGTGAAATCCGGTACATCGAACACCCAGACTTCCACCGGCCCGTCCGAGCCGATGCCGATGCCGGCCGGCAGGAAGCATCTGCACTAGAGGCCGGGAATGCCGTGAATGCCGTGAATGCGTGAATATCGTGAATTTCGTGAATAGCGTAAAGGCGCGAATGCAGGAATGAGTAAATGAGTGGTTTACAGCTTACGATGTTCACGACGTTCACGGCATTCACGCATTCACGCATTCACGGCATTCACGGCATTCACGGCATTTTCCTGAACCAGGACTGCGCTGGATGGCCCTCCAAAGTTTTTTCGATTTTCAACTTGGCCATTTCCCGAGCTGCCACGAAACTTTTCGCGTCGAGCATCTGCCATGCCCCGCCCGCCGCCACGGCAACGCCGCCAAGCGCAAGAGCGGCAGCGAACACGACCCGCGGCAACCGAAACAAGAGCGTGCGCAACCAATCACGGGCGCGGCCGGAATCGACGTACAACAGGATGGAAAATCCGACCATGAAAAGTCCCGCCGCGAGAAGGCGCCAACCCGGATAGCGATGCAACGTGGCTGCGGCCCGCGACCACAGGTTCGCTTGCGTCAGATACCCATATGCGATCAGCGCGCCACCGACGCAGAGAAGCATCAGCCCCCAGACGACGGCGGGAAAGCCAGAGTGGCGCGGCGCGGTTTCACCGGTGAACAGCAGGCTCATCTCGCGGGTATAGAGCGCTTCAGCGCCCGCGAGCGCAAGCCCTGCACCGATCAGGTATATGCCCAGGAGTGAGCCGTTCGGCGCATCGAAGTGCGTGCCGGCCAGCAGGCCGATTGCACCCGCGAGGATTACCGCGAATTCGAGAAACGTCAGAAGCCGCAAGATCGTTCCAGTTTAGCCCGCCCGATACCCGTGTCAATGAACATCGAAGCGCAAACCCTGCCAAGCAGCCGCCTGCCCGCCGTCAAGTTTGACGCGCTCGGCCATCGCAAGGTCGACCTGCGCGCGGTCGTCGTGCTGGCGATGCCGCTGTTCGTCAACAGCAGCATCCAGGCGCTGCTCAATCTCACCGATACCTGGTTCATCGGCCGCCTCTCCACCGACGCCACCGCGGCGGTGGGCGCATCGTACTGGTTCATGATCGTCGGCATCCTGTTTTTCGGCGGGCCGGGCATGGCGGTGCAGACGCTGGCCGCACAGGCCTACGGCGCGGGCGACAAGCGCGCGGCGGGGCGCGTGGTCTGGGCCGGACTGCGCGCCCTGCTGTGGGTGGCGCCCGGCTTCGTCGTCCTTGCCCTGCTCGGACCGCGCATCATCGGCTGGCTCGCGCTCACGCCGCACATCACCCAGCTGGCCGAGGAATTCTGGTTTCCACGCGTGCTCGGCGGCATATTCGCGGTGGGTGTGTGGGCCACCACCGGCTTTTTCAACGGCATCGGCCGCACGCGCGTGACACTGGCGGTGATGACTCTGGTGGCGCTGCTCAACGCGCTGCTGAACCAGATTTTCATTTTCGAATTCGGCTGGGGCGTGGCCGGCACGGCATGGGCGACGACCGCCGCCATGGGCGTAGGACTGCTCATCACGCTGGCGCTGTTCACCTCGCGCGGCGTCGACGCCGAATACGACTCGCGCAAGACCTGGCGCGAGAGCCGGCCGGAACTCGGCCGGCTGCTGCGCGTCGGTATTCCGATCGGCCTGTTCCCGGCCATCGACGTCGCCGGCCTTGCGGCATTCCAGGCCATGCAGGCGGCGGCAAGCGCGGTGGGCGGGGCCGCGACGCAAATCGTCATGATGCTGACCTCGATCGCCTATCTGCCGACGATGGGGTTCGCGCTCGCCGGCACCACGCTGGTGGGCCAGTCCATCGGCGCCGGCGACAAGGACTGGGCCAGCAAGACAGGCAACGCGACCATCAAGCTGGCGGTCGGCTACATGGGATTCGTTACCGTATTCCTCGCCGTCATCGGGCCCTGGCTGATTCCGTTTTTCGTGAATGCGTCCGACCCGCATGCCGATGCGGTAATCGCGCTCGGGCGCACGCTGTTGTGGCTGGCCGCCGGCTACCAGATCTTCGACGGCCTGAACCTGGGCGCGGGCTTTTGCCTGCGCGGCGCGGGCGACATGCGCGTGCCGACCCTGGCGATCATCCTGCTGTCCTGGTTCGTATTCGTGCCGTTCACCCACATGTTCACGTTCGCACCCGGCCAGGGCTGGGTCGATTTCCTGCCGCAGTACGGTTACGGCGCCATCGGCGGTTGGGCCGTTGCGCTGGTTTACTGTTGCGTGCTCGGCAGCCTCATCTACTTGCGTTGGCGCTCCGGGGCATGGCGCAGGATCAACCTGCGCTAAGATACCGGCGCTCATTCGAAACCGCGCCGCCGTCAGGCCGGCGCCCAAAAAACTGCGGAGGAATCCCATGCCATCCCTGATCCGTCGCCTTGGCCTGCTCGCACTGGCGGGCAGCATCGCCTTACATGCCTCGCTCATTCAGGCAGCCCCCCTGCCGCTAGCCAGCCCGGAGGAAGTCGGCTTGTCCGCCGAGCGCCTCGGACGGATCGATGCCGCGATGCGCAAAGCCGTGGACTCAGGCGAACTGCCCGGCGCGGTGGTGTTCATCGCCCGCGACGCACAACTGGTGTATGCGAAGAGCTTCGGCTGGCAGGACCGGGAAAAGAAAATCCCGATGAGCAACGACACGATCTTCCGCCTGTATTCAATGACCAAACCGGTAGTCAGCGTCGCGGCGATGATGCTGGTCGAGGAAGGCAAGCTCGGGCTGCAGGAGCCGGTGTCGAAATACATTCCGGAGTTCAAGAATATGAAGGTCGGCGTGGAATCGAAGGACGCCGACGGCAAACCGGTGCTCACGCTGGTCGACGCGAAGCGCCAGATCACCGTGCAGGACTTGCTGCGCCACACCTCCGGCCTGACCTATGGCGTGCTGGGCGCGCCCACCGCGGTCAAGCAACTGTACAAGGACGCCGAAATCTTTTCGCAGAAATGGGTGCTCGCCGATTTCTGCCGCGCGCTCGCAAAACTGCCGTTGCAATTCCAGCCAGGCACCACCTGGGAATACAGCCACTCCACCGACGTGCTCGGCCGCGTGGTCGAGGTCGCCTCGGGGCAAACGCTGGACGTCTTCCTCGCCGAGCAAATCTTCGCGCCGCTGAAAATGGTCGACACCGGCTTTCAGGTGCCTGCGGACAAGCAGCACCGCGTCGCCCAGCCGATGCCCGACGTCTACACCGGCAAGACGCCGGAACTCATCGACTTCAGCAAGCCGCAGACTTTTTTTGCCGGCGGCCATGGCCTGGTGTCGACCGCTGCGGACTACCTGCGCTTCGCGCAGATGCTGGCCAACGGCGGCGAACTCGAAGGCGCGCGCATCCTCGGTCCGCGCATCGTTGAATACATGACGTCGAACCACATCAATGCACAAATCGACAACGGCCCGACCTACCTGCCGGGGCCAGGCTATGGCTTCGGACTGGGCTTCGCCACGCGCACCGATCGCGGCCAGTCGGAATGGCCTGGCTCGCCGGGAGATTTTTACTGGGCCGGTTACGCCGGCACTTATTTCTGGGTTGATCCCGAAGAGGAACTGGTGCCGGTGTTCATGAGCCAGGAACCGCTGCGGCGCCAGTACTACCGCGTGCAGTTGCGCAACCTGGTGTATGGATCGATCGCCAAGTAAGCCGCGGCGGCCCTTTCCCCCAAGCCGGCGCGAGGGTGTCAAACTAGCGGCATGCGCAGATACACGTTCGGGCTGATCCTGTTCGCGGCCGCCGCATGCGCGGCGACACTTGCGCATGCGCAGGCCGAGGACGAACGCGTCTTCCTGCTGGTGGCCAAGCCCGGCATGCAGGACCCGGTGTTCGAAAGGACCGTGGTACTCGCGGTGCGCGCGGATGACGGCGGTCCCATCGGCGTGATCCTGAATCGCCCCAGCACCATCAGCCTGCACGCGTTGCTGCCCGACCGCGCCGACACCGCCGACCGCAACGATCCGGTTTTCATCGGCGGGCCGATCGAGTCGGATGCACTGCTGTTTGCCTTCCGCGCGGCGAGCAAACCGGCACGGGGCCTGTCCGTCGCCGATGACATCTACATCAGTGGCTTCAGCGAAGTGCTGGCGCAGGTGCTGGGGCATCCCGAAAACGCCGCGCAGCAGCGTTTTTTCACCGGCTTCGCGGGATGGGCGGCGGGCCAGCTCGAGCAGGAAATCGAACACGGCGGCTGGTTCGTGCTGCAATTCGACGCCAGGGCGGTGTTCGACATGAATCCGCTGACGATCTACGAAGAATTGCTGCAACGGGCCACTGCGCCGGGCATCGAAACCGCGCGCGCAATTCATCTGGCACGCGCG
Organism: Betaproteobacteria bacterium; assembly: GCA_039931685.1. Classification (GTDB taxonomy): domain Bacteria; phylum Pseudomonadota; class Gammaproteobacteria; order Burkholderiales; family JACQAP01; genus JACQAP01. The sequence goes on along the minus strand of JBDTRK010000081.1, from coordinate 11,124 downwards.
CACTCGCGCTGAGCGTCACGACGCCGCCATGCTGCCCGCACCGCGCCTCTATCCGATGGGCGACCAGGCGTTGATCGCCGAGTTCGGCGAGCACATCGACCCGGCACTGAGCGCCCGCATCGCCGTCCTTGCCCGGCAACTGCGCGAGTCGCCCCCCATTGGCGTGGTCGACATCGTTCCCGCCTATACCACCCTCGCGCTGCACTACGATCCCGCGGCGGTCGGTGCGGGCGCTTCGCCTTATGACGTGCTGGCCGAGGCCCTCGGCGCATGGCTCGGCACACAATCCGCCGGCGCGACCGCTGCCGGCCGTGTGGTCGAGATTCCGGTCTGCTACGGCGGGGAATTCGGCGAAGACCTCGAAGCGCTCGCGCGCAGCCACGGGCTCGACGTCGAGGCAGCGATCGCTATCCACAGCGGCACGTCCTACCACGTACACATGCTCGGTTTCGTTCCCGGCTTTGCCTACCTCGGCGGGCTGGATGTCAGGCTTGCCACCCCGCGCCGGGACACGCCGCGCGCGCGCGTGCCGTCCGGCAGTGTCGCCATCGCCGGCGAGCAGACCGCGGTCTATCCCCTGGAAACACCGGGCGGCTGGCAGATCATCGGCCGCACGCCGCTGCAATTGTTCAACCCCGCTGCATCGCCGCCGAGCCTGCTCAACGCCGGCGACACGGTGCGCTTCAAGCCGATTTCGGCGCGCGAATTCGATGCCCTCGCGCAGGCCATGCGATGAACGTTTCGGTGCTCAAGCCCGGCATGCTCAGCACCCTGCAGGACCGCGGTCGCTTCGGCTTCCAGCATCTGGGCGTGCCGGTGGCCGGTGCGATGGATTCTTTTTCGCACCGCGTCGCCAACATCCTGGCCGGCAACGATGGCGACGAGGCCACGCTCGAGATCACGCTGCTCGGCCCGCGCCTGCGCTTCGACGACGATGCCCTGATCGCGCTGTGCGGCGCGGACCTGTCACCCGTTATCGACGCCGTGCCGGCGCCTGAAGGCAAACCGGTGCGCGTGCGCGCCGGCGCGGTGCTCGACTTCGGCACCTGCGTGGCCGGATGTCGCGCCTACCTGGCGATTCACGGCGGCTTCGACGTGCCGGTGGTGATGGGCAGCCGCAGCACCTACGACATCGCCCGCCTTGGCGGGCTGCAGGGCCGCGCCTTGCGGCAGCATGACGTCCTGCCGGTCGGCGCGGCGAAGGGCATGCCCTACCCCGGCCTGGCGCTCGATCTCGCCGGTTCACACCATGGTTTCAGCGCGCCGAAATGGGCGGTCAACCAGCACATCGAGAAGCTCGCCCGCTCGCCGCAGATCGTGCGCATCCTGGCCGGCCGGCACTGGGATGCGTTTCCCGCGGTGGCGCGTGATGCACTGACCGGCGACGGGTTTCGCGTTGCGGCCGATTCCAACCGCATGGGTTGCCGCCTGGAGGGACCGGGCATCCGGTCCGATGGTCCGCTGGAAATCCTGTCGGAAGCGGTCACCTTCGGCTCCATCCAGATTCCGCCGTCCGGCCAGCCGATCGTGCTGATGGCGGATCGGCAGACCGTCGGCGGCTATCCAAAGATCGCCGAAGTCATCGGCGTCGATCTGCCGCTGCTCGCGCAACTGCGTCCCGGCGAGCGCCTGCGCTTCGAACTGGTCTCGCTGGCCCAGGCGCAGGCGTTGTGGTTGAAGCGCGAACAGGAGATCATCACCATCCGCGCAGCCGTGGAAAAACACCTGAACGAATGAAAACGCTCGACCTGAACTGCGACATGGGCGAAGGCTTCGGTGCCTGGAAGATGGGCGACGACGCTGCGCTGCTGGATCACGTGACATCGGCCAACATCGCCTGCGGCTTCCACGCCGGCGATCCGGGCATCATCCATCGCACGGTGAAACTGGCTTTGGACAAAGGTGTCGCGGTCGGGGCGCATCCGTCGCTGCCGGACCTGCAGGGATTCGGCCGCCGTCGCATGAACGTCTCGGCGCAGGAAGCCTACGACGTGGTGCTCTACCAGATCGGCGCGCTCGCCGGATTTGCCGCTGCATGCGGCGGCAAACTGGCACACGTGAAGCCGCACGGCGCGCTTTACAACATGGCGGCAATGGACGCGACGCTGGCTGGGGCGATCGCGCAGGCAGTAAAGGATTTCGATCCCCGCCTCGTGCTGTTCGGATTGGCCGGAAGCGAACTGGTCCGGGCCGGCGAGCATGCCGGCCTGAAGACCGCGAACGAGGTGTTTGCCGACCGCACTTATCAGGCCGACGGCAGCCTGACGCCGCGTCAGCAGGCCGATGCACTAATCGACGATGCCGCGCTCGCCATCGCCCGGGTCAGGCGCATGGTGGAAGAAGGCAAGGTGAAGAGCACGACCGGCGCGGACGTCGCGGTCAAAGCGGACACGCTGTGCATCCACGGCGACGAAGCGAAGGCCGTCGAGTTCGCGCGCGAGATACGCAAGGCATTGACTGACGCCGGCGTGCGCGTCGCTCCGTTTGGCCAGGGCGCATCTCAGGATGGAAGTGCGCACCACGAAGACACGAATACCCTCGCGTAAGCGTGGAGTACCCTTTTAGGTCACGAAGTAGCACGAAGAAGTACAAAGAAGTCCACGTGATAGGTTTTTTGAGATTCTTTACTTTTGACAGAAAGGAAATCCGGAAATGCAGGACAAACTGTTTTCAGTCGCGGAGCAGGTGGTACTCGTCGCCGGCGCCAGCCGCGGCATCGGGCGTGCGCTGGCAGAAGGATTTGCCGAGCGCGATGCGCAAGTCGTCATCGCCGGCCGCGAGGCCGACACGCTGGCAAAGACGGCAAAGGAGATTTCCACCGGCGAGCATGCCGTTGCCTGCGAAGTCTGTGACGTCGCCAAACCGGAGGACGTGGCCAGGCTGGTTAAGAACGTCGTGGACAAATTCGGCCACATCGACACGCTGGTGAGCGTGGCCGGCGTGAACAAGCGCATGAAGGCCGAAGACTACAGCGCAGAGGAATACGACTGGATCGTAAACATCAACCTGCGCGGCGCCTTCATGCTGGCCCAGGCGGTGGGCCGCCACATGATCGGGCGCAAATCCGGCGCCATCATCAACGTCGACTCGTTGAACACCTATGCGCCGCTGACCGGCGTCACGCCGTATGCGATCAGCAAGGCCGGCGTGTTGATGATGACGCGCTCGTTGGCCAATGAATGGGGCAAGCATGGCGTCCGTGTAAATTCGATCGCGCCGGGATTCTTCCCCACTGCGCTGTCGGCGAAAATGTGGGCACAGGAAAAAATGACCAACTGGGCGAAGGCCAACACGCCGCTGGGCAAACTCGGCGACGTCCGGGACCTGGTCGGCGCGGCGATCTACCTGGCTTCGCCGGCGTCCGCCTTCGTCACCGGCCAGAACCTGCGCGTCGACGGCGGCGTCACCGCGGGCATCAGCTGGCCGATCGAACTTTAGGCAACGCGAGGACCACCGGCGCGATCGGCCGGAAATTTTCCTGCAATTCCAGGCAGCTTGTCATCGAAAGTTCGCCTGTTTCGTTGTCTGCGAAGCGCGATGATTCCGCGGCGTCGTCGCCGAACGATCCGTTGTAGACTGCGCGCACACAATCATTGGAGATACCCGCCCGCCATGCCCAGATTCCTGCTCGGCCTTTTGCTTGTACTCCTGCCGCTGGCCGCACCCGCGGCCGAGGAAAAGATGCTTTATGTGGAATACAAGCTCGTCTCCGAAAAAATAGCGCCGGACAGCTTCGACGCCCAGGTCAAGAAAGTCTGGCGCATCGGCAAAACCCACCTGCGGTTCGAGGACGCGCCCAACCCGCAGACCAAGATCCACGGCCTGATCATCGTCGCCGAACCGGACATCTGGATCGCGGACCGCAATATCGGCAAGGCGCAGCACACGGTCGATCCGGGACCGACCTACACGATCCATTTCCCGCTGTTCGCGTCGGAGACATCGGAAAAGCTGCGCCAGCTCGAGTTTGGCAAGGAGTTCGATTTTTTCCAGGAGAACAATGCCAGGGAGCTGCCGGCCGAGGAAGTCGACGGCTTCAAGTGCAAGCTCTACCAGCTCGACCTGGACGATCGCCAGGTCACGCTGTTCATGAAGACCGACCAGACGCCGCTGCAGGTTTTGGTGAAGTCCCCGGAATATGCCTACGCCATGCGCTTCCTGCGCTACGAACCGAATCGCAAGGCGGACAAGGCCTTGTTCCAGTTGCCGCCGGGAATCCAGGTCCAGAACTGACGCGCTCCGCCGTCGCCGTCCAGTCGGTGACTGGGACGGCAATGCCCGCTACGATTCGATCATGGATGCGTGGTTCCTGCTGAAATCCGTCAGCATCGGCATAGCGGTGGCGGCACCGGTCGGCCCGATGAGCCTGTTGTGCATACATCGCACGCTGGATCATGGCCGCAGCGCCGGCCTGGTATTCGGCGCCGGCGTCGCCGCCGCGGACCTGACTTACGCGGCGATCGCGGCTTTCGGCGTCACCGCCGTGGCTGCGCTGCTGCTGGCCGGCACCTTCTGGATCAAGCTGGTCGGCTCGCTGTTGCTGGTCGTGCTCGGCCTGCGCATCGCGCTCGCCGCGCCGCGCCCGGACAAAGCCGCAGCCAGCGCGATTTCCGACGGCCGCGCGTTTCTCACCGCTTACGGCCTGACCCTGGCCAATCCGCCAACCATCCTCTTCTTCGCCGGCATCTTCGCGTCCGTGGCATCGATCGCCTCGAGCGAGCAATCTTTCACCTTCGCAGCCGGCGTTTTCGCCGGATCCCTGCTGTGGTGGCTGATGCTCACGAGCGTGGTCGCCCGATCCTCCACACTGTTCCGGCCGGCCGTCCTGCTTTGGATCAACCGCATTTCGGGAGCCGTGCTGACCGGCTACGCGCTCTACGGGTTGGCGATGCTGGCCTGATGCGGCGCGCGGCGCGCAATGTCGGCAGGCAGTAAACTGTGGCCTGTTCGCGCAGAAAAGGCCATGCCGTGACCCGTGCTTGCATCTACCTCTTGCTTGTTTTGTTGTGTGCCGGCACCGCGCGCGCAGAGTTCCTGCTCGTCGCCGACCAGCGCACGGTCGCCGCCGGCGGCGTGCTCAACGTCACGCTGTTCGTGACGAACGATTCCGCCGAACAATCGCTTGCCGTCGAAGTGCCGGCCCGGCTCACGCTGCGCGCGCGCGGCCTGGCAGACGCGCTGGACATCGTGCTCACGCCAGTCGAAGCCCGCGCCACGCAGGTCAGCGTCCCGCCGGGCGGCTTCCTGCGCGTGCGCTACTCCGGACCATTGCCGCCAGGCCTGACCGGCAATCTGGTGCTCGATCCGCAGGAAATCGGCGGCTCGTCGCTCGGCGTTGCGGCTGCGCCGGCGGAAATGGCGAAGCCCATCGTGGAACAGGAAAGTGCCCCAGTGCGGCGCAACACCGCGGCCTTGCCTGCGAATGTGCCGAGCGAGCGCGACTCGGAACGCTTCACCTCCGCCTACTCGCCCTACGAGCCGAATTATTTCATCGCGGGTTCGAACGGCGGCGGCAACGCCAAATTTCAGGTCAGCCTGAAATTCCGCCTGTTCAAGGAAAACACCACCACGCCTTTCCTGGAAAAACTCTACCTCGCCTACTCGCAGACTTCCCTGTGGGCGATCGGAAAGTCCTCCGCGCCGTTCTACGACTCGAGTTACCGCCCGAGTTTCTTTTTCCTCGACGACGAAGTATCGCAGTGGCCGTTCCGGCAAAGCTCGCAGCTCGGCTTCCAGGCCGGCGTGGAACACGAATCCAACGGCAAGGACGGCACAGACTCGCGCAGCATGAACATCGCCTTCGTGCGCCCGACACTGACCTTTCCCTTCCGGGACAAGTATTTCGTCTCGGTGTCGCCGAAAATCTACAGCTACCTGGAGAAGTCGGACAATCCGGACATGCCTTATTACCGCGGCTACGGCGACCTGCTCATCAAAGTTGGTAAAAAAGACGGCCTCCAGCTCGCCACGACCCTGCGCAAAGGCACCGACCAGGGTCCCTACAGCGTCCAACTGGATCTCTCCTTGCCGCTCAACACCGAGAAACTGGGCAACTTCGGCGGCTACCTGCATCTGCAATACTTCAACGGCTACGGCGAAAGCCTGCTCGACTACAACCGTCGGGTGCAGCCGCAGATTCGCCTCGGCCTGATGATTACGCGCTGAGCACCGCCGTGAATCCGCCGTACGCAACGTCGCTCGCATGACCCTTTCTCCTCGGCCGGCGCTGCTGGTTGCCGCGACAGCCTTGGTCGCGTGCGCGACACTGGCTTATGCGCAAGCCGGCCCCGGCCTCGAGGCGGCCTTGCGCGAACAGGTCACCGCCGGCCGCGACGAGTTCAAGCAGCGCTGGGTGGTCTTCCTCGGCATCGGCGGAAAATGGGGACGCGGACCGACGTCGAACGGGGAAGCTTGCAGCGATTGCCATGCCAACAACGGCCGCGGCCACGCGCCGGATTCATCGCAAGAAAATCTCGCCTCGATGGTCGTGCGCCTTTCGGTTCCGGGTGAGGACGATCACGGCGGTCCGCTTCCCCATCCGCGCTACGGCGACCAGTTGCAGAACCAGGGCGAACTCGGCCGCGTGCCGGCGGAAGGCAGCGCGGCCATCGCCTGGGAAGACCACGATGAGCACCTCGAGGACGGAACCCGCGTCACGCTGCGCAAGCCGAACCTGCGCTTGCACAGCCTGGCCTTCGGCGACATCGGCCCGGACACGCTGACGTCGATACGCATCGCGCCGCCGGTTTTCGGCGCGGGACTGCTGGATGCGGTAACGCCGGAAACCTTGCAGGACATCGCGCGAGCGCAACGACAACTCGGCTTTAACGGCCGCCTGAATTACGTTTGGGATGCAGAAGGACAGGCCACGGTGCCGGGCCGCTTCGGCTGGAAAGCCAACCAGCCCAACCTCAGGCAACAGGTCGCGTCCGCCTTCCTCAACGAACTCGGCGTGACGACCGGGCTGTTCAAGATCGAAAACTGCCCCGCGATCCAGACTGCCTGCCGCAAGCGGCCGCTCGGCATGGTCCCCGAGCAACCCGGCCCAGCCTTCGATGCATTACTGGTTTACCTGCGCGCGCTCGGCGTGCCCGCGCGCCACCGCATCGACGACCCGGTCGCGCCGCATGGCGAGAAATTGTTCGCGCAGGCGCAATGCTCGGTCTGCCATGTGCCCGAGATGAAAACCGGCGACTTTCCCGCGCTGGCGCAACTCAGCGACCAAACCATCCATCCCTACTCCGACCTGCTGCTGCACGACATGGGCGAAGGCCTCGCCGACGGCCGGCCCGATTTCCTCGCCGGTCCGCGCGACTGGCGCACGCCGCCGCTGTGGGGCGTCGGGCTGAGCGGCAAGGTCAACGGCAATGTCGCGCTGCTGCACGATGGGCGCGCACGCGATCTGACCGAGGCGATTCTGTGGCATGGCGGGGAAGCGGCGGCTTCGCGGGAGGCCTTCGTGCAAATGCCGAAGGCGGAACGGGAGGCGTTGATAGTATTCTTGAATTCGCTTTGAGCATTGACGACTGGCATCACGAGAGTACGTCGAGCAACACGGAAAAATTGACTCCGACCCATTCGTACTTTTTTTTCTTCTTCATCCCATGCGCCACCGACCAGTAAAAAGCCGACGCATTGAAGGCACATGAATAGACTCGCTGTTGCAATAGTCGTAGGCGCAGCGCTTTATTTTGGCCTGGACCAGACCGGCGCCCTGCACCGCTTAACCAGCACACCTGCAACCCGGGTACGGGGGCTATCGGCCGACCAGGCCGATGGACAGCGTGATACATTCGCCGAGCAGCAGAGCGGCAAGCAGGTCACGGGCGAAGGCATCGTCACAAAACTTCTTGCCGACGACACCGAAGGCAGCCGTCACCAGCGCTTCATCCTGCGGCTGTCTTCGGGCCAGACGCTCCTGGTCGCGCACAACATCGATCTTGCGCTCCGGCTCGACTCGCTGAAGCCGGGCGACGTCGTCGGGTTCAACGGTGTCTACGAGTGGAACGCCAAAGGCGGTGTCATCCATTGGACCCATCGCGACCCGGCCGGCCGCCATCAAGCGGGTTGGCTCAGGCACGCTGGAAAAACCTACCAGTAATAAGCGGGATCAGCGTGTATTTTCCAATTCCAGTCGCAAGAAAAATCGACTCCGCCCCCACCAACCGGACGCCAGATGATATGAGCATCGAAGGCAACGTTTGCGCCCTTCCACCCGCAGAGCGCCCGTCTGCCTACTGGCGACTCCCGGGTACGATCCTCTGGGGTATCGGCGCAGGGCTGGTTTTTATTGTCGTGCAAGTCGTCGTGACATTGTTCATCGTGATACGCGGTCAACATGATGTCAGCGAGCAAAGCATTCTGGGCCTTCTGGAATCCGCCCAGAACAACGGTTTTGTGTTGTCCGTCGTCACGATTGCCACGACATTGGTGTGTCTGCCGCTTGTCGCTGGTATTGCCGGGCTGAAGAAAGGGTCCCGGATCAGGGACTACTTCGCGCTAAGGCCGGTGCCGGCCGGTTCGCTAATGCGGTGGCTGGGCATCCTGATCGTGTTCCTCGTCTTGTCCGATGCCGTGACGGCACTCCTTGGAAAGTCCGTTGTCCCGGAGTTCATGAGTACTGCATACAACTCGTCGCATCCACGCTGGCTGCTGTGGCTGGCTCTTGTCGTAGCGGCACCGCTACTCGAGGAAACATTCTTTCGTGGCTTCCTCTTCAAAGGCCTCGCCTCGAGTTTCATAGGCCCTGTTGGCACCATAGCCCTCACGTCAGCACTGTGGGCCGCGATTCACGTCCAGTACGACTTGTACGGAATAACCACCATTTATTTGTTGGGCGCGCTGCTTGGACTGGCGAGGTTTCTGACGAGATCGCTCAGTGTCCCGCTAACACTGCATGCAACCGCAAACTTTTTAGCTTGTGTCGAGGCGGCATTTCTCGGCCAGGTTTGATTCGCAGGGCCACAGACGCACCGCGCCGCTTGCGCCCCGGCAATCCGAGGGATCAACGAGGTTGAGCGAATTACCATGATCCGAATCCGCGAAATCGACCATATCGTCTTGCGTGTCGTCGATCTGGATGAAATGCTGCGCTTCTACTGTGGCGCACTGGGCTGCAGCGTGGAGCGTCGCCAGGATGCAATCGGCCTGGTTCAGTTGCGCGCCGGGCGATCGCTCATCGACCTGGTGCCGGTTAGCGGCAAACTCGGCATGGCTGGCGGCGCAGCACCCGGGCCGGAAGCACGCAACATGGATCACTTCTGCGTTCGGGTGGAGCCTTTCGACGAAGCGGACATCCGCAGGCATCTCGAAACCCACGGCATCGAGGCGAATCAGGTCGAGTCACGCTATGGCGCCGAGGGAGAAGGTCCGTCGCTGTATCTTGCCGATCCGGAGGGCAATGTGGTCGAACTCAAAGGGCCGCCGGCCGACCAGTCTCTCTCTCGCGGGCCCGCACCCGCGCGCCCAATCACCTGATCTCCCATATCTCGAGCAATCCGATTCAGGGTTCTCCCTCGGGAATCCTTAAAAGGGCGCCCCGTGGTTCCCCGCATTAGGGGTTTAAAATAGCGTAACAACACGAACCCGGGAACCTTCTGCGCATGAAATTCGCCACGACAGCCGTTCTGCTCTCCCTCACCTGGCCAGCACAGGCCGAAGTCCTTTGCCCGGACGCGATCGAAGTAAACCAGCAGGCAAGCGCGAGCGGCGACTGGACGGTTTCGTACACTGATCCGCCGCTGCGACTTACCGGCATGACGATCTACGATGGTCCGCCGTCGCAGAACCACAGGATCAAGCCGTACTCGGTGAAAAGCACACGCGGCGAATTGCGCGTTTCCTGGCGATTGCCGCAAAGCAAGCGCAACTTCCACCTGAACTGCACGTACGAGCGCACGACCGCCAGCCTGACGGCGCTGCTGCCGCCGGGCATGAACGGCTGCAATGCGGTGTTCGATCGCAGAGTGTCGTACGGGAATGAAACGCTGGCAGTGAAACGCATGGTTTGTAATTGAGGAACAAAATGCCTTTTCAAATTGACGTGATTTCGGATGTCGTATGCCCATGGTGTTTCATCGGCAAACGCAACCTCGAACGTGCGCTGGAGATGTGGCAGGTACAGCACCCGGACGAGGCTCCGGTGGTGCGCTGGCATCCGTTCCAGTTGAATCCCGATCTTCCCGCGAGCGGCGTGCCACGCAAGCAGTATCTGGAAAACAAATTTGGCGGGCCCGCGCGCGCCAAAGAGATCTATGCGCGCGTGTCGGCCGCGGGCGAGCGCGTCGGCATCGATTTCGCGTTCGACAGCATCCAGGTGCAGCCCAATACCATCGATGCGCACCGCTTGATGCACCACGCCGGCGAACTCGGCAAACAGGATGCCATGGCCGAGGTCATTTTCCGCCGTTATTTTCTGGAAGGTGCGGATCTGACCAACCGGGAAACATTGGCGGACATCGCGCAACAGGCGGGCCTGGATCGCGACGAAACGCTCGCCTATCTGGCCGGCGATGCGGATCGCGAACTGATCGAGGAGCAGGACCGGCGAGCGCGCACCATCGGCGTGGAAGGCGTGCCGTTTTTCATTTTCAACCAGCGCCTCGCGCTGTCCGGCGCGCAACCGCCGGAAGTCATCGTCGAGGCCATGGAAAAAGCACGCGAAGAACTTGCTGCGGCGCCGCAATAGCGCCGGCAAAAACGGTTGATCGGGCCGCCGGTCGGCGCTAGCATGGGATCACGCTACGAAGCTTTGTAGCGCCCCACTCCGTCGAAGGAGGTGTGCCATGTGCTTTGAATTCGAAGCGCTGTACTGGGCGAAACTGGCAGAAGAGGAAGAAAAAAGAAAGGCGGCCGAACAGCAGCGCAGGGCGGCTGCAGACAAGCCGCGCGATCAACCGGTTTACGAGGAAGATCCCCTGCCGGCCTGAAATATTTTTTCTGACGTGCCTGATTCCATACCCCGCGCAAGCGGGGTTTTTGTTTGCGCCGCCGCCTGCGCACGCCGACATGACTGATAATACAAATGCAGCACAAACCAGACCGACCTTACCCACAGGAAAGGATATGACCATGCCGGATTCGAAATCATTGCCGCCGCGACGCGAGTTCCTCGGCGGCCTCGCC
>JBDTRK010000080.1:0-15785 GCA_039931685.1 Betaproteobacteria bacterium | reverse complement strand
TGCTTCTGCCGCCTTGATCGACCACGAAACGTGCAGGTGGTTCGGCAGTGGATTGTAAATGGCCTCGATCTGCGGATCGGCGAGCAAGGCTTCGTAGCTTCCGTATGCCCTGGCGATTCCCAGTTCGGCGGCGGCCTTGCGCGCCGATTCCGCAGAGCGTGAGGCAATCGCCCGAATTTCGCACAGCGGGCTCTTCTGCATGCCGGGCAGCACCTTCTGCAAGCCGATTTTTGCCGTGCCCAGTACCCCCCAGACGACTTTTTCCATCGTTCCCCCCGAGTCGTAATTTCCGCGAGTCTAGCGCGGACCTGGCGCTGGTGATCGCTTGCCGGAAATCGCCATCGCGCTTCCCGGCACGAAATAGGCGACCGTCCGGCCCCGATGCGGAGTAGTGTGGTCCTTCTCCCTCTCCCGCATTCGGGACGACCGGTCCCGCCGGGTTGACCGAAAGCGCTCGCGCCCCGCAAAGGACCATCCATGCGACATACCGCAAAACCCAAGCCCCTCGCCGTCTGTACCCTTTGCCGTGCACTGATCGACCCGCAGCAGCGCGTCAACCAGCGTTGCAGTGCGTCGGTGCACGGCAGGCGCTGCGCAGGCACATTCCGCAGCGACCTGTCTTTCGTTTGGGATCCCTGCCGGACGTGCGAATCAACCGGCGTTCTCGGCGGCCGGCCCTGCCCGGATTGCGGCGGCCACGGCTGGCGCTTGTTCGGCGGCTGAGGCCTGCGGCACGACCCGCGCGTCCCGCTGCGCGGACCGCCAGCCGTCAGCCTGTTCTGCTATCGTTGCCATCCTTGCTTCCGGGCGCGCGAGCCCGGCCAACGACAATGGGGGGAAGCGATGCAGCAACTGACGAATCCGGCCAAAGAACGCCTGGAAAAAGGTGAGGTCGCCATCGGCGTGGGCGTGCGCGGGCTGCGTGGCGTGGAGGTCGCGCGCCTGATGAAGTCCGCGGGGTTCGACTGGCTGTTCATCGACCTGGAGCATGGATCGACTTCGGTCGAGACTGCCGGTCAGATTTCGGTGGCCGCGCTGGATGCAGGCATCGCCCCGCTGGTGCGCGTTCCCGCTGGCGAACTTGCGTTGGGCGCGCGCTGCCTGGACGGCGGCGCGCTCGGCGTGGTCATTCCGCACGTCGACACCGAAGACCAGGCGCGAGCCATGGCCGAGGCCTTCCGTTTTCCGCCGCTGGGACATCGCTCGATCGGCGGTACCTATCCGCACTTCGGATTCGCCTCGCGCCCGGTCGGCGAAGTCATGAGCGGTCTGGATGGCGCGACGCTGGTGGTCGCGATGATCGAAACGCCGCGCGCCGTGGAAAATGCCGACCGGATCGCCGCGGTGCCAGGCGTGGATGCGCTGCTGATCGGCACCAACGATCTGTGCATCGAGATGGGTATTCCCGGCCAGCTGGATCACGAGCGTCTGCGCGCGGCTATCGACACCGTACTCGGCGCGTGCAAGATGCACCGCAAGATCCCCGCGCTCGGCGGCATCTACGGCAAGGAACTGCTCACGCGGTATCTGGGCCTGGGCTTCCGCATGGTGCTGGCCGGCAACGACCTGAGCCTGCTGCACAGCGCGGCGCAGGAGCAGGCGAAGTTCGTGCGCGGACTGGGCGGGACGCCGCGATAATGAACGCGTTGTACATCTGGCTCAACCTGCGCGGACAGGCCTTCTCCGAGCGGTTGAACGGCTGGGCGAAAGTCTTCCGGTTCGCCCTTACCGCCCTCGTCGGGGTCATGTCGCCGTCCATGTACAACAAGGCGACGCGGCTGATCGTGCAGAAACAGATCTATTTCACCGCCTGGCAGATCCTCCCGGGCTTCGCCCTGTTCGCCGCGCTGTTCAGTTTTCTAATCATCGAAATCGTCGGCACGACTGCGGCCAAGTACGGCTTGTACGAATACGCGCTGGAATTGATCGTGCGCATCCTGGTGCTCGAGATCCTGCCGCTGATGACCGTGCTGTTCATCGCGTTGCGTACCGGAGCGGCGATCAACACCGAAGTGGCGCTGATGAAGATCCAGCACGAACTCGACGCGCTGCAGCGCATGGGTATCGACCCGATGCGACTCGAACTGCTGCCGCGCGTAATCGGCGGCACGATATCCGTGCTGGCATTGACCGCGGTCAACATCGTCATCGCGCTCTGGCTCACGCACCTGCTGATCATCGATTTCCATCCATGGAGCCTCACCCCGAGCGATTTCACGCGCATGATCGGCCGGGTGCTCGACATTCCGGCCCTGGTCGTGCTGTGGCTGAAGACGCTTGCCTTCGGCTTCGCCGTGACCGTGATACCGATTGCCGAAGGACTGAGCACGCCGCAGAAGCTGTTCTATGCGCCGATCGCCGTTCTTCGCGGCATGGTCCGGCTGTTTTTCGCGCTGATGGTGATCGAGGCCGCGGCGCTCGCCATCGTCTACGTCTGATGCGATGACCGACGCCAGCGAAAAACCCGCCGCGAAAAAACGGGTCGTCCTGCTGCCGGACGATGCGCAGCGGCGCCAATTGATCGAAGAACATCCGGAGGCGATCCTGGTGTCGGAAAACCTGCCGCTGCGCGCCAACCTCTCGGTGCTCGAGAACATCACGGTCGTGCTGCAGTTCCGCACCAACACCTATATCGGAGAAGCCAACGACACGGCCTGGAAGCTACTGATCCAGGTCGGCCAGGCCGGGTGCGCCGAGCAGCGCGATCCCGATCTGAGCTACGAAGAGCGCTTTGTCGCCAAGTTGCTGCGGGCGATCGTGCTGTCTCCTCCTATAATCCTGATAGACCGGCCGGCGCAGATGCTGCCGGATACCAACTATCCATTTTTCCTCAATAAACTGCTGCTTTCGCTTGATGCGCACTTCGAGCAGTGCTGGATCCTGGACTACACATGGAACGCCCCGCTGTACAACAGGCGCACATAAAGTACCTCGGCGTCAAGGTCGGGGCGGTCCTGACCCTGATCCCGGTCATCGCCGTCGGCTTGCTGCTTTATTCGCTCTACGCGCGTGGCATGTTCGACCGTACCCAGGCGCTGACGCTGTCTGCGTCGGACGCCGAGGGCGTGGTGGTGGGCATGCCGATCATGTTTTCCGGATTCCCGATCGGCCAGGTTTCCGGCATGGCCCTCGACGAACTGGGCCGCGTGCGCATCGATGTCCGCATCAAGGAAAAGGAAGCGCGCTGGCTGCGCACCAGCAGCGTGTTCTCGCTGGAAAAGCCGATCCTCGGCGGCGCGAAGATAAAGGCCGTTTCCGCGAAGATGCAGGATCCGCAGTTGCCGCCGGGCTCGGAGCGCCCCCTTGCCGCCAAGGACGCGGCACAGGATATTCCGCAGGTGATCGCCCGCGCCAGCAGCATCCTGCAGAACATCGACGAGATCATCCGTCCCGATTCGAGCTTCAACCAGACGCTGGGCCATTTGAAATCGGTGACCGAGCGCATGGCCGGCGAGTACGGCGTGCTCGGCGGCATGACCGGCAGTCCGGAGCAGGCCAAAAAAGTGCTCGATACCGTCGACGGCGTGAATGCCTTGGTTGCTTCGCTCAAGGGCGTCACCGCGCGCGCGGACGGCGTGCTGGCCAAGACGGACGACAGGATGTTCAGCGAGGGCGGGGTGATGGACGAAGCGAAAAAATCCGTGGTGCAGTTGAACGCCATTCTCGGCGAAGCGCGCGACAGCCTGAAGAAGGCCGATGCCGTTCTCGCCACCGCGCAGACCACCGCAGTGGAATTCAAGGGCGCGGCCAGCAACGTCAAGGAGGCCACCACCGACCTGGGCGCGCTGCGCGTGGAAGTCGACGACAGCATCCGCAAGGTCAATGGGCTCATCGACGAAATCAACCGCAAGTGGCCGTTTGCGCGCAAGACCACCGAGATCAAGCTGCCGTGAGAATCGCGATCGCTTGCGCCGCGCTGCTGCTGGGCGCCTGTGCCGGAGGGCCGCTGCCGTCGGACTGGCAGTCGCAATCGCATGCGTCGCTGGAACGATTCAGGCAGCACTATCTGGAGGGCAATTCGCGGCTCGCGCAACACAGTTTTGCCGACGCCAAAGCGGCGCTGGCTTCCACCGGCAGGCCCGAACTTGTCGCACGCGCGGAGCTGGTGCGCTGCGCCCTCGGCGCGGCGGCGCTCGATGTCGACGCTTGCCGGGAATTTGAAGCCGCGAGAACCGATGCGACGGCGGAAGACCAAGCTTACGGGGATTTTATCAGCGGCCGCTTGCGCGAACAGGACGCCTCCATGCTGCCTGCGCAATATCGCGACGTCGCTCGGGCCCGCGACGAAGCCGCCCGCAACAAGGCCATGCAACAGATTGCCGATCCGGTGTCGCGCCTGGTCGCGGCGGGCGCCTTGTTCCGGCGCGCGCAGTTGTCGCCGCAGGGATTGAGCGCCGCCATCGACACCGCCTCCGCACAGGGCTATCGCCGGCCGTTGCTCGCCTACCTTGAAGTGCAGGCCAGGCTCGCAGAAGCGGGCGGGGATACCGCGGCGCTGCAATCGATCCGCAAGCGCATCGATCTGGTGGCTCGGTCGCTGCCGAACGCGAAGTAGCGCGCGTGAGGATTTCTCCAGGGGCAATGCGAGACGGCCGCAGGCGACCCTGGCTGCCATGAAGCTGTTCGACCTATCGATCGGATGGACTTTCGTGGGCTATCTGACGGCGGTGATCGCCATCGCCGCCTTGCTTCACCGCCTGCGCGGGATGCCGCGCTTTTTCAGCCTGGTCTCGCTGCCGGGCACGGTCGGCCATGAGCTCCTGCATTTTCTCGTCGGCACGCTCGCCCTGGCCAAGCCGGTGCAAGTCTCGCTGCTGCCGAAGTTCCACCGTGACGGATCGGCCACGCTCGGCTACGTGATGTTCTCCAATATCCGCTGGTACAACGCGCTCTGGGTGGGCTTTGCGCCGCTGCTGGCGCTGCCTGCGGCATTGATGCTGGTGTATTACCGCGCGTCGCAGATTCCGCCGTTGTCGCTACAGGAGTTCGCCTGGGGCTACGTGGCGGCGAGCCTGACGTATTCATGCCTGCCGTCGAGAGCGGACGTCGGCATCGTCATGTCCAAGCCCGCCGGCTTATGCGTGTATCTCGGCGGGGCGGCGATCCTTGCCTGGGTATGGCTGAGGATCGCCGGCTGATCCCCTGGTCCTGCGCTGCAGCTCAGGGCCTTTCCATTTTGCAGGTCGTCGGCAGGATGGTTTCCGCCGCTTCGACGCGCAAGTCGGTTCTCCAGCCGTAGCCGGAACCCTCCGCATCGATCTTCACGTCCTTGCCGCCGGCCTTGGTGAAGGTCGCGATGTAGATAGGCTGCGAGATCTGGTGGTCGGCTGCACGCATGAAAACTTCGCCGGTGTCGCTCTGGTATTTCATGCCTTCGAGCGCGCGTGCCACTGGCAGCGGGTCGGCCGACTTGGCGTCGTTCATGGCCTTGGCTAGCATCTCCAGCTCCGTCTTGGCGGTGTTGTAATAGAAGTCCCCGCCGTATTTCTTGCGGTAGTCCAAAGCGAATTTCTCGATCTTGTTGTTGGCAATGTTGGCATGCCAGGTGAAGACCTGCCGCACGTGGTCGGCACCCGAGGCGCCCACTGAAGCGGGCGATCCGGCATTGTGGGCGTTGAGCGTGTAATAGGTGACGCCCAGTCCGGAGTCCTTGTTGGACTTGATCAGCAGCGTGTAGTCGGGACCCCAGTTGCCGGTGATGACCGCCTGCGCGTCCGAGGCCTTGATCTTGGCGATGTAAGGCGAGAAATCCTTCACCTTGCCCAGCGGATGCAGGTCGTCGCCGACGATCTCGATGTCGGGGCGCTTGCGGTTGAGCATTTCGCGCGCGGCCTTGCTCACGGCCTGGCCGAAGGCATAGTCCTGGTTGAGCAGATAGACCCGCTTGATGTCTTTCTGGCGTGCAATGTAGTTGGTGAGCGCCTCGAGCTTCATGTCCACGTTGGCGTCGAAGCGGAAGTGCCAGAAATTGCACTTGTCGTTGGTGAGCGCCGGGTCTTGTGCGGCGAAGTTCATGTAGAGCACGGAGCTGTCCGGATTGCGGCTGTTGTGCTTGGCGATCGCTTCGGAGAGGGCATGCGCGTTGTTCGATCCCGCACCCTGAGTCAGGTAGCGGATGCCGGAGTCGGTGATCTGCTTGAGCATTTGCACGCTTTCCTGCGGACTCGACTTGTTGTCGAAATGCACCATTTCCAGTTTCGTGCCGCCCAGCACGCCGCCCTTCGCATTGATCTCGTCGACAACGGCATCGAGGTGCCGGGCGAAACTCTCCCCGGTCAGCGCGAACGGCCCGCTCAGCGGGTCGATGTGGGCGATCTTGATGGTTTCCGCGGCATGGGCCGCGGACATGAGCCACAGACCTGCCATGGCGGCTGCGATCGTCGATTTGAAGTTCATGTGTCCTCCGTTTTTGACCGGTTATGACGGCCGCTTTTTTTGCCGGCCTCTGCGTGCCGGCGTGGTCCGCGGGGAGTCGTGCAGCGGTTGGCCGTCTTCAATCATCATAGGGCTGTTCCCGCCGATTGTCCCGCCATCCGTCCACGGCTGTTTTCCGCTGTGGAATTTTTTGCTTTCGCGCCGCCGTTGGACGACGATAACACCCGATCCGGAAACGGCGCGAAGGGAGAATCGATGCGGGACGACGTTCTGAAGCACCATGCCTACAGCATTGCTGCCATGCGCAAACTAGCACGCCGGCGGCTGCCTCGCGCCGTGTTCGATTTCGTCGATGGCGGCGCCGAAGACGAAGTGACGTTGCAACGCAATGAAGCGGCGTTCCGGGAGGTCTCCATCCTGCCCAATCCCCTGCAGGGAAGCACGCTCCGCGACCAGTCCATCGAGTTGTTCGGCGAACGATTGCCCGGACCGGTGCTGATCGGGCCGACCGGGCTGACCGGCATGCTGTGGCCGCGCGGCGAAATCGCTGCGGCCAACGCGGCCGCGGCGGCGGGCACGGTCTATACCATGAGCCACGGCTCCACGGTGAAGATCGAGGATCTTGCAGCGCAGGTGCAGGGCAGGCAGTGGATGCAGATTTTCGCTTACAAGGATCGCGGCCTGACCGAAAATTTCGTGCAGCGTGCACACGGCGCCGGATACAAGGCGCTGGTGCTGACCATCGACAATCAGGTGCTCGGCCAGCGCGAACGCGACCTGCGCAACGGCTTCACCGTGCCGCCCCGGTTCGCGCTGGGCAGCCTGGTGGACATGGCCTTCCACCTGCGCTGGATCCTGCGCATGGCACGCGCGCCGAAGCTGGCGATGGCCAATTACGAGCGTGAAGGCGATACCGGCGTGTTTTCGATCGGCGCCCGCGTTGTCGGCTGGATGGATCCGAGCTCAAGCTGGAAGGAAGTGGAATGGCTGCGCCGCATCTGGGACCGGCCGTTGCTGCTCAAGGGCGTGCTGCATCCCGACGAAGCGCGCCGCGCGCGGTCCCTGGGGGTCGACGGCCTCATCGTGTCGAACCACGGCGGCCGGCAGCTCGACATCGTTCCCGCATCGCTGCATGCGCTGCCCGCGGTGGTGGACGCCGTAGCCGGCAAAATGCCGGTGCTGCTCGACGGCGGCGTGCGCCGCGGCGGCGATGTCGTCAAGGCGCTGGCACTGGGCGCGACCGCCTGCCTGATCGGCCGGCCGCACCTGTGGGGTGTCGCGGTCGCGGGCGAGCAGGGCGTGGCGCGGGTGCTCGAAATCTATCGCAGCGAAATCGATCGCGTCATGGCGTTGTGCGGCTGGGACGACCTCAAGGCCATCGACAGGTCGGTTTTATTCGATCCGGAGGCGAGGCAGGAGTCGGTGCTGGGCGCGTTCAGCCGGAAGCTGTCGTCGATGCTCAAGTAGGGGGAAAAAAGGACTGAGTGATGAGGACTGAGGACTGAGTAAAAACTTAAGAGCCCGAATCGCGCATTGCATTTATCCTTTACTCAGTCCTCAGTCCTCAGTCCTCAGTCCTGTCCTCACTTCGGAACTTCCCCCAGCACCGTACATCGTCTGATTACGCGTTTCTGCGTCGCCGCGTCGTAGGTCGTTGCGCGGTGCTGCACGCAGCGGTTGTCCCACACGATCAGCTCGTGCGGCGTCCAGCGATGTTGGTAGGTCAGGTCGGGTTGGATCGCCAGCGCGTTCAGTTCCTCGATCAGCGCGCGACCTTCGTTGTAGTCCATCCCCAGTACATACTCGGCATGATCGCCCAGGAACAGGCATTTACGGCCGGTGTCGGGATGGGTGCGCACGATCGGATGATCGACCGGCGGCACCGCATTGCGCTGCGCGTCGGTCATGCGTTCTTCGCCATGGCGTCGCGTGCGTGAAAAATCCAGGTTGTGCACGGCGCGCAAATTTTCGATGCGCCGCTTCCAGGCTGGTGTGAGCCGCTCGTAGGCGCCGTACATGTCGCAGAAGTGTGTCTCGCCGCCTTCGCCGGCGACGACTTCGGCGTAGATGATGGTGGCCTGGCCGGTGACGCGCTGCCATGAGCCGTCGGTGTGCCACGCCAACGTGCCCTTGTCGGGATGCTTGCCGTTCGGATTCCCGTTCTCGTCCAGGTTGGACAGGCGGTACAACTCCGGGTAGCCGTCGGCGTGATACTGGTTCATGACGTGGATCTGCACTTCGCCGAAGCGGCGCGCGAATTCTACCTGCCGCCCCGGTGGCAATTCCTGCGTTCCGAACAGCAATACCTGATAACGCAGGAAAGCCTGGTAAATCGCCGCGAATAATATTTCATCGACGCCTGCGGCGAGGTCGACGCCGATCAGTTCCGCGCCAAGTTGCGGCGTCAGCGGCCTGACATCGAACGGCCAGCCGGATTCAATCCTTGTTTGTGCGCGCATAAGAAATCAGTTCTCCCGAATTCACGTCGTCACGGCTTCTCTCAATCCGCGATCGCCGCATACACCAGCTGCTTGAACAGCCGCCGGTAGTAAGCGCGGATCGGACTAGGTGCCTGTGTCATCATCACCGCGACGATTTCTTCCTTCGGATCGATCCAGAAGTAGGTGCCCGCATAGCCGGCCCACATGAATTCGCCTGCCGAGCCGGGTACGCCGGCGATGCCCGATCCCTGGCGCACCGCAAAACCGAGGCCGAAGGTATAGCCCGGCACGCCGAGCAGCAGTTCGCCTGGCGTGACCGGTGCGGCGATGCGCGTGCCCAAATGATCGGACGACATCAGCGCGACCGTATTGCGGCTCAGGATGCGCTGGCCGTCGAGCTGGCCGCCGTTCAACATCATCTGCGAAAAACGCAGGTAATCGGCCGCCGTAGACACGCCGCCGGCGCCGCCGGAGTCGTTGGCCGGCGCCGTCGACACGTCGATCAGGTTGTTCGGCTTGCCGCTGATAGCGTCCGTCGGAAGCGCGTTTGCCAGGCGGCCGATCTTGTCTTGCGGCACCCAGAAGCCGGTGTCGCTCATCTTCAGCGGCTGGAACAGGCGCCTGTCGAGGAAATCCGCCAGGCGCTCTCCGGACGCGGCTTCGATGACGCGGCCGAGCAGGTCGCTGGCGAGGCTGTATTCCCAGACCGTGCCGGGCTGGTGCGCGAGCGGCACCTTGGCAAAGCGTTCGACTTCCTCGGCCGGGGCCAGGTCGCGCGCATCGAAATCGATCGCGGACTTGTACAGGCCGGCCTTGCCGAGCGCGTCTTTTACCGGCGCATTTTGCGTGATCTCGCCGTACGCCAGGCCCGCCGTGTGGCGCAGCAGATCCTGCACCGTCATTTCCCGGTCGGCGGGCACTTGCGAGTAGGTAATCCTGGCGAACTCGGCGTCCGCTTTGGCCACACTGACATTCAGCGACTTCATCGCCGGCAGGAATTTCGAAACCGGATCGGTAAGCTGCATGCGGCCATCCTCGACCAGCATCATCGCCGCCACCGAGACAAGTGGCTTGGTCATCGAGTAAATGCGGAAAATCGAATCCCTCGCCATCGGTTTGCCAGCTTCCTTGTCCTGGAAGCCGATGGCGTCCGCGTAGACCAACTTGCCCTTGCGTGCGACCAGTACGACCGCGCCGGGCAATTTTCCGGCGTCGATTTCCTTGCGAAACGCGTCATCGATGCGCGCCAGCCTTTGCGCGGACATGCCCACCGATTCCGGCGTGGCGGCCGGCAGGCTCTGCGCGGCGCAGGCAAGGGCGCTCATCAGCGCGATCAACAATGCCAAGCCAGGTGCAATGCGTTTCATGGATATCCTCGATCGATGGAGTTGATAAGGAGGGGAACGGTAAGGCCGCGCTTGCATCGTGTCAATGCGTCCAGCGCCGACACCGGAATGAAGCTTCAGTTGCTGCAATACGGGCGGTTGCGCTGCGCCATCGGCGGGCGTCATCGCGGGTTTATGCCGTGCTAGGATGATCGGCAAGCGGTCGGGAATCGGTGCTGTTTCATCAGGAGGAGAAAGAGTGAGAACAACCATCAGAAGGATGACGCTTGTCGTGGCAATGCTGTGCGCCGCCGCTGGGGCCCATGCTGCGGATCCCATCAAGATCGGTGTGGTCAACGAGATCACCGGTGTGCAGGCGCAAGCCGGCGAGTTCACCGTCAACGGCATCAAACTGGCGCAGGAAGAAATCAACCGAGCGGGCGGCGTACTTGGCCGGCCGATCGAGCTGCAGATCGAGGACAACCAGAGCACCAATCCGGGCACCGTGCTCGCTTTTTCCAAGCTCGGCGGGCGCGGCGACATAGCCGGCATCGTCGGGCCGATCCGCAGCACCCAAGTGCAGGCCGCGTCGCCGACCATCGCCAAGTCCGGCGTGCCGACGATGATCGGTGGCACGGATACCAGCCTCACCCACGTCAACAACCGCTGGCTGTTCCGCGCACGCCCGAATGACAGTTATTCTTCGCGCGTCATCGCCGACTTTGGCATCAACACCCTGAAGCTGAAGAAGTGGGCGATCATCCATTCGACGGACGCCTTTGGTTCCGGCGGCGCGAAAGCGTTGACTGCCGCGCTCGCGGCCCAGGGCATCACGCCGGTGCTCGACCAGGGCTACACCAACAACTCGCAGGATTTCGCCGCGGTCGTGCTCTCGATCAAGAAATCCGACGCCGACATCCTCGCGACCTACATGACCCTCGAACCCGACGTGGGCATTTTCGCGCGCCAGTTGCGCCAGCTTGGCGTGACGATTCCGTGGGTCGGATCGCCCTCGATCATTGCCGTGACCTCACTCAAGCTGGCGGCCGAATCGCTGTACGGCACTTACGCCATCACCGATTTCACCACCGAAGCGAACGACATGACGCGCGGGTTCATGAAGAAATACCGCGAGAAGTACGGCGTGAACCCCGACACGTTCGCCAGCTGGTCCTACGATGCGACGCAGATCCTGGCGCTGGCCATCCGCAATGCCGGCAGCACGCAGCCCGAGGCGGTGCGCGCCGCGATCCTGGCGATCAAGGGCTACAAGGGGCTGGAAGGCACCTACGAATTCGACCAGAACGGCGACGGTCTGCACGGCTACAGCATCGTGAAAAACGACGGCGGCAAAATCGTGTTCATCAAGCGCGTCGATTTTCCGGTGCAGTGACGCGCGCGGTCCGGCGCGCTCAGCTGTCTTGGGTGCGCCAGCGCAGCGGGAACATGGCCAGCACGCGGGTGCCGCCCGTAGTGACCGGCTCGATCGCCAGGCGCCCGCCGGCGAGCGTGGCGCGTTCCTTCATCGATACCAATCCCATGCTGGAACGATCGGCGGGCCGGTTGCGCACCGCAGCCTGATCGAAGCCGCAGCCGTCGTCCTCGACGGCGAGTTCGAGATGCTCGTTGCGGATGCCCAGGCGAACGGCGATTTTTTTCGCGCCGGAATGGCGCGCGGCGTTGGTGAGCGCTTCCTGGGCAATGCGAAAGCAGGCGGTTTCCGTTTCCATGGCCAGCCGACCCGGCACCGGATCGGACGAAAATTCGATCTCCCAGCCGTTTGCGCCCTGCTGGCGGTCCAGAGCCCATTGCAACGCCGCAGGCAGCCCGAGGTCATCCAGCGCCGGCGGGCGCAGGTTCAGGGACATGGTGCGCACCTGCTCGAGCGTGTGGCTGGTGATATCGACGCATTCCGTCGCTATCGCCTCGACATTTTCGCCGCGCATCAGCGCCATCTGCAGTTTGATCTTGACCAGCGTCAGCGATTGGCCGATTTCGTCATGCAGTTCGCGCGCGATGTCCGCGCGCTCCTGTTCCTGCACTTCGAGCAGCCGGGTCGACAAGGCCTGCAATTGCTGCCTGGCCTCGTGGATGCTGGCTTCCGCGCGCCGGCGCCGGCTTTCCTGTTCGAAACGATCCAGGGCGAAGGCAATGCCGCCGGCGAGTTCATTGAGCAGGTGCATGCGTTCATCGTCGAAATGGTCGATTTCCGATGCATGCAAGCTGAACGAGCCGATTGGCTTGCCATCCAGCAGCAGTGGCACCGATGCCGCCGAACGGATCGAGTAGACGCGCATGCGCTCGTGCAATTCGGTGATGCGCTTGTCCCGCAGAGTGTCGTTGCTCACATGGGTCCGGCCTTCGCGGGCGGCGGCGGCAGCCGGTTGGCGTCCGCCCGGCCGGTTGGGATCAAGCGGAATGTCCAGGCCGTCGAGAAAGGCCGGCGAATTGCCGTAGGTCGCGGCCGGGCGCAGCAGGCCGGCATCCGCATCGCACAATCCGACCCAGGCAAACACGAAGCCGCCGCGCTTCACCGCAATGCGGCACATGTCGCGGAACAACTGATCCCTCGCCGTGGAGCGGGCCAGTGCGGCGTTGGCCTCCGACAGCGCCGCATACAGATTGGTCAGATCGGCGATGCGCGCGTCGGCCTTGCGCCGCGCGCGACTTGCCTCCGCCTGATCGATCGCTCGGGTCAGCGCCGAGGCGAGGCGCGACAGGTTGGTCTTGAGCACATAGTCGATGGCACCGCCCTTGAGAAATTCCACCGCCTTGTCCTCGCCGAGCGCGCCCGACACGAAGACGAACGGGATGTCGGGCACGCGCTGCCTGGCGATTTCCAACGCATCCAGGCCGCCGAAGCCGGGTAGCGAATAGTCCGAAACGATTACATCGAAGGATGGTTGTGCAAGCTGCGCCACGAAGTCGGCCTCGGTTTGCACGCGTTGCGCCTCGAATGCCACACCGGCGCGTCGCAGCGCGCGATATTCCAGCTCCGCGTCGGCTTCGGAATCTTCTACCAGCAGGATCCGGATCGAGTGGTCCATGACAGGTCCGTCGGATCGCAGCGGCCGCCTGGCGTCACTTACCGGGGCAGCCGAACGCATCGCGTAATGCGTCTTCCAGCACCAGTCCGGCCGGCAGCTTGAGCTTGGTCGGATTCTTCTCGACGAATTGCACGAAGGCACGCGCCAACTGGCCGCGGCTCACGGTCTCGGGAATGCAAAGATGGCCGTAGATGTCGTCGAGTTTTTCGTCGCGATGGTGAAAGGCGTGGTAAGTCTCGGCAACTTGGTGCCCCGCCGTGAATCCGTCGAGGAATCCAATGCAGACGCCACGACCGAAATCCTTCACGGGATCCTTTTCCTCGGCCCTGCAATGGCCGAGCATCTCTTCGGCGGTAAACCCGCCGCGGAACCATGAGGCAGGGCTTTCTGCGGGAGCGAAACCCCACCATAGCGTGCCAAACAACGCCAGTGCCGCAGCTTTCATTGGGACGGCTCTCCGTAGCAAGGACCGGATCGGCATGTCCTACTGTAACCGAATCCGGCACGCGGCACAGGCCGAAGGTGTGCCACGCGCCGGCGGTTACGGATTCATTTACCCGGCGTGAAGCAATTGCGCCGCGCCCCGGCCCTGCTGGATCGCCGGCACGTAGGCATCGAGTTCCGCGAGGACGGCCTTGTCGGTAAGGTCGATGGTCTTGCCGCGTTCGGCCGACAGATAGCTGGCCATGACCAGCCGCTGGATCTCCAGCCCGTATTCCCAGGACAGCATGGCGTTGCGCCCGGCGGAGAAGGACGCCAGCATGTCCTGGTTCTCGTCGGTGTAACCGTACAAATCCGCCTCGTTGTACTGCACCGCCAGCAGGCCGCGGCTGGCCGTGGCCTTTTCCAGCGCGCTTTCCTGATCCGCAATTGCCTCGGCCGCGACATCACCGATGAACACGCTCAGTGGTGAAACCAGCGTGTTGATCTCGAAAGCGTAGCCCGGCCCCATGCCGTCCATGAACAGGCGCAGGCCCTGTTTCTCGAACATCCACGAGTCGGTGAATTGCGACTTGACGTGCTGGCCGGTTTCCGGGTTTCGATAGGTGATCATGCCGGTGGCAAAATCTTCCGCCGGTGTTTTCGCATAATCGACGCCGCGCTCCCTGAGCAATTTCTCGCGCCATTTCTTCTGCCCCCATTTGAGCAGGCCGATGTCCGCCGTGACGGAAACCGGTTGCAGGAACAGCAAGTCCTTGTCCGCCGGGGTCAGCACGTGGCGGCCCACCGCGATGCTGTGGCAGCCCATGTCGAGCAGCACGCCGCCGCCCTGGCGGGTCGGGTCCCAGAACCACGGCTCGTGCGGGCCACCATGTTCTTCCGCCGAGCGCGTCAGCGTCAGCGGACCCATGGTTTGCGCCACGCGTTGCAACTGCGCGCGCTGGCTGCGTATGGCTTTCATGAAAATCTGGTTCTCGAAATATGCGGTCAACAACTTCGCCTCGCGCGCCAGCTCCACCATGCGCCGCGCTTCCTTCATGTTGCGCGCCAGTGGCTTGTCGATGATTACGCCCTTCAACTTCGCGCCCGCCTTGACGGCCGCCACGATTTCTTCCATCACCTCGACACGCGTGTAGTTGGGAACGTACAGCGCGATCACGTCGACGTTGTTCGCCAGTTCGGCGATGCTGGCATAGATTTTCGCGTCCCCGAGCCGGTGTTCGCGGCAAAAACCGGCGAGTGCCTCGGCGCCGCGACGTTTCAGGATGCCCGCGATTTCCAGTCCGCGCACCTGGCTGATGGCAACTGACTGGAACCTGGCGATAAAGCCTGCGCCGATGAATCCGAGTTTCATTTCGCTCTCCCTTGTGCGCGCTCATGGTGGCGCTTCGATGGACTGCCGAGGGTAATGCCCTGGCTTGCTGCCGCATCATTCTAGACCGGACCGTGGCGCCCATGGCTGCGCGGCCGACCGCGGCGTGGAATCGATCGCGATATTTTTCTGGCCCGGGCCGGCGGGCTGGGGCATCATGCGCGGCAGTGCAACATGGGGCAACGACGGAGGATGAGCGTGAACAGCATGAAGTGGGCGGCCGCGATCTATGCCGCCGTTTTTATGTCGACGGCCCTGGCGGCGGAAGATGTCAGCGAGGCGGAACTCAAGCGCGACGCGGTGTCACGCGTCGTCGAAGCGCACGACGTGGCCCTTCCGGTTTACATCGGTCGCGTCTACGTCAAGCAGGCGGCGCTGACTGCTGCGCGAGACTTGCTTGCGGCAAAAGGCAAGTCCGCAGGACTGGACCGAAAAAAATGGAATTTGGACGCGCCGCTGTGGAAAGCCGCCGAACGCGAACTGATGGATGGCACGGATGCGCTGATCCAGCGCAAGGTCGCCAGCGGCTACTGGGTACAGGAAGCCTGGTCCGAACAGGTGGGGACCCTCCTCAACGGCGAGGAGGCGGACGAGATAGCCGTGCACTTTCGCACCGAGGGCGGCGAACTGCAGCGCCGCGTCATCGAATGGTTTGTCGGCGAACTGACCTTGCAGACTTATACCTTCACTGACCGCCTGAAATACGGCGTGCCGGGATCGGAGCAGGAAATGAAGGATTTGCAGGTCGCAACGTCAGAAGCGAAAAGCCATTTCGCCCCGATCT
>JBDTRK010000079.1:0-15992 GCA_039931685.1 Betaproteobacteria bacterium | reverse complement strand
CGATGGCGTTCGTTGATCTTGCTCTCCTCGTACTTCTGGCCCTTCATGCCGATCACCTGCGCGGTGCCGGTCTTTCCGGCAAAGAGGTATTTTGCATTGAGCCCGGCCCAGGCAGCCGTGCCGCCGGGTCGGGTAACGTCGATCATCGCGTCACGCACCTGCTTGATGTTTTCCTTCGACAGCGGATTTTCCGCCCTGGGTTGCGGTTCGATGACGGTAATGGCGTCGGTCTGGCTGTTCTGAATCTGCTTGACCACATGCGGGCGGAAGACACGGCCGTCATTGGCGAGGATGGCGGTGGCAAAAGCGAGTTGCATTGGCGTCGCGAGCATGTATCCCTGCCCGACCCCGATCGAGATGGTGTCGCCGACAAACCATTTCTGCTGAAAGCGGCGCTGCTTCCATTCCTGCGAAGGCAACAGGCCGTCAACCTCGCCGTTGATGTCGATGCCGGTCAGCTTGCCGAAGCCGAACTGGCCGATGAACTGATGGATGGCATCGATACCCAGATCCTGCGCGAGGCCGTAAAAATAGGTATCGCAGGACTGCACGATGGCCTTGTGCAGATCCACCATGCCATGGCCGCCCGCCTTCCAATCGCGATAGACGTGCCCGCCGCCGCCGCTCAATACAAAATAGCCCGGATCGCTGATGGTGAAGCCCGGCTTGCGCTTGCCCAGTTCGAGGCCGGCGAGTGCCATGAACGGTTTGAACGTCGAACCCGGCGGATACATGCCCTGCAGTGCGCGATTATTGAGCGGATGGTCCGGCGAATTGTTCAAGGCGTCCCAGTTCAGCGGATCAATACCCTCGACAAACAGGTTTGGATCGAACCCCGGCCTCGAAACCAGCGCCAGTACGCCGCCGGTCGAGGGCTCGATGGCGACCAGCGATCCACGGTGTTCTCCGAATGCCAGTTCGGCGACATGCTGCAATTTCGCATCGAGCGCCAGCGTGAGATTGTTGCCCGAGACCGGCAGGATGCTGCGCAGCGTGCGCACCGACTTGCCGTTGGCGTCGGTTTCGATATGCTCGTACCCGGTCACCCCGCGCAATTCCCTTTCGTAGCGCTGCTCGAGACCGACCTTGCCAATGTAATCGGACGCGCTGTAGTTGGCGGCGGTGCCCTGCTCGCGCAGTTCGTCAACGTCCTTGTCGCTCAGGCGGCCAATGTAGCCGATGACATGGGAGGCGATTTCGCCGCTCGGGTAATGCCGAAACAGCCGGGCATTGATCTCGACGCCGGGAAACCGGTAATTATTCACGGCAAAGCGCGCGACTTCCTCGTCGTTCAGGCGCGTGCGGATTGGGATGCTGGCGAAATCGTGCCCTTCCTCAAGCAATTTCTGAAAGCGCTTGCGATCCTTAGGTGTGATGTCCACCAGGGTCGCCAGTTCGCTAATCGTCTGGTCGAGATCGGCGACCACGGACGGTGTAATCTCGAGAGTGTAGGCGGCGAAGTTGTGTGCCAGCACGACGCCATTGCGGTCGAGGATCAAGCCGCGGTTGGGCACCACCGGCACGATGAAGATGCGGTTTTGTTCGGCAAGTGTGTGGTAATAGTCGTGCTGAATGACCTGCACGTAGAAAAACCGCACCAGCAGGACGAAAAAAGCGAACAGCACGGCACCACCGGCTATCGCCAGCCGAAACTGGAAGTAATACAGCTCGCGCTGGTGATCGCGCAGCTCGACAGTGCGATTCATCGCGGGGCGCCGGTCGCGGCCGGAAGTGTTCTGCGCGCGCTCACGCCTCGTCCAGACCGATGCGCTGGCGCAACGGAATTTTCAGCAGCAGGTCTGTCGCAGGCCACAGCAAGGCGCCGGTTATGCTGGAGAGGAAGTACCACCAACCGGGAAACTGTCCACCTGCCGCCTGGCGCACGCCCAGCACGATCAACTGCATGATCAGCAGGATTGGCAGAACATGCAGGATCTGCTGGCGCATTTCGAACATTGAAACGCGCCGGTGCAAGGCTATTCCGGCGAACATCATCACCGAGTAGGCGAGCGCGTGCTGCCCGAACAGGCTGCCGTCAGCAACGTCCATCGCCAGGCCGAGCAGGAAAGCCGGCATAAATCCGATCTTGCGCGGCTGGAAAATGCCCCAGTAAAGCAGCACCAGCGCAACGAAGTCGGGACGCAGGGCCAGCACCCAGCCGGTCAGCGGCAGCAAATTGACCATCAATGCGACGAACAGCGTGACCGCCAGATACAGCGGCCTGACCGGCAGCAGGATCTCTTCGCTGCCGGTCAGTCTGCCGAACATTGGCGAGCGCATCATCCGCCCTTCCTCGCTTTCCTCGCCTTGGCCTTCTTGGTATCTGCCGCAACGGGGTACTCGGGCAACGGCGCCAGTCTGGACAAAACCAGCACCTGACGGTTGCGGTTGGCACCTGCCGCCGGCGTACACGTGATCTTGGCGAAAGGATAGGCGGCGTTGCGCTCAATATTCGACACGATCGCGACCGGCAATCCGGCCGGGTAAACACCGTCTATTCCCGAAGTAACCAGCACATCGCCATTTTCCACGTCGGCATTGACCGGCATGAATCGCAAATCGAGCGCGCCGTCATATCCGACGCCGAAGATCGCCGCGCGCAGGCCGTTGCGCACGACTTGCGCCGGAACCACCTGCTCGCGATCGCTGATCAGCGAAATTTCCGCTGTCCATGGAAAGGTGCGTGTGACCTGGCCGATCAGCCCGGTATCGTCCACTACCGCCGCGCCTTCCTCAACGCCCTGCGAGGACCCCTTGTCGATGATGACTTTGCGGGTGAAGGAATCCCGCCCGACATAAAGGATTTCGGCCACGGTCGTGGTCTGCTCAGTACGCTCCTGCAATTCCAGCAGTTGGCGAAGATGCTTGTTTTCTGCGATCAAGGCCTGCTGCGACTGCAGCTGGCCGGCATGCAGGAAGTTCTCGTGCGAAAGGCGGTCGTTCTCGCGCTGCAGGTAGGATTGGGACACGAAGAAATTGCCTATGCGGGAGGCGGCTGCGCCGGGTGTGTCGGCGAGTTGCTGCAACGGATACAAGGCGATGGCAACGACCCGGCGAATCGCTTCCATGTAGTGAAAGCGCGCATCGGCATAGAGCAGTATCAGCGACAGCAGGACGAACAGTCCGAGGCGGGCAAGGAGGCTGGGGCCTCGTCTGAAAAAAGGCGGCGGCGTGTATTCCATCCTAGCGGCGAAGGGCGGAGCGTGCGGGACGAGGGCTAAAGCCCAAGGGGGGGAACTGCTGCCTGTTACAGGCCCTGCGAAGTGCCGACGCGAAACCGGGAGTTGACCGCCGTTCCCTCACCCCTCACCCCTCACCCCTCGCCCCCCGATGAAATCCTCAGTCATTCGTAAAGATGGTGGCCAGTTTGTCGACTTTTTCCAGCGCACGGCCGGAACCACGCACCACGCAGGTCAGCGGATCGTCCGCAACGATCACAGGCAACCCGGTCTCTTCCATCAGCAGACGGTCGATGTCGCGCAGAAGCGCGCCACCGCCAGTGAGCACCATGCCCTTTTCCGCGATGTCCGCGCCCAGCTCGGGAGGAGTTTGCTCAAGCGCGGATTTGACCGCACTGACGATGCTGTTGAGCGGATCGGTCAGCGCTTCGAGTATTTCGTTGCTGGAGATGGTAAAGCTGCGCGGGATGCCTTCGGCCAGGTTGCGACCCTTGACCTCTTTTTCGCGCACTTCCGAGCCCGGGAAAGCCGAGCCGATTTCCTTTTTGATTTCCTCGGCGGTGGTTTCGCCGATCAACATGCCGTAATTGCGCCGGATATAGTTGATGATCGCTTCGTCGAACTTGTCGCCGCCCACCCGAACCGATCCTGAATAGACAATGCCACCCAGCGAGATCACGCCCACTTCCGTGGTGCCGCCGCCGATGTCGACCACCATCGAACCGGTGGCCTCTTCGACCGGCAGCCCGGCGCCGATGGCGGCGGCCATCGGTTCCTCGATCAATTCGACCTTGCGCGCGCCGGCGCCATAGGCCGATTCCCGGATCGCGCGGCGCTCGACCTGGGTCGAACCGCAAGGTACGCAGATGACGATGCGCGGGCTGGGCGAGAACAGCCGTGTGTCGTGAACCTTCTTGATGAACTGCTTGAGCATCTGTTCGGTGACGGTGAAATCGGCGATCACGCCATCCTTCATTGGCCGGATGGCGGTTATGTTGCCGGGGGTGCGGCCAAGCATTTGCTTCGCCGCCAGGCCCACTTCCTGGATGACCTTTTTGCCGTTCGGCCCGCCCTCCTGCCTGATTGCCACTACCGAGGGTTCGTTGAGCACGATGCCCTTGCCGCGAACATAGATCAACGTGTTGGCGGTGCCGAGGTCGATCGCCAGATCGTTGGAGAAGTAGCCGTTTAGGAATCCAAACATTGACTGGGTCCGATGTATTGCCGCGGTGCGGAAATTTGAATGCCGTATGATACCCTATCGCCCTGCTGCGGTTAACAAAAAGCGGGGAGGCTGGGCCGCTGTCCGCTATCGGCGACAGGGACCGCAATCCCGCCCTGAACTCCGCCACGACCGATTGAAAGATATCCGTACATGTCTCTTACTTCCAGCGACGTCACA
Organism: Betaproteobacteria bacterium; assembly: GCA_039931685.1. Lineage (GTDB taxonomy): Bacteria > Pseudomonadota > Gammaproteobacteria > Burkholderiales > JACQAP01 > JACQAP01. Next base: position 11,411 of record JBDTRK010000079.1, on the reverse strand, counting down.
CGCATTGCGCATCTCGCCCGCATCGAGGTTACCGAAAGCGAAGCCCGACAGACGCTCGAGCAGCTGAACGGGATTTTCAGGCTGATCGAACAGCTGCAGGCGGTGGACACCACCGGCATCGAGCCGATGTCGCATCCGCTCGGCGGCAGCCAGCGCCTGCGCGAGGATAGGGTGAGCGACAAACCAGACCGCGACGCCAACATGAAGAACGCCCCTGCCAGCCAGGACGGGTTGTTCCTCGTGCCGCGCGTAATCGAATAGGGGGCTGGCCATGTTCGAGAAATCGGTGGCCGAACTCGGTCGCGCGCTGTCTGCCAGGCAAGTCTCTGCTGTAGAGCTCGCCCAGCTCTATCTCGCGCGCATCGATCGTCACCGGGACTTGAATGCCTTTCTGGACGTACGCCCGGAAGTCACGCTCGCGCAGGCGTGCGCCGCCGACGCCCGCATCGCGCGCGGGGACGCCACGCCGCTGACCGGCGTGCCCATTGCCCACAAGGACATTTTCGTCACCCGCGAATTCGCCTCCACCGCGTCGTCACGCATGCTCAAGGGCTACATGAGCCCGTTCGACGCGGCGGTGGTGGAAAAACTCGGCGACGCCGGCATGGTTACGCTCGGCAAACTCAATTGCGATGAATTCGCCATGGGGTCGTCCAACGAGAACAGCTACTACGGCAATGTGTTGAACCCGTGGGACAAGTCCGCCGTCCCCGGCGGCAGCTCCGGTGGCTCGGCCGCGGCGGTGGCGGCCCGCATCGCGCCCGCGGCTACGGCCACCGACACCGGCGGCTCGATACGCGAACCGGCGGCTTTCTCGGGCATCACCGGCATCAAGCCCACCTATGGGCGGGCGTCGCGATGGGGGATGATTGCGTTTGCCTCCAGCCTGGACCAGGCCGGCATCATGACCAGTTCCGCGCAGGATGCCGCGCTGATCTTCAACGGCATGCTGGGATTCGATGCGCGCGATTCCACCAGCGTCGAGCGCGCCGGCGAAGACTATACGCGCAGCCTGGAAAGCGGCGTGAAGGGCTTGCGCCTCGGCGTGCCAAAGGAATTCTTCGGTGAGGGATTGCAGCCGGACGTCGAAAAGGCGGTGCGCGAGGCGCTGGCCGAGTATGTCCGCCAGGGCGCCCGGCTGGTCGAGATTTCGCTGCCGAATGCCGCGCTCGGCATTCCGGTCTACTACGTCATCGCACCCGCCGAGTGTTCGTCCAACCTGAGTCGCTTCGACGGCGTGCGTTACGGTCACCGCGCCGCGCAGTACGGCGATCTCGAAGACATGATCAAGAAATCGCGCGCCGAAGGCTTCGGCGCGGAACCCCGCCGCCGCATCCTGATCGGCGCCTACGTGCTGTCGCATGGCTACTACGACGCCTATTACCTGCAGGCGCAGAAAGTGCGCCGGATCATCGCCGATGAATTCCAGCAGGCCTTCGGACAGTGCGACATCATCGCCGGACCGGTGACCACCAGCGTGGCCTTCGGATTCGGTGAAAAGGCCGCCGATCCGGTTGCCATGTATTTGTCCGACCTTTATACGATTCCCGGCAGCCTGGCGGGCATTCCCGGCATGAGCATCCCGTGCGGATTCGGTGCTAAAAACCGGCCTGTCGGCCTGCAACTAATGGCCAATTATTTCGAGGAAGCGAAGCTGCTCGGCGTAGCGCATCAGTATCAACTAGCAACCGACTGGCACAAGCGCATTCCCGGAGGGTTTCAGTGAAAGCGGGATTCATCGCCGCCGCGCGGCCACACCAATCACCGTTTACCATTTATGGGCAGAGCCCGGTATCCAGCGAAGTCGGGCACCATTCACCGGGCAAAGCCCGATGAACTGGGAAGTCGTCATAGGCCTGGAAACCCATACGCAACTGTCGACGCAGTCGAAGATTTTCTCCGGCGCATCCACGGCGTTCGGCGCTGCGCCCAACACGCAGGCGAGCGTCGTGGACGTCGCGTTGCCGGGCACGCTTCCGGTATTGAACAAGGGTGCGGTCGAGCGTGCGATCCGTTTCGGACTGTCGACAGGCGCGACCATCAACCGCCGCTCGATATTTGCACGCAAGAATTACTTCTATCCTGATCTTCCCAAGGGTTATCAGATCAGCCAGTACGAGATTCCGATCGTGCAGGGAGGAAAGATCGCCATCGTTTCATCCACACGTGGCGAAATCGAGATACAACTTACGCGAGCCCATCTGGAAGAGGATGCGGGCAAATCCCTGCACGAAGATTTTCACGGCATGAGCGGCATCGACCTGAACCGGGCCGGCACGCCGCTGCTGGAAATTGTGTCCGAACCGGAAATGCGATCCGCCGAGGAAGCCGTCGCCTATGCGAAGGCCTTGCACTCGCTGGTGCGCTGGATCGACATCTGCGACGGTAACATGCAGGAGGGATCGTTTCGCTGTGACGCCAACGTTTCCGTGCGCCGCCCCGGCGCGCCGCTCGGCACGCGGCGCGAAATCAAGAACCTGAACTCGTTCCGATTCCTGCAACAGGCGATCGAATACGAGATCAAGTGGCAGATCGATACGCTGGAAGACGGCGGCAGGATCCAGCAGGCCACCGTGCTGTTCGATCCCGGCAGTGGCCAGACGCGCGTCATGCGCTTGAAGGAGGACGCGCACGACTATCGCTATTTTCCAGATCCTGATTTGCTGCCTTTGCATGTGGAACAGGCATGGATCGAGGAAGTACGCGGCAAGCTTCCCGAGTTGCCACAAGCCAGGCGCGAGCGCTACGTGCGCGATTTTGCGCTGGCCGCGTATGACGCCACGGCGCTGACATCGAGCCGCGAGACGGCGGATTACTTCGAGAACATGGTGGCCCAGGTGCCGGGCGAGGCGAAGCTCTGCGCCAACTGGATAATGGGCGAGCTTTCGGCGCGGTTGAATCGGGAAGGACTGGAAATCGCCGCGTCACCGATCAGCGCGCAAAATCTCGCCGGACTCATGCAACGCATCGCCGACGGCACCCTGTCCGGCAAGATGGCCAAGGAGGTTTTCGAAGCCATGTGGACGGGCGACAGCGCCGACGAGATCATCGAACGCAAGGGACTGAAGCAGCTTTCAGACGCGGGAGCCATCGGCAAAATCATCGATGACGTGATCGCCGCCAATTCGCAGCAAGTGGCCGATTACCGCGCAGGCAAGGAAAAGGCATTCAATTCCCTGGTCGGACAGGTCATGAAGGCGAGCAAGGGCAAGGCCAATCCCGCTCAGGTCAACGAAATCCTGAAGAACAAGCTCGGCTGAGCCTTACTTGGCGGCGGCGGACCCGCCCTTGAGTTCGCGATAGCGCTGTTTTTCGGATTCGAACTTGGCGTTGATCGCATTCGCCTGCGCCTTGCGCTGGACAAACTCAGCTTCCAGTACGGCAATTTCCTTCTGCCTGACATTCACCTCTTCCAGCAGACTCGCGGGCAGCGGTTTCTTCTGTGCCGCCAGATCGTCAGCCTGTTTTTTCAACGCGGTCAGTTGCTGGGTAGCCTTGTCCAGTTTCATTTCGACAAATTTCGTGCCTTGCGCCGGAATGGCAAGGCTGCGATCGCGCGCGGCATCGATTTCTTCCTCGCTGGTATACGTCGCCAGCAAGGCACGATCGCGCCGCTCCTGCTCCCGTACCTTTCTCGGCGACAGTACTTCGGGTGCGTCTTTGCCCGGTTGCGCCGGTTTGGCGGCATCCCGCCTCTTCATTGTCACGCCATGGCGATTCAACTCTGCGCCCTGGTTGCAATCCGGGTTTAACTTGTCCGAGTAGTACACCTTTCCATCCGCATCGGTGCACTTGTACATGCGCACTTTTTCCTGGTCGGCCTGCGCCGGCGAAACCAGGGCGGCCGCGATCAGGCAGGCCAGTACGATCAAAGGCTTCATGACGTTACTCCATATTCCTTGCGGTAGCGCTCGACCGATTGCAACTGCTGTGCCATATCCCCCCGTGCGCGCAGGAAAATCGCCAGATCATCCAGCGTGGCGATGCTCACGACCGGAATGCCGAACTGGCCGCGCACTTCCTGCACGGCGGAAAGCGAACCGGTGCCGCGTTCCATGCGATCCAGGGCGATCAGTACCCCGGCGGGTCGGGCGCCGGCGGCAACGATGATCTGCACGGACTCTCGCACCGACGTTCCTGCAGAGATTACGTCGTCGACGATTAGCACGCGACCCTTGAGCGGCGCGCCGACCGTCATCCCTCCTTCGCCATGATCCTTGGCTTCCTTGCGATTGAAGCAGAACGGCAGATTTCGCCCATATTCGGCAAGCGCAACTGCGGTGGCCGCCACCAGCGGGATACCCTTGTACGCGGGCCCGAACAGCAGGTCAAATCCGGGATCGGCTGCCAGAATGGCTTTCGCGTAAAATTGCCCGAGCTGCCGCAGCGTAGTACCGTCGTTGAACAGACCGGCGTTGAAGAAATACGGCGACAGGCGGCCGGCCTTGGTCTTGAACTCACCGAAACACAGGACGCCGCGGGCCACGGCGAATTCTATGAACCCTTGCCTGAAATCATTCATTACAAAACGTGCGCATTATCTCTCTTAATCTAAACGGCATACGTTCGGCCGTCAATAAAGGTTTCCTCGGTTGGCTGGCGCAGCAAAGTGCCGATGTCGTCTGCGTGCAGGAGCTTAAGGCCCAGGACAAGGATCTCACCGACGCGATCCGCAATCCCCACGGATTCCGCGGTTATTTTCACTGCGCGAACCGGCCCGGCTACAGCGGCGTAGGCATCTATTGCCGCAAGCATCCCGACGAGATCGTGGCCGGCCTCGGCATTCCCGACATCGACGCCGAGGGTCGCTATCTGCAAGTGCGCTTCGGCAACCTGAGCATCATATCGCTCTATGTTCCCTCCGGATCGAGCTCCGCGGAGCGCCTGGCCATCAAATTCAGTTTCATGAGCCGCTGCATCGACCCACTGCACAAACTCGTCCGCAGCGGCCGGGAAATCATCATCTGCGGCGACTGGAACGTCGCCCACAAGGAAATCGACCTCAAGAACTGGCGCTCGAACCAGAAAAATTCAGGCTTCTTGCCCGAGGAACGCCAATGGTTCTCCGGGGTGCTCGATCAACTCGGCTATGTGGACGTCTTCCGGCGCCTCGACCCGCGCGCCGAGCAATATACCTGGTGGTCCAATCGCGGCCAGGCGTGGGCGAAAAACGTCGGCTGGCGCCTCGACTACCAACTCGCCACGCCCGGCATTGCCGCCAAGGCAACCGCGGCGACCATCTACACGACCGGGCGTTTCTCCGATCACGCTCCGCTTAGCATCGATTACGCCGGCGAAATCTGAAGCATCACGGCCGGCCGCCATTTGCCAGCGCCTCCAAAGGTGTCGAGCCGGCCCCGTTCCACGGCGCAACCTTGTACAGCAACAGCATGCCCGGCAGCGCGAGCAACGCGCACAACAGAAAGAAATTGAACCAGCCGAGCTGTTCGACCAGCCATCCGGTGGTCGCGTTGAGGAATGTGCGCGGCACGGCGGCGAGGCTGCTGAACAACGCAAACTGGGTCGCGGTATAGGCGGGATGCGTGGCGCGCGCTATGTAGGCCACGAACGCGGCGGCCCCGAGGCCAACCCCAAGTGCTTCGAAGCCGATCACCAGCGCCAGCGCGGCACGCGCCGGGATATCGATATGCGTGAACGGCCCGATATGCGACAGCCAGGCGAAGCCGAAAATGGATACGATCTGGACCACGCCGAAGAGCCAGAGCCCGCGGTTGATGCCGAGCTTCAGCATCCACAGCCCGCCCAGCAATCCGCCTAACACGCTCGGCCACAGGCCGGCATTCTTGGCGATCAGGCCGATGTCGGATTTGGAAAACCCCATGTCGAGGTAGAAAGGCGTGGCTAGCGCGGTGCACATGCTGTCGCCGAGTTTGTAGAAAAAAATGAAACCGAGCACCAGCAGCGCGCTGCGCACGCCGGCCCGGCCGATGAATTCGCGAAACGGCTCGACCACTGCATCGCGCAGGGTTTTCGGGCGCGCGCCGGTTATCGCGGGTTCTGCCACCAGCAACGTCATCGCCATGCCAGGAAGCATGAACAGCGCAGTAACGACGAAGACCATTGGCCAGGGCAGGCGGTCGGCCAGGATCAGCGCGAGCGAGCCTGGAACCAGCCCGGCAATCCGGTATGCATTCACATGCACCGCATTGCCCAGCCCCAATTCCGCGTTGGACAGCAGTTCCCGGCGGTAGGCGTCGATGGCGATGTCCTGCGTCGCGCTGAGGAAGGCGATGGCGGTCGCCGCATAAATCACCCAGGACAATTCGTCGCGCGGCGAGAGCGTGCCCATCCAGGCGATCGTCGCCATCAGCGCAAGCTGTGTGATCAGCATCCAGCCGCGGCGCCGGCCGAACATCGGCACAACATAGCGATCCAGGAAGGGCGACCAGAGGAATTTCCAGGTGTAGGGAAACTGGATCAGCGCGAAAGCGCCGATCACCTTGAGATTGATGCCTTCGGTCCTCAGCCAGGCCGGCAACAAGTTGAGCAGGAGGTAGAGCGGCAATCCCGAACTGAAGCCGGTGAACACGCAAATCAGCATGCGGCGCGTGAACAGCGCCGAGATCATGGACGGCTGCGCCATGCCGCCCAATCAGGCGGCCCGTGCCGCCCGGTCGAAGCGGTAGACCGCCAGCGAACCGCGCAGGTTGGGCATCCACCTGACCGGACGTCCGTCGACCATCACATTTCTCTCGAGAATACGGATGCCATGTTTGGCGCAGAATTGTTCGAAATCATCGATCGTGAACAGATGGATGTTGGGTGTGTCGTACCACTCGTAGGGCAGCGCCTTCGACACCGGCATGTTTCCGGTGAGGACCTGCAGGCGCGGACGCCAATAGCCGAAGTTTGGAAACGTTACGATCCCTTCGCGGCCGACCCGCAGCATCTCGTTGACGATGCGTTCCGTATGGCGGATCGCCTGCAGCGTCTGCGACAGGATGACGTAGTCGAACGAGCCGTTTTCGAATCCCGACAGGCCGGATTCCAGGTCGTACTGCAGGACGTTCACGCCGTTCCCGACACAGGCCAGAACATTGGCGTCATCGATTTCCATGCCGTAACCGGTTACACCTCGGGCTTCATTCAGATGGCGCAGTAGCGAACCGTCGCCGCAGCCCAGGTCAAGCACCTTGGCTTCGGACCTGATCCATTTCGCGATGGCAAGGAAATCCGGACGGGCCGAAAGGGAGGCAGGCGTGGCGGAGGGCATCATTGAACGGATACCTCGCGGGCGATGTTGCGAAAGTAGGCGCGAATCAGGTTGTGATAGCGCGCGTCGTCCATCAGGAATGCGTCATGGCCATGCGGCGCGTCGATCTCCGCGTAACTCACGCGTAGCCGGTTGTCGAGCAGGGCCTTGACGATTTCACGCGAGCGCGCCGGGGAGAAGCGCCAGTCGGAAGTAAACGACACCACCAGGAACTTGGCGCTCGCGGGTTCGAGCGCAGCCGACAGGTCGCCGCCGCGCGCCGCCGCCGGATCGAAGTAGTCGAGCGCCTTGGTGATGCGCAGATAGGTATTGGCATCGAAATGTTCCGCGAACTTGTCCGCCTGATAGCGCAGGTAGGATTCGATCTGGAATTCGACGTCGAAATTGAACTTGAAGCCGCCCTCGCGCAGTCCGCGGCCGAACTTCTCGGCCATGGCATCGTCGGAAAGATAAGTGATATGGCCGATCATGCGGGCGATGCGCAGTCCGCGCTTGGGCACGACACCCCGGGAATAGTAGTTACCGCCGTAGAAGTCAGGATCAGTCGTGATCGCCTGCCGCGCCACTTCGTTGAAGGCGATGTTCTGGGCCGACAGTTTAGGCGCCGCGGCGATGACGACAGCGTGCGCCACGCGACGCGGCTGGCTGATCGCCCACTGCATGGCCTGCATCGCGCCCAGGCTGCCGCCCATGACGGCCGCGAACCGTTCGATGCCCAGATATGTCGCCAGCCGCGCCTGAACCTCGACCCAGTCTTCGACGGTCACCAGCGGGAAGTCCGCACCCCAAGGCTGGCCGGTGGAGGAATTGATGCTGGCGGGTCCGGTGGAACCATGGCAGCCGCCGATATTGTTTACGCCGATCACAAAAAACCGGTCGGTGTCCACCGGCTTCCCGGGACCAATCAGGTTGTCCCACCAGCCGACGTCTGCCGGATTGTCGGCGTAGAAACCGGCTACGTGATGCGACGCATTGAGTGCGTGGCAGACCAGCACCGCATTACTGCGCGCCGCATTCAGGCTGCCATAGGTCTCAAAGGCGAGTTCGTACCCATAGAGCCGTGCGCCGCTCTGCAGCGCGACCGGGTCTTCGAAACGCGCCTGTTGGGCCGTGACGACGCCGACTGAACCTTCGGGTGGCATGGGAAATTCCGGAATGTCGTTGCGCGGATTATATCGTCCGCACTACTTTGTTATCTCAAGCGATCGGCTTGGCCACAGACAGCCGGCGCAGCATCTGTCGAACCGCGTCCGCCTTCATGTCCCGATACAACAGCAACTGTTCCGATTCCTTGGCGAGTACCTCGGTATCGTCATAAGTCATGTCGCGATGCAGGTCGATCTGCCCTGGCTTTTCAAGATCGGCGCCGGCGCGGTTGGTCAGACGATAGGCCACTTTGTAGCGCAGTTCGAACTCGCGCACCCTGCCGCCGGCCGACAGGGACAGGATGCGGTTTTCCTGGAATTCGCCGACTATCTTCAGTATCGCCTCCGCTTCATCGCGGCTGGACACGACCGTGGTCCCACTACCGGCGCGCACTGCCCGCTCCAGGTCGGTGGCAAACTGGGAATAACCGGTCGATTCGATGAACAGCGTCTTGTAGGGCAGGATCGCCTGGCCGCGCAGCTGGAAGCCGCAGGAGGAAAGGCTCATTGCGATCAGGAGGATCGCGATGAGCAGGACCAAGGACTGAGGACTGCGGACTGAGTGAAGGGCGCAAGGGCCCTTTGCCAACGCATGGTCCGACGTTCCGGCCGTTGGTCGGAAGTCCTCGTTCTTTCCATTTTTCTCAGTCCTCAGCACTCAGTCCTCAGTCCTGTTGTCTATACGACGATATTAACCAGCCGACCCGGCACGACGATCACCTTTTTGACCAGTTGGCCGGCAATGTGTTTCTGCGCGCTCGGGCTTTCCAGGGCTAGACGCTCGATTCCGGCGCGGTCTGCGCTGCGCGCGACCAGGATCGCGCCGCGATGTTTGCCGTTTACCTGCAACACCAATTCGATCTCGTCCTGCACCAGTGCTGCTTCGTCCACCTGCGGCCAGGCGGCTTCAAGGATGTCGGCGCCGAAGCCGAACTCGCGCCACAGCGTCAGTGCGATATGCGGCGCAATCGGCGACACAAGCCTGAGCAGGATACTCATGCCCTCGCGCAACAGCGCACCCTGTGCCGGACCGGCGTTGTCCTCCAGCAGGTTGAGTATTTTCATGGTCGCCGACGCCACCGTGTTGAACTGCCTGCGCTCGTAATCGAAATTTGCCTGCTGCAGCAACAGGTGCAATTCGCGCCTCGCCGCCTTTGACCCCGTGTTGGCCGCACTTGTGGCCGCGGCGATGATGGCCTGCTGATCGTGCGCGAACTTCCACAGCCGGCGCAAATAGCGATAGGCCCCTTCCACGCCGTCATCGTTCCAGGCCAGCGTGTCTTCCGGCGGGCTGGCGAACATCATGAAAAAACGCGCGGTGTCCGCGCCGTACTGATCGATAAGCGCCTGCGGGTCCACGCCATTGTTTTTCGACTTCGACATGGTGCGGATGCCGCCCGATTCCACCGGCTTGCCGTCGGATTTAAGTCGTGCCCCGACGCGCTTGCCCTGATCGTCGAATTCCAGATCAACGTCAGCCGGATTGAAATACTGCACCCGCGCACCGTCGGATTTGCGTGAAAATATCTCGTTCAGCACCATGCCCTGGGTCAACAGGCGCGTGAACGGCTCGTCGAGCTTCACCAGGCCGAAGTCGCGCATCACCTTGGTCCAGAAACGCGAATAGAGCAGATGCAGGATGGCGTGCTCGATGCCGCCGATATACTGGTCCACCGGCAGCCAGTAGTTCACCCGCTCGTCGACCATCTTGCCGTCCTGGTCGGCGCAGGCGTAGCGCAGGAAATACCAGGACGAATCGACGAAAGTGTCCATGGTATCGGTCTCGCGCTGCGCCGCTTTACCGCATTTCGGGCAGCTCGTATTCAGGAAATCGGCGCGTTTGTTGAGCGGATTACCGCTACCGTCCGGCACGCAATCTTCTGGCAGCACCACGGGCAGCTGGTCCTCCGGCACTGGCACATCGCCGCAGCTTGCGCAATGCACGATCGGAATCGGGCAACCCCAGTAGCGCTGGCGCGATACGCCCCAGTCACGCAGGCGCCAGGTGACCTGCTTGTCGCCAAGCCCCTTTGCCTTCAGATCCGCAGCGATCGCGTCGACGGATTTCGCGAAATCCAGGCCATCGTACTTGCCCGAATGGACGCAAGCGCCACGCTCCGCATACCAGTCCTGCCAGGCATCAAGTGAATACCGCCGGCTTTCGACGTCAATGACCTGTGCGATCGGCAGCTTGTATTTCTTGGCGAATGCGAAATCCCGCTCGTCATGGCCCGGAACGCCCATGACAGCACCTTCGCCGTAACTCATTAGTACATAGTTGCCGATCCAGACTTCGATCTTGTCGCCGGTCAGCGGGTGGCTGACGAACAGTCCGGTGGGCATGCCCTTCTTTTCCATGGTCGCGACATCGGCCTCCATGACGCTGCCGCGCTTGCATTCATCGACGAACGCAGCAAGCTTCGGATCGCGTCTTGCGGCTTCCGTGGCCAGCGGGTGCTCCGCGGCCACGGCGCAGAATGTCACGCCCATGATGGTATCGGCGCGCGTGGTGAATACCCACAGCTTGCCGTTGTCGCCGTTCAGCTCATAAGGAAACGCCAGGCGCACACCGAAGCTCTTGCCAATCCAGTTCGCCTGCATGGTCTTCACGCGCTCTGGCCAGCCGGGCAGCGTATCCAACGCGGACAGCAGTTCCTCGGAGTACTTCGTGATCGCCAGGTAGTACATCGGGATTTCGCGCTTTTCCACGGGGGCGCCCGTGCGCCAGCCGCGCCCGTCGATTACCTGTTCGTTGGCGAGCACGGTCTGATCGACCGGGTCCCAGTTCACAGTGCCGGTCTTCTTGTAGGCGATGCCTTTTTCCAGCATGCGCAGGAACAGCCATTGGTTCCAGCGGTAGTACTGCGGCGTGCAGGTCGCCAATTCACGCTCCCAGTCGATGGCGAAACCCAGCGACTTGAGCTGCTTCTTCATGTACGCGATATTGTCGTAGGTCCACTTCGCCGGCGGTACGCTGTTGGCCATCGCCGCGTTTTCAGCGGGCAGTCCGAAAGCATCCCATCCCATCGGCT
>JBDTRK010000078.1:0-16054 GCA_039931685.1 Betaproteobacteria bacterium | reverse complement strand
GCAACCTTGCCAAGGTTGAGGTCGGGAGTTCGAGCCTCCTTTCCCGCTCCAGATTGCCCAAGGGAAAACGCGCAACCGTTTTCCCTTTTAATTTTCCTGCGAACCAGGTTCGCACAGCGCAACGGCAAAAGCCCCGCGCTCACCCGGCGGGGTGGCAGAGTGGTCATGCAGCGGCCTGCAAAGCCGTGTACGCCGGTTCGATTCCGACCCCCGCCTCCATTTCCTTGAGCCTTACTGTTTCCGCGTTATTCTTGTCTCATCGTTGGCTGCGCCGGGAAGCGTGCGGGCGCGGATGGCTGGTTGCAACCGCAGCGGGGAAGGGCGGGCCGCCTGCCTCGCGCCGTATAGGTCCGAAACTCACATAGAATCCAATTCTCTGCCCGGATGGTGAAATTGGTAGACACAAGGGACTTAAAATCCCTCGGTCCTTTAAAAGGCCATGCCGGTTCGACCCCGGCTCCGGGCACCACTCTCCCCGTCCCAGGATTCCCGATGGACCACATCAGTTCGCGCCAAAATACGCACTTCAAGCTGGCGCGGAAACTGGCCGGATCGGCTCGCGAACGCGCCAAGACCGATCAGATTCTGCTCGACGGCACCCGTCTGATTGGCGCATATGCCGCGCAATGCGGGCTGAAAGAATCGACGTTACTGATCAGCGAGAAGGGCTTCAGCCGACCGGAGGTGCAGCAGATCCTACAGTCCGCGTCGCCGCGACACGCGTTTGTGCTTCCGGAAGAGCTCTTCGCGGAAATTAGCCAGGTCGAAACCCCCGAAGGTATTGCGGCGATAGTCGGAATTCCGAGTGTCGAGGCTAGATTACCCGACGATTTCCGCATTGTGCTAGACGGCGTTCAGGACCCCGGAAATCTGGGCGGATTGCTGAGAACGGCCGCGGCCGCCGGCGCGACTTCGGCGCATCTGGCGAAAGGTTGTGCCGATCCATGGTCACCCAGATCATTGCGAGGCGGCATGGGTGCGCAGTTCGTCCTTCCCTTGCGTGAACGCATTGATATTCAAATCGGCCTTGCGGGATTCAACGGAGAAGTCATCGCAACCAGTCCTCGGGCGAGGCAGTCGATTTATGAACTGGATCTTACCGGTCCGGTTGCCATGATTTTTGGCAGCGAGGGCAGGGGCATTGCGGATGAAACCCTCGGACTGGTGAGTCAGCTCGTCCATATTCCGATGACCGGCATGATGGAGTCTCTGAACGTCGCCGCCGCCGCCGCCGTATGTTGTTTTGAACGCCTTCGTCAACGCGATCGTTCAAAGCAGTCCTGAGCAAGTCCGGGCTGCGGCTATCCGGCGTAACTGTTGGCTGAGTCGGCGCGGCGGCGCTTGCGTGCGGCGAAGCCAGGGTCGGGTCACGGGTGCAAACACGCATTCAGCCCCTCCAGCACCATTCCAATCGCGATGGTGCCGATCAACAAAGCGGATATTCGGACGACTATCTCAACATGCCGGTCGAGCCATCTGCCATCGACTTCTATCATTTAACATAATATACATTATGCGCACTATTATCCAATGACGCCAACCCAATTTACATCGCGAAGCTCATGGTCCTTCAGTCCATCTGCGCAGACTTGAAGAGTCTAAAAAAATTCCCCGTGGTCGCCTGCGCCACAGCTGCAATTGAAATGCCTCTCAGGCGCGCAATTTCCGCTGCAACATATCGCACATAAGCTGGCTGATTCGTCTTGCCGCGAAAAGGCACGGGCGCCAGATACGGCGAGTCCGTTTCAATCAAGATGCTCTCCAGAGGTACGGTCTGCGCGACCTCTTTCAGCGCTGTCGCATTCTTGAACGTAACGATGCCCGAAAATGAGATCAAGAAATTCATGTCCATTGCCTGACGTGCTACTTCAGCCGATTCCGTAAAACAGTGCATTACACCACCAACCTCGGCTGCCGATTCCTCGCGCATTATCCGCAGGGTGTCTTCCGCGGCCTGGCGGGTATGGATGATCAACGGCTTGCCTGACTGCCTGGCCGCGCGTATATGCGTGCGAAAGCGTTGTCGCTGCCACTCCGCGTCGCCCTCCACACGATAATAATCGAGCCCGGTTTCCCCAATGGCCACCACTTTGGGATGATCGGCGAGGTTGATCAGTCGCCCAATATCCGGTTCTTCACCCGATTGGTCGTCCGGGTGGACTCCCGCGGATGCAAAGATGTTGGAAAACCGTACGGCAGTGTGCAAAACAGCAGGAAAGGTTTCCAAGTTCACCGAAACGCACAGCGCATGTGTTACGCCGTTTGTGGCCATCGCACCGATCACGCCGTCCAGGTCAGCGGCTAATTCGGCAAAGTTGATATGGCAGTGAGAATCTACAAACAATTTACTTTAAGCCAGTTAACAGTTCGGTTTAATGTACTTTATAGTATTTGTCGGGACATCCATCTTCGGTCGATGTCCAGGGCTGTACCGCCAGATCAGCGACTCGGGTAAGTCGAAAACAGATTTTCCATCGCCAGCCGTTTGTTCAGTGGATGACGGGACACGCGTCCAAATTGCACTACCAAGTCGTACCACGTCATCAGTTCGTCGATTGGCACATCGGCGGAAGTTTTTTGCAGCGCTGCTACGTAGTCCAGGTTGTAACGCACTTCGCCGCCGGATTTCAGTGCGGTGACGTCATAAGCCCATTGCGACAGCAAAGTTGCCACCAAGGCCCCATCAAGGTCTTCAGCGCAGTCCGCCGCCTTCAATGGGTCGAAGCCAGAGGTGGCGAGAGTATCCAGCAAGGCCTTGCGCTGGCTCCAGAAACTTGCGTCTCCAGCGCGCTCAATTGCAGCCAGCGGTGCATAGCCTCCCTGGGCCAATGCCAATTTTGCGTCCACTATGCCCTGCCCCTTCAACCAGTCCAAAGCGGGTCCCGCGTCGGGCAGGGGAAATGGCAACTGGAAGCAACGACTGCGAATCGTCGGCAAAAGACGCTCAGGCTGATGGCTCACCAGGAGAAAAAAAGTTTCGCCAGGTGGCTCCTCAAGAATCTTTAGCACGGCATTGGCTGCGCTTGGGTGCATCGCCTCGGCAGGCACGATGCAGATCACCTTCGGTCCACCGCGATGCGAGGTAATCGTCACGAAATCCATCAGCGCGCGAATCCTATCGACCGAGATCTGCGAGCTGACTTTCTTGGCGGGTCCAGTGCCATCGTCCTCGGCGCCGGGAACGGGACTTTCTTCGTCCTGGCGAACTTCGATCAAGCGCAAGTCGGGATGATTGCCCACCCGATACAGGAGACACGATGCGCATGATCCGCAGGCAGCCAATTCCTTGCGCGGCGTTTCGCACAGAAGCCCTTGCGCCAGAAAAAATGCAGTCGCGCGTTTACCCAGACCCGGTCGGCCCGTCAGCAACAGCGCCCTCGGCAATGCGGAGGCCGCGCGCGGCAGCCTTTCCAGTGCCGACACCACCCACGGATAAGTCAGATTTTCCAATTTGACAAGACCGCCTCCAACTTCTGTCCCAACTCCTTCTGAATATCGGCTATTGTCCTGGCGCCATCTACGCGCACGAAGCGCCTCGGGGATTCTTTCATGCGCTCCAGATAAGCATCGCGAACGCGAACAAAAAATTCCGCGTCCTCGCGCTCGAAGCGGTCAGGAGATTTTATGCGCGCGACCCGCTCCCGGCCGATCTGTGCGCTCACATCGAAAAGGAAGGTCAGATCGGGTTGCAGATCCGGGTGAACCCAGGCCTCCAGCGCGTCAAGCTTGGCTTTTTCCACGCCGCGCCCACCACCTTGGTAGGCAAAGCTGGCGTCCGTGAACCGGTCGCACAGTACGCAATGCCCCTGCGCCAGCGCCGGCCGTATAACTTGTGCCAGATGCTGACGTCTGGCAGCAAACATCAGCAAGGCTTCGGTCTCGCCGTCGATCAACCCATCCGGGGATAGAAGTAGATCACGGAGTTTTTCACCCAAGGCGGTACCGCCTGGCTCGCGCGTTAAAGTCAACGTAAGGCCTCGCTGTCGCAGGAATTCGGCCGTCCATGTGACGTGGGTGCTCTTGCCAGCGCCGTCAATTCCCTCAAACGTGATGAACAGGCCGCGCTTCAACGGTGTAACTGGAACTTGTTGACGGCGCGATTGTGCTCCACCAGTGTAGAAGAGAACTGGTGACTGCCGTCGCCTCGCGCGACAAAATACAGGGCAGAACTTTGCGCCGGATTCAGTGCAGCCTTGATCGAAGCCTCGCCCGGCATGCAGATCGGAGTCGGAGGAAGACCATAACGCGTGTAGGTATTGTAGTTGCCGTCCTTCAACAAATCGCGCCGCCGCAAATTACCGTCGAACGTCGAGCCAAGTCCGTAGATGATCGTCGGATCGGTTTGCAGGCGCATGCCGCGCTTCAGGCGATTGACAAAAACCGCAGCTACGATGTTACGCTCGTCGCTGCGGCCGGTTTCCTTCTCCACGATGGACGCGAAGATCAGTGCTTCGTATGCGCTCTTGAACGGCAAATCTGCCGAACGCTGCTCCCACAACGCCTGCAACCTGGACTGCATTTTCGAGTAAGCCTGCCTCAGTAATGCAAGATCACTGGAAGCAACTGCGAAGTAGTATGTATCGGGAAAAAACATGCCTTCGGGCGAGGGCGTGTCGCTTGCCAGGCGTTGCAGAATCTGCGCATCGGACAATCCCTTGGTGTCATGCCTGAGTGAGGGATGCGCATCCAGGGCGCTTCGTAACTGCGAAAAGGTCCACCCTTCGATGAAGGTAACCTCGGCCTGCGCAAACTCGCCAGTCACGATCTTGTCCAGCAGGCGATATGGGGAGATTTGCGCGTCCGCTGTGTAGCTGCCGGCTTTAATCCGCCCGGCGGCGCCCATTGCGCGCGCAAACGCGAGAAAGCTCCAGCGCTCGGAAATCAGGCCCGCTTGTGCAAACTGCTCGGACACGCCGCGCAAGGTGCGGCCGGGATCTACGTTGAAGGAGCGCGCTTGCGGCGGGACATTGACCGGACTGAGGGCGAAATAGGCCAACCACGCGGTCACGCACAAGGCGGTCAGGCCGCCCAGCAGAATGGCCGCTCGCAGCAGACGCAAGATCGTCCATTGGGGAGCAGGCAGGAATAGATTCTTTTGTCTTGCCACGTCAGCTCCGGATCACGACCATCACTCTGCCCTTCCGGTGCTCGGATACGGTTGTGGATTTCAATCAGGAATCTGCGCGCTTCCTGTCGATCAGATCGCCCGGAAAACCAGTGTGCCGTTAGTGCCGCCGAATCCGAATGAATTCGACAAGGCAACTCTGATCTTCATCTGCCTCGCCGTATTGGGTACATAATCGAGATCGCACTGAGGATCCTGATTAAGCAGGTTAATGGTTGGCGGCGCAACGCTGTCTTTCATTCCCATGATTGTAAAGACAGCCTCCACTGCGCCCGCCGCACCCAGCAGGTGGCCGGTGCTGGATTTGGTGGAACTCACCGCCAGCTTCCTCGCATGATCGCCAAAGCAGCGCTTGACCGCGATCGTTTCCGCAAGATCCCCAAGCGGCGTCGAAGTACCATGTGCGTTGATATAGTCCACTTGGTCCGGATTCACTCCCGCATTGCGTAGGGCGTTGACCATGCCGCGTGCAGCGCCTTCTCCGTCCGCACAGGGTGCCGTAATGTGATGGGCATCGGCGCTTACGCCATAACCTGCAAGTTCGCAGTAAATTTTTGCACCGCGAGCCTTGGCGTGCTCCATCTCTTCGAGAACCAGCACGCCGGCTCCTTCGCCAAGTACGAAACCGTCTCGATCGGCATCCCACGGCCGGCTTGCCGTCGCTGGATCGTCATTTCGAGTGCTAAGTGCTCTGGCTGCCGAAAAGCCGCCCACGCCAAGCGAGCAAATACACGCTTCGGAACCGCCGGCCAACATGATGTCGGCATCTCCATACTCGATAAGGCGAGTCGAGTCGCCGATGCAGTGATTAGCAGTGGTGCAAGCCGTAACCATCGACAGCGAGGGGCCCTTGAAGCCATACATGATCGAAAGATTGCCGGAGATCATGTTGATGATGGCGCCAGGAATGAAGAACGGAGAGATCTTGCGCGGACCGCCCTCAATCATCGCCTTGTGTGTTTCTTCAATCAGGGGCAGACCGCCGATGCCTGAACCCACATTGACACCGATCCGCTCGGCATTCTTTGGATGCGCTTCGAGTCCGGCATCCTTGATAGCTTCGGCTGCGGCCGCGACGCCGTAATGAATGAATATGTCTACTCGGCGAGCTTCCTTCGGAGTCAACACGGTACTGACGTCGAAGTTTTTAACTTCCCCGGCAATCTGGGATGCGAACGGCGACGCGTCAAATCGGGTAATACGCGTGATTCCGGACTGGCCCGCCCGAATATTGTCCCACGCTTCCTTGACGCTGTTCCCGACCGGGCAGATGACTCCCAAGCCGGTTACCACCACTCGGCGCCTAGTCAACGGAACTCCAGCGAGAAATGAAATGTAGTAGCGATCAGTTTGAATGCGCTTTGATGTAATCAATCGCCTGCTGAACGGACGTAATCTTCTCTGCTTCTTCGTCGGGAATCTCGCACTCGAATTCTTCTTCAAGTGCCATAACCAGCTCCACAGTGTCGAGAGAATCGGCGCCCAAGTCATCGACGAACGTCGATTCAATCTTTACGTCCGCCTCATTCACGCCAAGCTGCTCGGCAACAATCTTCTTGACTCGCTGTTCTACGGATTCCATTAATGTCCCTTCCCTTTCTGCTTGAAAAATCTATTGCGTGTCTGCCCTTGCCTACGTATTAGAAACGAGGCTGGAACAAAATCACGCGTCACATTCTACCAAAAATGCATACCGTCGGGCATCAGTCCATATACATGCCGCCATTGACATGCAGCGTATTTCCCGTGACATAAGCGGCCCCATCCGATGCAAGAAAGACTACGGCCGCCGCGATTTCTTCAACCTGGCCAAAACGGCCCAGCGGGACATGGGCGAGCAGTGAAATTTTCTGGTCTTCAGGCAAACCACGCGTCATGTCGGTATCGATGAATCCCGGCGCGACGCAATTCACCGTGATGTTACGGCTGCCCACTTCCTTTGCCAGTGATTTGCTGAATCCGACGACCCCGGCCTTGGCCGCCGCGTAGTTAACCTGGCCCGCATTACCCATGGCCCCAACGACGGATGTAATATTGATGATGCGCCCGCACCGCGCTTTCATCATCGACCGAATGACGAGCTTGCTCAGGCGAAACACAGATTTAAGATTAGTATCCATGATCTCGTCCCACTCGGAATCTTTCATCCTCAAGAGCAGGTTGTCTCGCGTTATGCCGGCATTGTTCACGAGAATGGCCACTGCACCATGCCGGGATTCTATTGTTCCGAGAACGGTCTCGGCTTCTACGGCATTATTGACATCGAGCTTGAATCCGGCACCCTTCAGGCCAGCACTGCAAAGGTAATCGGTAATGCCTGCGGCGCCGTCGGTGCTCGTTGCCGTTCCGGCAACTGTTGCACCGGCCTTGCCAAGGGCCAGGGCAATTGCGCGCCCGATTCCACGGCTGGCTCCGGTCACCAGCGCAACTTTACCGTTGAACATTGATTCTCCCATCATCCTAGCGCCGCAAGTGCTTCTTTGAACGCCGGTTCTTCACCGAACGTATATGTGCGGACACTCGGGGCAATCCGCTTGTTTAGCCCGGCCAGCACTTTACCCGGCCCACACTCCACGATATCCGTCACCCCTGCCGACACCATTGCGCGGACGGTGTCTACCCATCGTACCGGGCGATAGAGTTGACATACCAGAGCATCGCGCACTTCGTTCGCGGACGAAGCGCTGCTAACTTCCGCGTTTTGCAGCACCTGGATGCTGGGTGCGTCGATCTTGACTGTTTTGAGGTGTTCGCGCATTCGCTCGGCCGCCGGTCGCATAAGGCTGCAATGCGATGGAACGCTCATTGGCAACAATATCGCGCGTTTCGCCCCCCTGTCCTTGGCGATTTCCATTGCACGCTCGACCGCGGCAAGGGTTCCCGCAATCACCACCTGGGCGGGTGAATTGAAATTGGCAGCTTCGACGCTCTCGTTCATGCGACCGGCTTCCTGGCATATCGTCCGCACGACCTCATCATCGAGACCGAGAATGGCCGCCATTGCGCCAACCCCCGCAGGCACCGCCTCCTGCATGGCTTGCGCACGAAAGCGAACAAGTGGCACGGCATCGGCAAAATCGATGGCCTTGCATGCCACCAGGGCGCTGTATTCACCCAGACTATGTCCGGCAGATATTGCCGGCAAGACTCCATGTTCGAGCTCCCAGGCGCGATACATTGCGATGCCCGCGGTGAGCATAACTGGTTGAGTATTGACAGTGCGGTTGAGCTCCTCCGCAGGTCCCTCCTGCGCCAGCTTCCACAGGTCTTCACCGATCGCTTCGGATGCGATTGAAAATGTCTCGCGCACGCCGGGCAATTGCGCGAAAGAATTCATCATCCCAACCGACTGGGAACCCTGCCCCGGAAACACAAAAGCAATTTTCATTTTGCCCCGATTACAAGCGCAGCAACATCGCGCCCCAGGTGAATCCACCGCCCACTCCTTCGAGCAGCAGGGTCTGGCCGGCTACAATGCGGCCATCCTTTACCGCCTCATCGAGTGCCAAAGGAATCGATGCCGCGGACGTATTGCCGTGATGGTGAACAGTCGCGATCAGCTTTTCCCTGGGCAGGCCCAGTTTCTTCGCGGTGGCTTCCATTATCCTGATATTGGCCTGATGCGGAATGAACCAATCAACATCCGATATTCCTAATCCCGCCGCCGCCAGTACTTCATTGGCGCCTTCTTCAAACACGCGCACTGCAAATTTGAATACGGAACCACCATCCATGTGCACAAACGGTGAACCCCAAACTTTTCCACTATGCACGCTTCCGGGCACGCAAAGCATGTCCTTGTGACTGCCGTCCGCATGCAGCTTCGCCGCGAGTATGCCGGGCTTGTCGCTGGCGGCAACGACTACTGCGCCCGCGCCGTCGCCGAACAGCACGCATGTGCCACGGTCGCTCCAGTCGAGGATGCGTGAATACACTTCGGTGCCCGCCACCAGCACATGACGGGCCTGGCCTGAACGGATGAAAAGATCCGCGATCGTAAGTGCGTAGACGAAACCACTGCACACAGCCTGCACGTCGAATGCCGGGCACCCCGCAATCCCGAGCTTCGACTGCAGTATGCATGCCGTGCTGGGAAAAATCATGTCGGGGGTCGTCGTGGCGACGATTATGAGATCGATGCTCGCAGCGGCAATTCCCGCGGATTGCAAGGCTCTTTGCGATGCAACCAGTGCGAGATCACTTGCCATCTGACCGTCAGCGGCAATGTGCCGACTGCTGATGCCGGTGCGTGTGCGCACCCACTCGTCTGTCGTATCGACAGTGCGCGCCAGATCTTCATTGGTCACGACTTTTTCGGGCAGGTAACTTCCAGTACCTATCACGCGCGAGAACATCAGGCCACCTTTTGATGAATCGAGGCCATGCGATCACTAATAGCGCGAAGCACATCGTGCCGCGCTTCCTCGTAGGCGCGCTGCACCGCGAAACGAAAACCAAAGCTGTCAGCCGAACCGTGACTCTTTACCACGATGCCCTTCAATCCCAACAGGCTGGCCCCATTGTATCTCCTGTGATCCACGCGACGCCGAAAGGCACTGATGACCGGCAGGGCCACCGCCCCCGAGATTCTCGTGAATATATTGCGCTGGAACTCTTCGCGCAGGTAGGCGGCGAGCATTTGCGCCAGACCTTCGGAAGTCTTGAGCGCGACGTTGCCGACAAATCCATCGCAAACGATCACGTCGGTGGTTCCTTTGTAGATATCCGTGCCCTCAATGTTCCCATGGAAGTTGAGTCCGCTTTCGCGCAGCAGTTCGGCGGCCTGTTTGACGACTTCGTTTCCTTTTATTGCCTCTTCCCCGATATTGAGCAGCCCGACAGAGGGTCTGTCGATATGATCGACAGCGCTGACGAGCGACGAACCCATGACCGCGAACTGCAGCAGGTGCTCAGCGGTGCAATCAACGTTGGCGCCCAGATCGAGCACACAGGTGTGCCCGCGCAAAGTCGGCAGGAAGGAGGCGATTGCAGGACGGTCTATGCCCGGCAGCATTTTCAATACGAAGCGCGCAATCGCCATGAGCGCTCCCGTATTGCCGGCGCTGACGCAGGCCTGGGCATCCAGGTTCTTTACGGCATCGATGGCAATTCGCATCGATGACTCTCTTTTCCCACGCAATGCCGACCCCGGAGCTTCATCCATTGCCACTACTTCGGGAGCGGGCCTGATCTGAACTCGGTCACTGGTCCCTACGCCCAGACGTTTAAGTTCAGCTTCGATCACCTCGACCTGGCCGACCAGTAGAACACGGGCATCGTCAGTCTCATGAACCAATGCGAGCGCAGCCGGAATCGTCACATGCGCGCCGTGATCACCACCCATGCAATCTATGGCAACGGTAATCAACCTGGGTTGTACCAGTTAATCCAACCCAAAGCGCAACGCGCAAGCGCGGACTTTGCGCCCTCGGGGCCAATTTGTCCGCGAACGCGGGCGGTGGGGGGAATCAGCGTCATGCCTTTGAGCTGCGCCATTGGGCAGCCCAAAGCCGGCGAGTCGTTATTCGCCCTTGGTCTTGACGACCTTTTTGCCGCGATAAAACCCGTTTGGGCTGATGTGGTGACGCAGGTGCAGTTCACCGGTTGTCGGTTCCACTGCCAGCGGCGGATTGGTCAGAAAATCATGCGACCGGTGCATGCCGCGCTTGGAGGCCGATTTTTTGTTTTGCTGGACTGCCATGAGTTGCTCCTTAAGTTCAAATCTGTCTACTGCCGCTTCAGCGTCGACAAAATACTGAAAGGCGATTTCTTTGCGCTTTCGTCCAATGGCACGAACGTTGTGCATTGCCCCGGTTGATGCACTGCCACCATCGGCAGGCACAGGATGGCTTCATCTTCGACCAACTCTCCCACATCGAGGTTGGTGTTCGCATGTATTCGTTCCACGTCATCCCGCTCCTCAGCCGGATCACCGAGCGCCTGAGTCTGCGGAACCAATTCAAAATTACGGTCGGATTTCAGGCCGAATTTTACCGGACCCAGACAGCGCTGGCAGATCATCGCCAAGTCCGCGGCAATATCTAGCCGCAACGTTGCGATGCCGTCCTTGCTCGCTGTTCCAGTCAGGGTGTATGCAATTTCGCCACGCCGATCAAACAATAAATCGTGGAGTCGCGACAAATCGGCAACTGCCACCGTTCCGCGCATTTCACCGGCATCGCACGCGAATGCAACACTATCGATACAGACACGATCCCGCATAGGCCGCGCATAATAGTGGTTTTGAACTACCCTGTCAAAACAAAATGTCTTCAACAAACAGTGGCCTAACACTGGTTCTCGCTTCCAGTTCGCGCTATCGGCGCGAGCTGCTCGAAAGGCTGAAACTACCCTTCCAAATCATTGCGCCAGATATCGACGAGAGTCCGCTCGCGCAGGAGAATCCAGCGGCAACGGCGCAGCGCCTGGCGCTGGCCAAGGCTCATGCGGCGCGCGGAAAGTTCTCCAATTCTCTTGTCATCGGATCAGACCAAGTTGCCTTCTGCGAGGGCGTACGGCTGGACAAGCCCGGGAACCACGACGGTGCGCTTGCGCAGCTACGACATTCCAGCGGCAGGTCCGTCAGCTTTCTTACCGCAATCTGCCTGTTCAATACCGTCAGCGGGCGGACGCAGACAAGGCTGGTACCCACCGACGTCAGGTACCGTAAGTTTAGCGATGCTGAAATCGAGCGCTATCTGCGCGTCGAGCCGGCCTATGATTGCGCCGGCAGCGCCAAGGCGGAGGGTTTGGGCATTTCGCTGATCGAAAGCATCCAGTCTTCCGACCCCACTGCATTGATCGGCCTGCCGCTGATCGCACTGTCCGAAATGCTCAGGGAAGAAAAGTTGCCACTTCCCTGAATGGCCCATCCGAAGCTAATTGAAAAATTGATGCAAAACAAAAAACTGTTTCTGATTCCGGTCGGCCTGACGGCCGAGGACTCGGCAAGTTGGGCCGGTAAGCAACTGCAAAGCGCGGTACTTCCCCTTCGCAGATTTGTAGTCGAGCATCCGAAATCAGCCCGCCAGTTCTTGAAACTGCTGGGTTTGCCCCTACAGGAACTCGAATTCGAAGTGCTTGACGAGCACTCAAAAGACAGCGATCTGGATCGTCTCGCGCGCTGGCTTGATTCAGGCGACGACGTCGGATTGCTTTCCGAGGCTGGCTGTCCGGCAATCGCCGACCCTGGCGCCACCCTGGTCAAGCGCGCTCATGAAGCGGGAATTCAGGTCGTACCCCTCGTCGGTCCATCCTCCATCGTGCTGTCGCTTATGGCATCCGGACTGAATGGTCAGCGATTTGCCTTCAGTGGCTATCTGCCGCAGGCGGCCACGGAGCGCGACCCGCGCATTCTCGAATTGGAGGGAAGGTCGCGCAGACTCGACCAGACGGAGATCTTCATCGAGGCGCCCTACCGCAATGACCAGCTGTTCAGGGCGATCACCGCAAATTGCCAGCCGGACACCCTGCTCTGCCTGGCAGTCGATTTGACGGGCCCGACAGAACATATACAGACCAAGACCATTCGCGCCTGGCAGCAATCCCCTGCACCCATCCTGCACAAGCGGCCGACTGTATTTCTGCTCTTCGCGGGCCAGGCTCGGTCACCGAACCGGCGAGTTCGCGCCGCCAACGCGCATTAGTGCATCGCCCACGGCAGCGCCGAAGCGCTTGGCAAATCGCTCCGCAAGGTTTTCTCTCGGGGTGAAGTCCACGATTTTCTCCGCCTTGATGACTTCGCGGGCGACGAAATCGACGCTTCCCAGCGCATCGGCGAGGCCTAGCTCAATACTCCTTTGCCCGGTCCAGACCAATCCGGAATAAGTGTCGGGTCCTTCTTTGAGCCGCTTGCCGCGACCCTTTCGCACAACATCGATAAATTGCTGATGGATTTCCCCGAGCATTTTTTGCGCATATTCCCGCTGGGCGGCACTTATTGGAGAAAACGGATCGAGAAAGCCTTTGTTCTCGCCGGCGGTCAGCAATCTACGCTCAACACCCAGTTTCTCCATGGTTCCGGTAAATCCGAATCCATCCATTAGAACGCCAATGGATCCAACGATGCTGGCGCGGTCCACGTAAATCCGATCCGCCGCGACCGCTACGTAGTAGCCACCTGACGCGCAAATGTCCTCGATCACTGCATACAGTGGAATGCCCGGATACTTCAAGCGTAACCGCTGCATTTCGCTGTTGATGGTGCCCGCCTGCACCGGACTGCCGCCGGGGCTGTTTATGCGCAGGATTACGCCCTTCGTGCCCTTGCTTTCGAATGCGTCCTGCAGCCCCTTATTGATCACATCTGCATTGGCGTGGGTGTCGGCGGCAATGACGCCGTTCAGTTCAACCAGGGCGGTATGGTCACCGGGCAGGGGCTCGCGTCCACCCAGCCATCCGAATGCAATGAACAACAGCGCGAACAGGTATATGAAAGTCAGTGCTTTGAAGAAAATTCCCCAGTTGCGCGACTTGCGCTGCTCGTCGAGCGCTGCGCGCGCCAATTTCTCGATGACCTGGCGCTCCCAGTTCACCTTTTCACCGGCGGAATCCATTTCAGACATTGATTATTTCCTCGTTATGCGTCAAATAAACGCAGCCATCGCATTCATCCACGGCCAGCTTGGTCAGACTTAGTCCCTTGCATGGTCCCCCGATGCAGTAACCCGATTCGGGAATATAGGCTGCCCCATGCGTCGAGCAGACCAAGTATAGACCGGACACGTCGAAAAACTCACCGGGCTGGGCATCCATTTCTACACGAACGTGCGCGCAGCGGTTCAAGTAGGCTTGCACTTTGCCGCGATATCGCACGACGAACGCCGCAACCGCGCCTCGATGCGTCTCAATGCTAAAGCGCACTCCGATGCCACGTTCTTGCAAGTCTTGCGACTTGCAGATCAGCCGTTTTGCTTCAGCCATTGCATCAATTGTCCGAAACTGCTCACCAGGCCTAGCGGATTCATCCCCGCCAGCTCCCTGGTCGAATGTGCACCGTAGTCGACGGCAATCGCGCAAACGCCGGCGTTTTGGGCCATCTGCAGATCATGGGTGGTATCTCCGATCATCAATGTGCGCTCCGCGGAGGTGCCCAGTGATTCCATGAGGACTTGCAGCATTTCCGGATGCGGCTTCGGAAATCCCTCGTCAGCGCAGCGCGAAGCATGGAAGCAGGCTGCCAGACCGGTCGCCGATAACGAGCGGTCAAGGCCGCGCCGACTCTTTCCAGTGGCAACGGCCATCAGGTAGCCGTCCTGCTTCAAGGCGGCAATTCCACTGGCGACGGCAGGAAACAGTTCAACGGTCTGGTCACCCGCCAGGAAATGAACGCGATATCTGTCGGCGACTTGTACGTAACAGACGCGATCCAGTCCGGGACTCAAGTACATCATGGCATCCTCCAGGCCAAGCCCGATAACGTGGCGCGCGGCCGCGGTCGAAGGAACCGCAAGCCCGAGGTCGCGAAACGATTCTTGCAATGACTGGGCGATATGCGCGGCGGAATCCATCAGCGTTCCGTCCCAGTCGAACACGAGCAATTCAAAGCGCCTGGCCATCAGCCTTCCTTCCGGGCATGTTGGCCCGCGTTACGTGCAGAAAACGCTCCAATTCAGGTGCAAGAGGTGCTTCGACACGCATAACTTGTGTGCTGCGCGGGTGGCAGAATTCCAAGCTGGCGGCATGCAGGAACATGCGCTTGAGCCCGAGTTTGGCCAGGCGCTTGTTGGCATCGAAGTCACCGTACTTGTCATCACCGGCAATCGGGAAGCCGATATGCGCCAGATGAACCCGTATCTGGTGGGTGCGCCCGGTTTTGAGTTCCGCATCCAGCAGGCTGAAGTCGGAAAGATTGCTCACTAGGCGGAATACCGTGTGCGCCTGCTGGCCTTCCGCATTCACGACCACCCTGCGCTCTCCTGACGAGGAGACGTACTTGTGCAATGCCGCTTTCACATTGCGCTTGGGATCCTTCCATTCCCCGACAACAAGTGCCAGATAATGCTTGCGGACCGCACCTTCGCGCAATTGCGTGTGCAGGCCGGTCAAGGCGGTGCGTTTTTTTGCCAGTATCAGAACGCCAGATGTATCGCGATCGATCCGATGCACCAGTTCCAGGAAGCGCAGCCCGCTGCGAGCGGCACGCAGTTGTTCGATGACCCCGCTGGATATGCCGCTGCCCCCGTGCACCGCGACCCCGCTGGGTTTGTTCACCACCAGCAAATCGTCGTCCTCGAACAAAACAGTGCCTGAAAACAGAGCGGTGGGCGCGCCGGGCCTGCTGCCGACGGATTTCGTGCTGGTGCGCACCGGCGGCAGCCGGATCTTGTCGCCGTCCTGAAGCCGGTAGGAAGCCTGCACGCGGCGACTGTTGACCCTGACTTCGCCACTGCGCAGGATGCGATAGATGTGACTTTTGGGCACCCCTTTCAGGATTTTCTGCAGATAGTTGTCGATGCGCTGATCCTGTGAGGATTCATCGACTTCCCGCCAGGTTGCAGAGTCTTTGCTTAAGGTATTCATTTTCCTTATACTATTCAAACGAACGGCAATCAATGCAGGTTGAGTGGTTGAGCTCTGCGCGGCATACCGCCGCAGTTCAAGCTCCCATCAATGTGCCGCCTTCGAGATGGGTTAAGTTCGCTCACCCGGAAAAGTAGCGATGTTAATTGATGCATTGCGCGCTCGCAGCATTCCAGTGGATTCCACAGTCCTGCTCTGTTGCAGGATGAATAAACAGACAAACCCAAGGCTATGACAGCTATCGTCCTCTACCACCCATGATTTATCCGACGACGTACAGCCAGTAAGCCCCGGCGCCCCATAGGCGCCGCAAGGTTTGTCCTCCCCGTGAAAAGTGAGCGCGGGAGAACAAGAAATGAAGCGCATGTTGTTTAACGCGACCCAAACAGAAGAATTGCGTGTCGCGAT
>JBDTRK010000077.1:0-16254 GCA_039931685.1 Betaproteobacteria bacterium | reverse complement strand
CATACGCCGGGCGATTCGCCGCAACCTGCAACAACGCGCCGCCGGCTATGGCGGCGAAAGCACCGAATCCGGCCAAATGGGCAAGTTACCTGGCATGAAAGGTACTGTCCCGTGAACTTTTACCAATGTTCCTGGAATTTGTGCTAATCCGGATCGAACGCGGCTGAACCGGACGGCATGTACCATCGCCGCAACAGCCATTTAAGGGTCAAACAGATCCAGTTGGGGTGAGCTTGCGAGAGGTCTCGGAGGCGCGAAGGCATCGGTGCGCAAGGCATATGACCGCGGCGTGAAGCCCAGCCGTGCACAAGCCTTGGCGAAGCGCTGCCCGATCAGTTCGGCGAAGAGCCCCGCGCCGGTCATCCGCGTTCCGAACGCGGCATCGTAGTCCTTTCCCCCGCGCATTTGCTGCACCAGGCTCATGATATGGGCGGCGCGCAGCGGGTAGTGCTGCTCCAGCCAATCCCGGAACAGGACCTTGACCTCGTGCGGCAGCCGTAACACCACGTGAAACGCGGAAGTCGCGCCGGCTTCCCGCGCCTGCTCGAGCACCGCTTCCATATCCTTGTCATTCAGCTGCGGGATGATGGGGGCGACGAGGACCGTCACCGGTATTCCGGCAGCCGCGAGCGTTCGGATCGTTTGCAGGCGCCGCTGCGGCGCGGCTGCTCGCGGCTCGAGTTTGCGGGCCAGTTCGCCATCGAGCAGGCCGAGCGACACGCAGACGTGCGCCAGGCCACGCGCGGCCATCGTGGAGAGGAGATCGAGGTCGCGTTCGACCAGGGAGGACTTGGTGACTACGATCAGCGGGTGGCGGGTATCGGCAAGGATTTCGACGATCTGCCGCGTGATCTTCCATTCGCGCTCGATGGGCTGGTAGGCATCGGTATTGGCGCCAAGCATGATCGGCTCGCAGCGGTACGACTTGCGCGCGAGTTCTTCGCGCAGCAACCGGGCGGCATTGGTCTTCGCGAAGAGCCGGGTCTCGAAGTCGAGCCCGGGCGACATGTCCCAGTACGCATAGCTCGGCCGCGCGTAGCAATAGATGCAGCCATGCTCACACCCCAGATAGGGATTGATCGATTGCGAAAAGGGCAGGTCAGGCGAATCGTTGCGGCTGATGATGCTCTTTGCCTTGCGCTCGACCACGACCGTCTTGACCATGGGCGCGACCGGGTGGCCGCTGTCTTCGTCTACGCCGGAATCCGTTGTCGTCCAGCCATCGTCGACCAGCTCGCGCTTCTCGCGATCGTAGCGCGGCTGTGGCCGGAGGGCGGTTCCCCTTCCCTTGATGATCCGGATCGGGCGGCTGTCCATGGCGATATGATAGTCTCGGGCCTGTCGGTTCTGCGACCTTTTCGCATTCGCCTTTTCGTTCCCCGCCCGCCCTTGGACAACATCCGCCGCAACGTCATGCTGCTGGCCGCCTGCCAGGCGCTGCTGCTGATCAATAATGTGATCTTCATTACGCTCAACGGGTTGGCGGGTTACATGCTGGCAACGAGCAAGGGGCTGGCGACGCTGCCGGTGACGGGCTACGTGGTCGGCGGCGCGCTGTGGGCCATTCCCGCGTCTTACTTCATGAAGCGCTATGGCCGGCGCGCCGGCTTCACGTTCGGTTCGGCGATGGGCGTTGCGGGCGCCGGCGTCTGCGCGCTGGCCGTTTCCCTGCACAGTTTCGCGCTGCTCTGCATCGGTACGCTGATCACCGGCGCCTACAGCGCGTTTGCGATCCAGTACCGGTTTGCCGCAGCGGACATGTCGACGCCCGAATTTCGCGCGAAGGCGATTTCGCTGGTGCTGGCCGGCGGCATCGTCGGCGGCATCATCGGGCCCGAGTCCGCCAAGCTGACCAAGGATTTGTTCGCGGTGCCGTTCGTCGGCAGCTACCTGTCGCTGATGGCTTGCGGGCTCCTCTCGATGGCCGTCATCCAGTTTCTGCGGATTCCGAATCCGCCGATCGCGTCATCGGCCGGACCGCGGCGGCCGCTGTCCATCATCATCGGACAGCCGGCCTTCATCGTTGCGGTGCTGTGCTCGGCGCTGGGTTACGGCGTGATGAACCTGCTGATGGTCGCGACCCCGCTCGCGATGGGCCATGAACAGCATTCTTTCGATGCGACCGCGCTGGTGATCGAGTGGCACGTCATCGGCATGTTCGCTCCGGGATTTTTTACCGGCGCGCTGATCAAGCGCTTCGGCGTCCTGCGCATCCTGTTTGCCGGCATCGTGCTCAACCTCGTCTGCGTCTCGGTTGCGCTGTCCGGACGCGATGTCATGCATTTCTGGTGGGCGCTGTTCCTGCTCGGTTGCGGCTGGAATTTCCTGTACGTGGGCGGCACTAACCTGTTGACCGAGACCTACCGTCCGGAGGAGCGCGCCAAGGTGCAGGGCATCAACGACGCCTGTGTATTCGCCACGATGGCCGTCTCGTCGTTCTCGTCCGGGATGTTGCTCCACGCCGACGGCTGGACTATGCTTAACCGGATCTCGCTGGTGCCGCTCGCAGTGCTGCTGGCGGCCCTGATCTGGATGGCGCGGATGCGTCGCACCGCCGCCGTCTCCCTACCCGCGTAACACCGCACGCCTTTCGGAGTACACCATGAACATGCCGACCGAGCATAAGCTCGAATCCGTTTCCCTCTTCATCAACGGCCGGCGCACCGCCGCTTCCGCCGGACGCTTCGGCGACGTCACAAATCCGGCGACCGGCGCGATCGTCCGGCAGGTCCCGTTCTGCAATGCCGCCGACATTGACGCGGCCGTGCAGGCGGCGACTGCGGCGCTGCCCGCCTGGTCCAGCCAACCCCCGTTGCGGCGCGCGCGCGTGCTGCAGAAGTTCCTGCAACTGATGCAGGCGAATGCGAAGGACATCGCGCGAATGGTGACCGAGGAAAACGGCAAGACGTTCGCCGATGCGATGGGGTCGGTGCAGCGCGGCAGCGAAGTGATCGAGTTCGCGTGCGGCATCCCCCAATTGCTCAAGGGCGAGTATTCGGAGAACGTCGGCCCCGGCGTCGATTGCCACACCTTGCGGCAGGCGGTCGGCGTCTGCGCCGGCATCACGCCGTTCAACTTTCCGGTCATGGTGCCGCTGTGGATGTTTCCGGTCGCGCTCGCGTGCGGCAACGGGTTCATCCTGAAGCCGTCGGAAAAGGATCCGTCGCCCGCGGTGATGATGGCGGAGTTGCTGAAGGAGGCGGGACTGCCCGACGGCGTGTTCAATGTCGTTCACGGCGACAAGGAAGCGGTCGACGCGATCCTTGCGCATCCGGGAATCAGCGCCGTGTCGTTCGTCGGCTCGACGCCGATCGCGCGCTACATCTACGAGACCAGCGCGCGGCATGGCAAGCGCGTGCAGGCGCTGGGCGGAGCCAAGAATCACATGGTGGTGCTGCCCGATGCCGACGTCGAGTACGCGTCGGATCAGGTAATCGGCGCGGCCTACGGCGCGGCGGGTGAGCGCTGCATGGCGGTGTCGGTCGTGGTCGCCGTCGGCGACGTCGCCGACACGCTGGTGCAGTCGATCCGCGACAAAGCGCACAAGGTCCGCGTCGGCCCGGGCATGCAGGACGGCGTCGATATGGGGCCGCTGGTTACCTGCGCGCATCGCGACAAGGTCGCCGGCTACATCGAGGCGGGCATCGCCGAGGGCGCGACGCTGGCGCTCGACGGCCGCAATGTGACGATCCCGGGGCACGAGCAGGGGTTCTTCCTCGGCACGACATTGTTCGACCACGTCACGCCGCAGATGAAAATCTACCGCGAGGAGATTTTCGGTCCGGTCCTGTCGGTGGTCCGCGTCGAGACGCTGGAAGAGGCGATCGCGCTTGTGAATGCGCAGGTGTTTGCCAATGGCGCCGCCATCTTCACCTCGTCGGGCGGCGCCGCGCGCCGGTTCGAGGAGGAAGTGCAGATCGGCATGGTCGGCGTGAATGTGCCGATCCCGGTGCCGCTGGCGTTCTATTCATTCGGCGGCTGGAAGAATTCGCTGTTCGGCGACCTGCACGTGCATGGGGTCGAGGCGGTGAAGTTCTACACGCGCACCAAGGCCGTCACCACGCGCTGGCCCAACCAGAGCACCCCGAAATCCACTTTCTCGATGCCGGTGCACGGCTAACCTTGACGTGATCCGCGTCGATTGAGGTCCGGCATGTCAATACATAATGTCTAAAGTCCGACAGTCTGCTAGACAAAGAGCACGCAGCCAGGAAACCCGGACGATTACACCGACGCGCGAAAAGCCGAGATGATCAGCCACAGCGATGCGATCAGCAGTATCCCTTCGATCACCGCGATGTGCAGGTGCGCGCTCATCCGCGTGCTCAGCCACTTCGCGCAATAGCTGCCGGGTATCGTGATCACTCCGATCAGCGCTCCGGTTGCGAAGGTGTTGCCGTCGATCAGCGTGTAGCCGCCGAAGAGCGCCAGCCGAAAGGCGTCGTTGACCATTGAAATCGCGGCGTCGGTGGCGACGATTGCCTGTCCGGGGAGACCCGTGGCCAGTAGCAGGGATATCAGAAACACGCCGGTGCCGCTGACTATTCCCGACAGGAAGCCGAACACGCCGCCGCCGACCAGCACGCCGCGGGTGCGCAATCGCCAAGCCCGATGCACTGCCCACCGCCGCAACGGAATCACCGCCGCGATGAAGACGGCGAGGATGATCTGTAGGGGACGCGCGGGCAAGACCGAAAAGACATACACGCCCGCCAGCGCCAGGCGCAGCGCCGCCGCCAGCACGGTGCCGAACGTGCGCCAGTCGATCGCGTGCCGATAGAAGAACATCCGCCCGGCATTGATCACCACGCCGGCGACCGTGAGCAGCGGCAGCACGGCCTTGACGCCGACGATGGGGATCAGCACTGCGGTCAGGATGACGCCGGTGCCGAAGCCGCCGAGGCCGCCGATCACCGCGGCGACGAACGCCACGACACCGACCCACGCCATCGTGACCGTATCGATCAGCACCGCTGCGTTCGCCCGGCGAACCTGCGGCGCAGCGCGAGCCGTACGAGAGCGGCAGGACGCCGGATCACGGCCGCGCCTGGCGCTGCCGGCGTCAGGATGGGAATCGGGCCGCTCGCTTCCTGCCTATACTATCGTGACGCGTTCACAGCGGGCACTTGCCGACGTAGCCCTCGGAGACCGGCGCCTCGGCCTCGGGCGGCGCCGCGGCGCGGCCGTCGAACATCATCGGAATCTGGCTGGGGGTTCCGAGTTTGCTGTCGGCGCGGCGGCGTTCGTTGATCAGCCGGAAGATGTTCCACTCGTCGTGCGCACCGCGACTCAAAGTCGCCGAGGCGCGCAGGCCGTAGTACTTGCGGAAGGCCGCCTTGGTCAGCCCGCCCTGGACGGCCTTCTCGAAATCGGGATCCGACTTCACCCGCTTGTCGAAGTAAATGTCCAGTTTCGCCATGTCGGCATTGCCGTCGAATCCGAAATGGCGTGCGAAGTCCTGCGGTCCGGCAAAGAACACGAAGTCGAAGTCGCCAAGTCCATCCGGGCCCTCGAGCAGGCTCACCCACATTGCCATGTAGTCTGCGCCCGTTCCCTTGGGCAGATCGGCGTCCAGCGTTCCCGGGTTGAGCACCCAGATGAATTCGGCGCCGAAGCGTTTCTCGATCGCCGCCTTGGCGCCCTCGGCAACTTCCTTGTTGACGTTGAAATTGCCGCCGCCCGAAGAGGTGAGCGGCACGCTCAGGTAACCGACCGCCTTGCCGGCCTTGCGCTGGTCTGCGAGCATCTGCCGGAAGCGCTCGACCCTGCCGGCTATGGTCGGCTTCAGGTCGTCGTTGACGCAGTAGCAGATGCCGACTTTCGCGCATTCGGTGCTTTTGGCCGCCAGCACTTCCGCGTGCCATGCGCCGATGACCATGACGACACAAGTCGCCAGAAAGGTGCGAAACCGAGGGCTTGATGGCATGATGTGAATTCCCCTGAGGTGGTTGAGCCGGAGCTTCTGCGGGACGGCGTCGGGCGTACCAACGACGCCGCCCGCTTACGGTCACCGAACATACGACAGCCATGCGTTCGTCGTCAATGTAAACCAATCAAGGACGACCAATGATTCGAACCATCGCCACGCTTGCCATCGCGCTCACGCTTTCTTCCTGCGGCTATGCGCCGCCTGCGACCATGGCCATGAGTGCCCCTTCGAATGCAGTCGCAGAACTGGCGCCGTCCGGAACGCTGCGCGCGGCCATCAACTTCGGCAATCCGATCCTGGCCGGCAGGGACCCGGCGACCGGCGATCCGCGCGGAGTTTCTGTCGACCTCGCGCGCGAGCTCGGCCGGCGCCTCGGCGTGCCGGTCCAGCTAATCCTGTACCCGGCAGCCGGCAAGGTAGTCGACGGGCTGAAGAACAAGGAGTGGGACGTCGGCTTCGTGGCCATCGACCCGGTGCGCGCAGCGGACATGGACTACACGGCGCCGTACGTGATCATCGAAGGCGCCTACGTGGTGCCGCGGGACTCCGCGATCCGGCAGAACGCCGAAGTCGATCGCGACGGCATTCGCGTCGTCGTCGGCGCCGGCAGCGCCTACGATCTCTACCTGACGCGCGAACTGAAAAAAGCGCAAATCGTCCGCGCTTCCACGTCGCCGGCCGTTGTCGATATGCTGGTTGCGCGGAAGATGGAAGTTGCCGCAGGAGTCAAGCAGCAACTCGAAGCGGACGCCAAACGGATTCCCGGCGTGCGCCTGCTCGATGGACGGTTCATGGTCATCAACCAGGCGATGGCGACGCAAAAGGGCCGGCCGGCTGGCCGCTCCTACCTGGCGGACTTCGTCGAACGGATGAAGGCGTCGGGCTTTGTCGCCGAGGCCCTGCAGCGGCACCGCATCGAAGGCGCCGCAATCGCACCGCCGGCCACACCGTAGGGCGGAAAGGCGCAGCGTCTTGGGTCATGTGCCGGCGTTGCGCCGGGGAATCAACCGCGAACGCCGCATGAAATCAACGCAAAGAGCCCGCATCGCAGCGGGCTATTTTCTTACCGTTTAGCGCCTCTTACCTGCGCGGCCAGGGCACGCCCTGGTCGCCCGCGGCAACTGCGCCGATCCCCTTGTACACAAAGCGCTGGACTCGCTTGCCTTCGTACGTTTCGGTCGTATACAGGTTGCCCTTCGAATCCGCGGCTATGCTGTGCACGCCAAAAAACTGTCCCGGCTGGCGGCCGCCGTCGCCGAAGTTGGTCAGTTCCTCGAGCGTGTCGCGCAGGACGATGCGCACTTTTTCGTTGGTGCCGTCGGCGAGGAACAGGTAGCGCTGCTGCGGGTCCTTCGAGAACGCGATGTCCCACGCCGAACCCGAGCCCAGCGTTTGCTTCGCGAAGAATCCTTCCTTGACGAACGTGCCATCCGGATTGAACACCTGGATGCGATCATTGGCCCGGTCGCATACGTAGAGCAGGCCATCGTTGCTGCGCTCCACGCAATGGACCGGATTGCGGAATTGCTTCGCCGGCGGCGCCTTCGGATCGTACTTCCCCAAGTCCGTGTCCTCCGGCTTGTTGCCGTACGCACCCCAGTAGCGTTTCATCTTTCCCGTATCGGCATCGAGCACGGCGACCCGCTTGTTGCCATAGCCGTCGGCGATGTAGGCCTCGTTGGTCTTCGGGTCGACCCAGATCTTGGCGACGCGTCCGAAATTCTCGGGGTCGTTGCTGCCGCCGTTCTTGCCCAGGCGGCCGACCTGCAGCAGGAACTTTCCGTCGCGCGTGAATTTCAGGAGGTGCGCGTCCTTAGCGCCATTGCCGCCGATCCAGACATTGCCCTTGTAGTCGACATGCACGCCGTGGTTGGATTCCGGCCAGTCGTAGCCCTGGCCGGGACCGCCCCACGCGCGGACGAGGTTGCCGGCCTGGTCGAACACCAGCACCGGCGGCGCCGCTGTGCAGCATTCGCCGACCTTGAGGTCGAGCGCGCGCTCGTTGTCGTTCAGGGTTGCGGCGCCGCGATGAATGATCCAGACGTGATCCTGCTCGTCGACCCAGACCCCGATCGTCATCCCGAGCAGCCAGTGATTCGGCAACGGCTTGGGCCACAGCGCGTCAACCTCGAACATCGGCGCCTGTACCATGCGGGCCTGCGCAATGGCGCCCTTGTCGAGCAGTGCCTGGCCGACGCCCAGTGCGGTGATGAGCAGGATCAGCGCGCTGCCGATCAGGTAGTTCACCTTCGATTTGCCGGTTTCCATTGCTCGTCTCCTGGTGATTCTCGACGTCCGCGCGCCGAGCCTTCTTCGGAAGCGCCGACGATCATAGGCGCACCGGGTCTTGCTTGTCTGGTGCGGAGCAATGGCCTGAATCGGGCGGCCGGCCTACCGAACATGCGCACCAGATTTCATTTGTAGCCACGGCTGTTCGATCCAATGCCAGGAAATCGCCGCACAAAAGAGTGTGATCAAAAAACAGATCATGATATTGGCGGGCAGTGGCAGCGCGGCGCCCCCGTAGTGGACCATTGTCTGTTGGACTGGAAACGCGAACAGATACATTCCGTAGGAAAAGTCTCCGCGTTGCCCGAAACGCGTGAGCGCGGACCAGGGCAGCACCGCAATTAGCAGCGTCGAATAGGCAAGGGCCACCATGTACGGTAGAACGCTCAATTCGGGACCAGCCAGCCACGTTACCACCCACAGCACGACAGCGCGGACCGGGCTGAGCGGGAGCTTATCGCGCCATAGGTACGCCGCGGTGCCCAACGCAAAAAATATCCCGAACTTAACGGTGTAGTAGAGCGGCAATGTTGTCCATAAATGCGCGCCGTCACGAACCCATTCCAAGCCCTTCCATTGCCACGCGATCATGGCGATGACGATCACGCCAAGGATGCGCCACCGGTCAAGCAGCAACCAGCTTCCAACGGCCAGCAGAAGATACATGAAGATCTCAATGGGCAGCGTCCAGATCGATCCATTGACGGCAAGTGGGTGGAAGTTGGAAGCGAAAACGCCTGGCAACGCGAAGTCGATGTCGAACATGGTCAGGTTGCCGAAGTATGCGCGGGTCTGAGGATGGTCGAAATACGCGCCCAGCGGCAAGGTGGTGGCGACGGGTCCCAGGATGAATACTGCGACCAGGCAAACGAACAAAAGGGCGGGCAGAATGCGCAGCACGCGCTTATGCAGGAAATTGGTCACTGAGCTTGATCGCTCGCGCGACGCGGCAACCAAAAAGCCACTGATTACGAAGAAAATTGCAACGCCGATACCGGCGAGCGTATCCCAGCCACCCAGCGGCGGTTCCGTGCGCCCCGTCAACGGCCAACTGTGTCCAAGCAGAACAATAGAAGCCGCGAAAAATCGCAGCGCATCGAACCCGTTGGGCGCATTTGGATCGCGAAGATCGAGCCGCCAATCCGTGCGGAGCCAGGAGAAGTCCTTCATCCTCGCCTCCGCATCACCACGAGATCGTGCGTGTAGATGTAACCCGGGAGGATCTCGATGATATCGAATCGCTTACCCCACCGTTCACGCAAGTAGGAAAGGTCGTGAAAGACGTTTACGTATTCGCCCAGGTGCTCTGCGTGTCCGTCGATCTGGTTGTTGGCACTGGAAACGTAGAGTCCCCGTGTAACGATACGCTGCTCGAGCGTGCGGTAATCCGCCGGAGACAACGCCGCATAGTCGAGCGCAGTCCGTCCGTGCACCGTCAACAACAACACCGCGCCGGGCGCAGTTACCCTTTCCAGTTCGGCCAGCCACGCGTCCTGCAACGGCTCCCGCAAATGGGTAAAGACCGATACACCATAGACCAAATCGAAGCTCGCGTCGGCAAACGGCAGCGGTGGGGAGAGTGTTGTCGCAACGAACCGACCTTCCAGATGCTCCGCGCACCAGGCGACGTTGTCCGCGTCGATGTCACAACCGGTCAAAGCGACGCCGGGTACGCGGGCGGTATAGCGTGCGAGACGACCGCAGCCGCATCCCCAGTCGAGAATCCGGGGATACTCGGCAAATCCCTTGCCAGCGAGCTTGTTCGCGGCGGCATCGAGGCGTTTGAAATCGGTGAGACCCGTCAGAATGAAGCCGTTCAGATCCTTGTTGCCAATGACACGGAACCGGCGATCTTCGTCGGGAAATGGCCCTTCGCGATTCGCGTCGCAGAGGTACCAGGATTGCTGCGCCGGCACAAGTCGCTGCGGTCCGGGGTTGAGGTACGTGATCTCGAGAACGCCGTCGCGATAGACGTCGTCGTAATGACCGCTGGAAACACAACGAAACCCGCAGTAGCGGGCGTTTGGCCGCTGCCAGAAAATGGCGCCGACATCAGCGCGATCGACAGGGAAATGCACCTCTGCAAACGGCTGGCCGTTCATCAAGAACGCTCCTACGGCGTCAGGGCCAAGCACGGGATCCGCGAACGCCCACCCGTTCATGTCTACCGTAACGGAATCATCGTCGCGCTCAACCGTTATCCGGTCAATCGTCCATGGTTCGCTTGCTAGCATGAGTATGCGGCCTTCTATCTGTGGAATTGATTGGCGTGTGAACGAGGTGCCGAACCTCGATTCGCGCAGGGCGATTCCATTCAGCAATGCGCAAGCCACAGCGCACGCCGGGAGCATGCAGACAACGGGCCGAAAGTATACGCTTGCGCCGGCATCAGTTGCGCAAGTAGTCAGCCATCATCGCCGACACGCCAAGCGGCGTTATCTCGACGCGCATCTGCGCTTGCTTGACCTTGACCATCGAGTAAGCCGCATCCATTTGCGATTTGAGCTCTGGACTTTGACTCGAACGCGAAGGCGCCGGGTATTTGGATGTCGTCTTCGGGACGTAAGCGAAATCGTCGGCCAGGGTGTAGCGGGTCCACAAGTCCCACTCTTCGAACCAGGCGAGTTCAGGGTCAAAGCCTCCGTATTGCTCGTAGAGGCTGCGGTGGAACAGCACCGTCTGCAAGGGCAAGTAGTTGTGATGCCAAAGGATGATGCGATTGAATTGCTGGCGATACCGGGTGACGTACTTGGCCTGGCGCTTCGGAATGGTCGCCGCTTCGACCATCTCCTCGATGGTCTCCCAGGACAAGGCATAGGCAGCGCGGCAGCTGCCCTGTCGCGCCGCCTCGACAAGCACCTCGACGTGGTCCGCAAAGAGCAGAACGTTATCGTCAATACAATTCAGATATTCACCAGTGGCAAGGTCCAGAGCGAGATTGCCGGCATGCGCGCGGCCCGATGCATCGCCCGTGAAACGGTAAAGAACATTCAGGCGATCCGCGAACTCGTCGACGACGTGCTTGCCGTTTGGCGCCCCATCTTCGACGACGACGACCTCGAGGGGACGATAGGTCTGTGCGACAACGCAACTCAGGGCCCGCCGAAGCCGCGTGGCATGGCCACTGGTACGAATGAGAATGGATACCAGCGGCAGCGTCTCTGAGATCGCCCCAGCCGGCTTCCATCGCTTTGACTTGAATGCGTGGAAGGCGCCGTCGCGACGGGATTCGCAATCCCAGTGTCGGAATTCCGGTGCAAAGTCGGCGGTTGGCGAGACCTTGGTCAGACGAAAGTAGGGCAAGCGCCACGCGAATTTGACGAGGTTCACCAGCAGTCCGAGACGCCTGCCCGTAAACGCCTGCGGAACCCGCATTTCCCCACACAGCATCCTCACGCCCCGCGCGATATCGCGCCAAGTGCCGTAACGAGCGCGCAATAGCAGGTTGGTCAGCGTCCCGCTCAGCACCTGGTTGCGTTTGATTTCGCCGGGATAGCTGTATGTCAAGTGCTGCACCGCGGCACGCGCGACATAGTGTAGTCGCCAGCCATGCGCCCGGAGGCGCCAGGAAAGCTCGATGTCTTCACCATACAGAAATATTCGCGGCTCGAAGCCGCCGACTTCCACGAGCGCCTTTCGCCGAAACAGAACAGCCGCA
Organism: Betaproteobacteria bacterium; assembly: GCA_039931685.1. GTDB lineage: Bacteria > Pseudomonadota > Gammaproteobacteria > Burkholderiales > JACQAP01 > JACQAP01. The sequence continues at coordinate 4,378 of JBDTRK010000077.1, read as the reverse complement.
CCGCTGACCCACGGCGCCTCGCCGGTTGCCGGATCGTAGTCCTTCGGATGCTCATACGGAATCTGGCGCATCTCCCACGCCGCGACGTTGCTTTCCGCATGCGTCGGTTCGCTCAGCAGGATGGCTAGCGCATCCGGTTCCAGCACGACATCCTGGTTGAGAAGCAGGACGAATGCGCCACTGCCCAGCTGCACTAACCGATTGTGTGCGGCGCCAAAGCCGACGTTCGAACGCGATGCCACAAAGTCCACGTCTGAAAGACAGTAGCTCTGCACGTAGCGGTCGATGCGTTCTCGCACCCCTTGAGTCATTGCGCCATTCGCACTGTTGTCGAGGATGCGCACGTTGACCGTCCAGCCTGCCGTATCCTGTTGCTGGAGGCTGGCCAACAGGTTGTCCAGCAAGTCCAGTTCCGGATGGAAGGTGACTATCTGAACATCGAGGGTCCTTTCAGACATGGCTCGACAACCGGCTTCCGAGGCTGAAGGGCAGCTTGGCCAATGCACGTTCCAGGCGCAAGGCACGCTCGCGCTGTTCGGCCAGCTCGCGTTCGATTCGTGTGACCAATTCGTGGCTGGCCGCGAGTTCGTTGTGCAGGGTAGCGGACGTTTGTTCAACGTGAGCGTTTCGCTGTTTGATCGCAAGCAGATCCGCTTCGACCGTGGGGGATTTGAACAGGTGGGGATCAATGCAAGTCAGATCGTGTAGCGTTACGAACTGGGGTATGTCGCCCAGATGAGAGCCGCCGGCTGCGATAGAAGCAAACAGTGCAGGCATCGCATGTACGTGTACACAACCGATAGAGAGTTCGGCGATGAGCGTTTCCAGAAATGACTTTCCGCCGTTGCCAACGGACGCCGCATCCAGGGCCAGAACCCGGTCGCGTACGGCATCATGGATGCTCACCGATTCGGCGGAAACACGAAACACAAAGTGCCGGACATGTGCCATGTCACCGCGACAGAGGTCAATAATGTGGCGTTGTGATCCGCCTCGATTGCCGTCAGTCAAATGGAGGATGTTGAGAGTCGATCGGGTTTTCATAGTCTATTTGCCCATCGATCGGGCCTCGGGATTCCGAATGAGTTGTATATTCTGTTCGGTTGGTATTTTATCGGTTCACTCGTCCATTTCGGGGCACCCTGGCAATTCATTGCGTGTATCGACTCTTCGCGAACTGGTTACGCAGGCTTCTCCTTGTCCCATCGACACCTTGCCTCGTGCGGGCATGTTTCAGCGATGCTGCGACACCGCCCGCACCTGATAGTCTCGCTGCCTCACGCCTCGGCGACACCCGGTTTTGAAGTACCTTCACGCTGATTGGGCGAATGATTTGATCAAGGTCCTGGCGCTTTGGAAGACCCTTTCCTCCGAGGAAACATCATGTTGTGTCCGGCGTTGCAAAAAAGCGCTGGTGCAGACCCGGAAGGCATTCGAGTCGTGATATCGCGGGCGTTTCGCGGCCTTGCGCAGGTGGTTTTGTTCCTGCTGGCGTTGTCTGCGCCGGACACGGGCGCCCATGACATCCCGAACGACGTCCGTGTCCAGGCCTTCCTCCGGCCAGCCGGAGAGCAATTGCTGTTGCTGGTCCGGGTGCCGCTGGCCGCGATGCAGGACGTCGATTTTCCACGCCGCGATCCGGGCTATCTCGACCTTCCGCGCGCCGATGCGGCCCTGCGCACGGCGGCCACCCTCTGGCTCACCGACAACATGGAAGTGTTCGAGGGCGGTCGGCGACTGCCCGCGCCGCGGATCGGAACGGTGCGCGTGTCGCTGCCCTCGGACCCCTGGTTCGGCTCGTGGGACGAAGCGGTCGCGCAACTCGGCGCCCCACGATTGCCCGATGACACGACGCTGTACTGGAACCAGGGCATGCTGGATGTGCGCCTCGCCTATCCGATCCAGTCGGCCGCATCGGACTTCTCGATCAATCCGAAGCTCGGACGCCTGGGATTGCAGACGGTCATTGCGCTGCGCTTCCTGCCCCCGGGAGGCGCGGAACGCGTGTTCGAACTGCATGGAAATCCGGGACTCGTGCGTCTGGATCCGCGCTGGCATCAGGCGGCGCTGCGCTTCGTCGAAGCCGGATTCACCCATATCCTCGACGGCACCGATCACCTGCTGTTCATCCTGTGCCTGGTCATTCCATTGCGCCGGCTCCGGACACTGATCGGCATCGTCACCTCGTTCACCGTCGCGCACTCGGTCACACTGCTCGCGTCCGCATTCGGCCATGCGCCCGGCGGCCTGTGGTTTCCGCCGCTGGTGGAGACGCTGATCGCCGTATCCATCGTCTACATGGCACTCGAGAACATCGTCGGCGCGAACCTCGGGCGGCGCTGGGTCATCACGTTCGCTTTCGGTCTCGTGCACGGCTTCGGTTTCTCGTTTGCATTGCGCGACACACTCCAATTTGCCGGCTCGCACCTGGTGACTTCGCTGCTCGCCTTCAATGTCGGCGTCGAACTCGGACAATTGCTGGTGCTGATCGTGCTGGTTCCGGCGCTGGTCCTCCTGTTCCGCTTCGTCAACGAGCGGATCGCGACCATCGTCCTGTCCGCGCTGGTCGCGCATACTGCGTGGCACTGGATGCTGGAACGGGGCGACAAGCTGCGGCAGTTTCCATGGCCCGCCTTCGACGCCGCGACAGCGGCGAGTGCGATGCGCTGGGCGATGGCGCTGCTGGTCGTGGGCGGGATCGCCTGGTTCGGCCGCGATGCAATCCGCAGGCGCGTCCGGCGCCGCCACAGGCCGTCTGAAGCTGACGGCTGGTCGGACTAGGGGCTGAGTACCGCCAGCAGCCGAAACGCGACGATAATTGCAATGGCGGCGCATCATGACCCAGGGAGACGACACAGTGATCTACGAGCTTTATTACTGGCCCGAAATACAAGGGCGCGGCGAGTACGTGCGCCTGGCGCTGGAAGAGGCCGGCGCGGCGTATCGGGATATCGCGCTGCTGCCGGAAGAGGAGGGCGGCGGCGTCGGTGCGATGATGAAGTTCATCGACGGCCCGGACATCGTTCGTCCGCCGTTCGCGCCGCCGTTTCTGGAAGCGGGACGCACGCTGATCGGCCAGACCGCCAACATCCTGCTGTACCTCGGCGCCCGCCTCGGCCTGGCTCCGCGCGATGCGACCGGAAAACTGTGGGTCCACCAGCTGCAACTGACGCTGGCCGACTTCATCGTCGAGATCCACGATACGCACCATCCGCTGGGCGGCGGCCTGTACTACGAGGACCAGAAGAACGAAGCGAAACGCCGTACCCGGGAATTCCTGGACAACCGGCTGCCGAAATTCCTCGGATACTTCGAAACGGTCGTCGAGCGCAACCCGGACGGCAAGCGCTGGCTCGCCGGCGCCGGGCTCACCTACGCGGACCTGTCGCTGGCACAGGTCGTTGCCGGACTGCACTTTGCATTTCCGAAGGCGGCCAAAGCCGCACTGGAGGAATGCCCGCGCGTGAATGCGTTGCACCAGCGCGTCTTCGCCCGCCCGCGGATCAAGCGGTATGTCGCCTCGGAGCGGCGGCTGGCTTTCAACAATGACGACTTGTACCGTCGCTATCCCGAGTTGGGTGGCTGAGGCGGGCCGGGGCATGCGGGCCGATTGTTCTCCCGGTGGCGCGCCGCTCCGCGTTTTCGAAGAAGGCACAGGCGGAATAAACGGCGCGTCCCGGCTGTTCGTATGATCAATCACACCCAAGGAGAAAAGACATGAGCGGAGCTTCGATTCTGATGCTGGCAGCCCTGACCGCATTTGCCGGCATCGCCAGCGCGCAGTCGCCGGTACGCATCCGGGGAACCGTTGTCAGTCTCGAAGGCAATGTGCTGACGGTGAAGGCGCGCGACGGCAAGGAATTCAAGATCGGCGTTCCGGCCAACGCTTCGGTCGTTGCGGCCAAGGCGCTGACGTTTGCCGATATCAAGCCGGGAGATTTCGTCGGCCCGGCCTCGCGCGTTCGGCCGGACGGCGCGCTCGAAGCGATTTCGGTGCAGGTCTTCCCGGCGGCGCTGCGCGGCGTCGTGCCCGAAGGCCACACGTCGTGGGATCTCGAGCCCGGCTCGGTGATGACCAACGCCAATGTCGCGACGGCGATGACCGGCGCGAGCGGGCGCGAAATCAACCTCGAGTACCCGGGCGGCTCGAAGAAGGTGATCGTGCCCGAGAACGCCCCGATTTTCACGACCGTTCCCGCCGATCGTTCGTTGCTGGTGCCTGGCGCCTATATCGTCACCAGCGCGCGACCGGGCGTGGACGGCGCATTGTTCACCCAGCGCATCGCGGTCAGCAAGGACGGCGTCATTCCCGCGAATTGACCCGGTGTCGGGGCGCGTGTGGCACCTCACGCGCCAGCGGCTTCAGCTCGCATTCATT
>JBDTRK010000076.1:0-16449 GCA_039931685.1 Betaproteobacteria bacterium | reverse complement strand
TCGTGGTTGGTAAAAGCGAGGCGCTAGATCGACAGTCACGATAGTCACGCCGTCACGATCGTCACGGCCTTCACGCCTTGACCCAGGTCTCGCTGAAAGCGAGAAACGCGGTGCTGCTGTCCTTCTTGCCGGCGAACTCGCGCGGGAATGCCTGGCCGGCCACCGCATTGCCGTTGAGGGTGGCGCTGCATGCGCGCGCATCGACGAACAGCGAAATCATTTCATGCCGGCCGGTCGCGGAATGTTCCCTGTCGAGTTCGACCAGGAAAGGCGCGCCGAGTTTGTTCCAGGACAGCTGCACCTGTCCTATGGCGGAGCGAAACCATTCGGTATGCACGCTGCTGCCGTCGCCGCCCGCCATGAAATCCCAGGCCGGCTTCACCTGCGTGTTGCCCAGTCCGGTCGCGCCCTTGAACGCACCGAAGTACGTCACGAAGCCCTTCTTCACGTAGTCCGCCAACGGCTCGTTGTCGGTCAGGCACACATTCGGCCGCTTCGGATTCTTGCCGTCGCCATAGGGGTCGAGCAGCATGAAGGCCGCATGACCCTTGCCGTGCGGCGAGTGCACCACGCGGAAATAACTGATGAGCGAGACGAACGCGCCGTCGGCCTTGTCCTTCAGGTACATGCCGGGGTTTTCCCCGGACCAGTCGATCGCGCCTGGATTGATCGGTGTGCGTGCCATTGCTTTCTCCCGTTGATAATTAACTGCTCTTAAGGCAATCGCTCTCACCGCAGAGGACGCGGATACCTTACGTGCGCAGCACGTCGGAGTACCCTTTTAGGTCGCGGAGGAAAAGAAAAGATTCGATACGTCCCACGACTTGTTCAAGCCTTTCCTCTGCGTCCTCCGCGTCCTCCGCGGTGAGAGTTGGTCTTTGTACTACGTTACGCCGTTCAGCCGCCACCCCAGATGTTGAGTTCCTTGTAACCGGTGGTTGCATCCGGCATGCGCGCAAAGCGCACGCCCGCCATGTCGGCAACCACCAGTTCCACGGTGGTATGCACCACGCAGCCGTGCGCGAGATGTCCGCCCACGGCCTTGCCGTCGGCGCCGGCGATCGACAAGTGCAAATGCACGCCGGTCGGCGCGATCGTGCCGGACAGCGAAACGATCTCGAACGGCCCGGTCAATTTCGTGAACTTGTTCGCGCCGGCCAGGCGCAGCGTCGCCGCGGTCAGGCTGCCGACCGCGCTAATCACGCAGCCTGCCTCGACGTGATGCTCATGCGCCAGGCGTTCGATCGCGTTGCGCAAATCCTCGCCGGGGGTGAAACGCGCGGCGATGGTACGCAGGGAAAGCGATTCTGCGGATTGCATGCGACCTCCCTCCTAGCGCACGGCCTTCAGGTACTCGGCGGCGGTGCGCGCCAGCATGATGTAATCGGTGCACAGGCCGATGACGCGATAACCCTGCTCCAGATACGCGCGTGCGTGTTGCGGCGTATGGGCGTAAATGCAACGCGCGATGTCGCGCTTCTCGCAGGCCTTGATGACCTGTTTGATGGCGTCCTGCACCTTCGGGTGATTGATCTGGCCCGGCAGGTCCATGCTGCCTGACATGTCGAACGGACCGACGAACACGCCGTCGATGCCGGGCACGTCGAGAATGGCATCGATGTTCTTCACCGCCTCGATATGCTCGATCTGCACGATCACCGCGATTTCCTCGTTGGCGCGCATCATGTAGGCGTCGAAGTCGAGGTCGAAGCGCTGCGCGCGCGTAATGCCCACGGAGCGGAAACCGGCCGGCGGATACTTGCAGCGGCCTACCGCGAGCCTGGCGTCCTCAGCGTTGTTGACCAGCGGCACGATGATGCCGGTGGCGCCAATGTCGAGCGCCTTCTTGATGTTCGCTTCGTCGTTCCATGGCACACGCACCACGCAGGGAATCTTCGAATCGACCGCGGTCAGGATGTCGAGCGCATCGCGCGCGTCCATCGGCGAGTGCTCGAGGTCGATGAACAGCCAGTCATAGCCGGCCTGCACGAAACTCTCGGCGATTTCGGGCAACGGCATCTGCAATAGTGAGCCGATCAGCGTCTGGCCTTTTTTGAGTTCGTTGCGGAAGGATTTGGTCATGGGTGTGTGGAGTGAGTTTGTTCGTGACTAACGTGACTGCGTGACTGTCGTGACTCGAAAATACAATGAAGGCATTAGACCGACAGTTACGGCAGTCACGATAGTCACGCAGTCACGGTTTTAAACTCCGCCGGCGATACGATTTCTATCAACTCAAGATCATCCGAATGATCGATCTCGATATGTTTGATTCCCGGAGGCTGATGCACGCAGGAACCGGCCTTCAGGGTGACTTCGCCAACGCCTTCGTAATTGAATTTCACCCAGCCCTTGAGCACGTACACCATCTGGAACCGGACTTCATGGTGATGGCGTTCGGGTTGCATCTTGGTGCCGGGTTTGGCGCGGATGACATGCGCCACGATGGCGCCGTTGGTGGCGTCGCGGATGCCCAGGTCGCGATACTGGAAGAAAGGACGCAGCCCGTCGTCCCTGAATTCGCTGGTATCGGTATGGCTTACCGAGAATCTGTAACCGTGTTCCATCTGCAACTCCTTGTGCGCGATTCCACTATAGTACCGCTGCCTGTGCCATGTCAGAGCTGGTGGTGCAGGCGCAGCCCCGGACGCGGCCAGTCGGCCTCGAACAGACTGCCGTAATTCGACAAGGTCACATAGGCCTTGCGCATGCCATCGCCACCAAACGCCAGATTGGTGCAGTAGTGCTCGGGCGCGGCGTGGAACTCGAGCCATTCTCCCGCCGGCGTCATGACGCTGATGCCGCCGCGTATCAGTGTCGCGACGCAGATATTGCCGTTGTCCTCCACGGCCATGGAATCGAAGCGCTGGTAGCCAGGCAATCCCGCCACCAGTTTGCCGCCGTGCGGCGACGGCCAGGGCTGTTTGTCCAGTTCGCCTTCACCGGTGATGCGGAACGACCACAGGCGGCTGGTCTCGGTCTCCGCGACGTAGAGCGTATTGCCGTCGGGTGAAAGCCCCACGCCGTTGGGCGTCATGATCGGGAACACCGCTTCCCTGATGAGGCTGCCGTCGGTACGCGCGTAGTAGACCGCGCCGCGATCCATCTGCCGCCCGTAGACCTTGCCCAGGTCGGTAAACCAGAAGCCGCGCTTGCCGTCGAAAACGATGTCGTTCGGTCCCTTGAGCGGGATGCCGTTGCATTCGCGGTACAGCACTTCGACTTTGCCAGTGGCCAGATCAATGCGTTCGATGCGTCCGCCCGAATAGTCGTCGGCGCGGCCCGATGGGCGCATGTAACCGCCCTCCTCATGATGCCAGCTGAATCCGCCGTTGTTGCACAGATAGCACTTGCCGTCCGGGCCGATCGCCGCGCCGTTCGGGCCGCCACCGGTGTGCGCGACAACCTCGACACGCCCTGCCGGATCGACGCGCGACAAGGTGCCGCGTTCGATTTCCACCACCAGCACCGACCCGTCTGCCATCGCAATCGGGCCTTCGGGAAACCGCAGTCCCTGCGCCAGCACGCGTCCCTTCAGTTCAAGCATCGCCGTCATCGCCAGCCCCTCCTTATTGTTATTAGTTTGTGCAAACGGCGCGCTTCAGCGCATGAACACCAGCACAGTTGCGCCGCTCAGGCTTTCCAGCACGAGTTGCTGCCCGTCCACCCGGTACTGGGTCGTGCGCCGCAGGGAATCGAGGAAAGTCCGTTCCTGCGCCATCAACGGCTGCGGGCCCACCATTCTGGTGATGGAAAATCCCGCGCGCGGCCATTCCAGGCGACCATCCAGATCGAAACGGTAAGTGCCGGAAAAGCGGTTCAGCGACGCGTTACCCGCGATCTTGCCGGAAGGATCGAAGGCAACGGTTACGCTGGAATCGGGAACGAGCGCTTTTTCCGTCCCATTGACCACCCATTTGACCAGCCGCCACTCGACGCCGCGCGATGCCGCCGAATTTGGCGCGGGCGGCACAGGCGGCTGTTCCGCTTGCGTCATGCCCTCGTTTTGCTTATCCGGCTGCTCCGTCTGCGTGACCCGCCTGTCCGCACCAGGCTCCTCCGCGCTGCCCGCGACGGACGATTCCGGCGTGACGGCAGGCGGCGCTGCCGCGGCAACGACTGGCGCATCCCCTTGCGCAACGAACTCCGCCAACTCCTGTTCACGCATAACCGTGACACGAATCTGACAATCCTTCACGTATTGCGCGCTGTTCGCCGGGCTCGCCGCACGCACGCCCTGCCAATTGCACTGCGCATCTCGATATGCGTTGAATTTTCGCTGACTGTCTATGAATGCCCCCAGCACCGGGCGCCGGCCTTGCGCCTGCATTTGCTCCAGACGCGCCTGCGCCGTTTTCAGGGTCGCATTCAGATTCTGATTGGCTACCTTGAGCTTCGCATCAAGGCACGCCAGCGGCACGCTCGACGGGGCACAGTCCTCCATCGGGGTGGCGGCGGCGAAGCCGGCGTAACTATAAATTATGGCGATCAGTGCGATCGCGGGCTTGCGGATGCTCAGCACATGCTCTCCTTCATTGCCTGCGTTGATAAAACAAATACGGCGGATACGAAATCTCCTGTAACGCGAGCAGTCCCGTGTCCTGCATGGTCACGGTCACGGCGCAAGCGTTATTGCGCCAGAATCTGCTCGCACCAGCGCGCCACGCGCAACACGGTCGCGTCGGCGCCGGGACGCCCGACAACCTGCAGATTGACCGGCAGGCCGGTGGCAGATTTTCCGCAAGGCATCGACAGCGCGGGGAATCCGCAGAAATTGATCGGTGACGTAAACCGGGTCAGCGTGGGCGCCACATGTACGGTCTTGCCTCCGAGTTGCATGGTCAGGGTGCCACTTTTCGGCGGCAGCACCGGCATGGCGGGAATGATCATGACGTCGGCGTTGCCAAATGACGTGATCATCGACTGCCGGACCTGGTTGCGCAGTTGCTGCGCCTTGATGTAATCGACCGCGAGATAGAACTGACCGGTCTCCAGCCGCAGCCTGACATCTTCGCCGAGCTTGTCGCCGTGCCGTTCGAGCAATTCCCCGTTGGCCTGGGCCGCCTCGCTGGCGATGATGATGAGCTGGATGCCGGGCGCGAGTTCGATGCCGGGCACGTCGACTTCGCCCACCGGGGCGCCGGCGGCGCGGAATCGGTCGAAAGCCACATCCAGGGCCGTGCGCACCTCGTCATCGAGCATGTCGTAAAAAAACTTGCGCGGCTTCATCAGGCGCGGCGCCATGATCGCACCTTGCGGCAACATGGAATGTTCCGCGCGCCCGGCCATGACCTCGAAAGCAAGCGCAGCGTCTTCAACGCTGCGCGTGATCGGCCCGATATGGTCGAGCGACCAGGCTAGCGGGAAGACGCCTTCACGCGGCACGGCGTCATAAGTCGGCTTGAACCCTACGATGCCGCAACAGGCAGCCGGCTGGCGGATCGATCCGCCAGTACAGGACCCCACTGCGATGGCAGCCAGTTCTGCAGCGACCGCGGCGGCGGACCCACCGCTGGAACCGCCGGGGATGTAGCCCGGATGGCGCGGATTCTGGACGTGGCCGAAATGCGGATTGGCACTGTTGATGCCGAACGCCAGCTCATGCAGGTTGGTTGTGCCCACAATCAGCGCGCCGGCGGCACGCAACCTCGCGACAACCGGGGCATCGCGTTCCTGGATTCTTGCCTCGATCGCTTTGGTGCCCGCCGTGAGCGGGTAGCCGCGCACCGACATCAAGTCCTTCACGCCCACCGGCACACCGGCGAGCGGTCCGGGATCTTCGCCGCGTCGCAGGCGATGATCGAGCGCACAGGCATCTTCCATGACGAGCGCTGGATTGACGGTGATAAAAGCATTGAGATGGCGATGCGCTTCGATGCGCCCGAGAAACAACTCGGCAATCTCCGCCACGGAGCGCTCGTGATTCCTGACCTGATGGGCAATCTGCAACGCGCTGGCTGCGACCAGCTCTGCCGCCGGCGACGCGGGTTGGTAGCGCCCCGTCGGGTAACTTTCGGTCGCAGCGGCGCCCGGCGCGGACAGCACCGGATCGGCCGCGACCACGGCCTCGAAAACCTGCTCGATGTCGGCAAGTCCGAAAGCAAAGCGCTGCTCCCACTCGTGCAGACGCTCGGAATGCGCGGTCTGTCGAAACGCCGCAACGGCGCGCAGGAATTCAGTAAGGGGACGGGACATGATGTCTTGAATACCGTGAATGCGTGAATGCGTGCATGGCGGAGGCGCGCGATTGCGGTGGCTTTGGAGTTTCGGGTTGTCAGTTTAAATCGAATCCGGGATCGGCATTTGTTTGCGCCGTAGCGACATTCCCGTATTCACGATATTCACGGCATTCACGGCTTCTACAGAAACAGCGTCAGCACCCCGGTATAGCCATACAAACGGTTATGCGATATCTCGCCGTTGCAGAAAAAACCCACCAGCGGAAAATCGCCGAGCGCTTCGCGGATCATGCCGGCCTCTGCGGATTCCTGGCTGAACAGGTTCGGTCCGCGCCCCACACAGGAATAATACAGACCACCGCGCGGGCGCCCGAACAGGCCGCTCTTGATGCTGTCGAGCATGCGTGACATGTCCGCCGCCGCGCCCGGCTCATCGCGTCGGCAGAACATGATCTGCGAGCCGGTCTGCGGCACTTCGCCGATCGCCACGAGCTTGTGCACCGGGTCGATGCCGACCAGATTGCGAACCAGATAGTCGCCGCTGCTGGAGCCCGCGATCGGCAGGCCGGCAAACACATCGCCGCCGCTGCGCGAGAATTCTTGCCAGCCCTCGCCCATGTCCTCCTTGAATACATCAAGCGCAGCCTTGCCGTCGAGCGAAATGAGAATGTTCTGCTGGCAGCCGGTGATGGTATGGCGCGGACCGATCGGGGAGCAGCCCTGGGTCAGTCGCGTCGACACCACGACATCGTCGGAGAACAGGACACCGGACAATCCACCCCTGGCCACTCCGTCGGCAATCTGCACCACTTCGCGCCGCGAACTGGTCAGCCCACCGGCAACGAATCCGCTCTCCATGCAGCCGGCCAGGTCGCCGATCAGGCGCGGCAACTGGGCGTTGCGCGGGTCGCCATGGACGATGGCGAAATTCGCCGGCAGCTCGCCCAGATGCAGCGACTGGCGCTCGAGGTCCGGTGGCGAACGCAAGCCGGAAAATACCCGGAAGCCGTCCGCTTCGAAGGCACACAGCATGATCGCGATCGCGGATTCGTCGTAGTACTCCCGCCCGGTAGCGATTACGCCCATGCCGACCGTCCCGCACCAGTGCAGGATGCCGGTATTGGCGCGGAAATAGGCCAGCATGTCGGCCACCTCGCCAGCGAAATTGTCGGTAACGTAAAGAAAACCGAGATTGGCGCCGGGTGGCCCCTTGGCGGCCTGATGCAGGCATTGCAGCGCGGCATCGCGCCAGTTCGGCGATGCGGCATGGCCACAAGTGAACGGGGCGCCGGAGTAAGTCATGGCAGTGGGCGAAGGCGGGAATGGGTGATTGGGTGAATCGGACATGCGGCGGTTTGAAGCGTTCGGCCCTGCCCCCCCGTCAATTCCAGATCACTTGGTCACTTGATTACCGAATCAAAATCCCCGATTCACAGGACCAGCAAGGTCGCCAGCCCGAGGAAACACCCCATGCTGGCGATATCGGTCGCTGTCGTCAGGAAAATGCTCGACGCGGTGGCCGGATCGAAACCGAGCTTCTTCAGCGTGAGCGGAATCATCGCGCCGGCGATGCCGCTGACGACGCAACTCACGGTCATCGCCAGCAGCACGGCGACGCCAAGCTGTAGCGCCGCCGGGTTGTGCTGCGATGTCGCCGTGATATACATGCCGATAGCGGCCACCAGGCCGACCAGCGTGCCATTGAGGAAGCCGAGCGATGCTTCCTTGATGACCAGGCTGCGCTCCGCGCCGGCGCGCAATTCGCCGAGCGTCATGCCGCGCAGGGTCACCGCCAGCGCCTGGCAACCGGTATTGCCCGACTGCCCGGCCAGAACAGGCAGGAACAGCGCCAGGATGACCAGCTTGTCCAGCGTGCCCTGAAATACCCCGACCACCGCCGCTGCGAGAAAAGCGGTCAGCAGATTGAGCTGCAACCAGGGATGGCGGAATTTCAGGCTTCTCGGCCAGGGCGTGGTCAGGCGCTCTTCCTCGACGCCGACCATTGATGCGGATTGCCCGCTGATTTCCAGATTCTGCTCTTCGAACATGGTCGACCCGCGCACCAGCCCGACCAGACGACCGTGCTCGTCGCAGGCGGGATAGACCGGGTAATGGCGATTGAGCACCGGCTTCATGGCCTCTGACAGTGACATGTCCGCCCTCAGGAAAAAAGGATCAGGCAACATGATGTCGGCGAGCCTCCTGTCGTGTTTGGCGAACAACAGGTCGCGCATGGTGATCAGGCCGATCAGCTTGCCCGATTCATCGGTGATAAAACCGTAGCTGACGAATGCAATCTTGATCATGTTGCGCAGCCGCTCGATCACGTCGCCCACGCTGATGTGCGGCGGGAAAACGGCGATCGCCGGATCCATCATGCGGCCGATGCAGCCGTCGGCATAGGCCTGGTTGCGCGCCCACTGCCGCGCAACCTGCGCGGGAACTGTCGCGAGCACCCTGGCAACGAAATCCTCGGAGAAGCGTTCGAGGATCGCGCAGGCCTGCCCCGGATTGATTTCGAGCAGGACTTGTCCGGCGACATCGGGCGACTCGGCCAGCAACAGCTTGGCAGCGTCGCGGCTCTCGCGCCGCTTGATCTCGCTCACCAGCGAGCGGCGGCGCATCTGTTCGTTGCCGTACGCGGAATTGGTCTGCGTTTCTTTCATGCACCGCCCCGTCGAAAGTCTCCGCCACGATTCACTGCGGCACCCCGGTTGCCGCGCCCGTGTCCATGGCGCCGCCTGCCGCGGCAGTTTACCGCGCTCCGGTCGCTGCGCCTATGCCAGCGGTGTACAGTAGCCGCCATCCACTTTCCCAAGACCCGCCATGAACCTCGACCGTGTGACGCCCGGACGCAACCTGCCGGAAGATTTCAACGTGATCATCGAAATTCCGATGAATGCCGACCCCATCAAGTACGAAGTCGACAAGGAAACCGGGGCCTTGTTCGTCGACCGGTTCATGATGACCGCGATGCATTACCCGTGCAATTACGGCTACATCCCGCAAACCCTGTCCGAGGACGGCGACCCGGTGGACGTGCTGGTGATCGCGCCGTTCCCGGTCAATGTCGGTGCGGTTATCCGCTGCCGGCCGGTCGGCGTGCTGCAGATGGAGGACGAAGCCGGCGCGGATGCCAAGCTGCTGGCCGTCCCGGTCGACTCGGTGCTGCCGATGTACAAGCACTGGCACAAACCGGAGGACCTGCAGCCCGAGCGGCTTTCGCAGATCCGTCATTTCTTCGAACATTACAAGGACCTCGAGTCCGGCAAGTGGGTGAAGGTCGCCGGCTGGCTCGGCCCCGAACAGGCGCGCGCCGAGATCATGGCCGGCGTCTCGCGCTACCGGCAGGCAAAGACGAAGCCGAATTTCTGACAGCTACCGGTCCGGGCTGCCGCCGACCGCCCACAATGGCGTCGCCGGCCGGGTACATCCGGGGTAAACTGCGCGCAGTGATCTCAGCGCGATATCCGTGACGTCTCAGCCGCCGGCCCTCCTCGACCGCCCGCGCGAACGCGAGCGCCTCCTTCTCTACCTGATCCCGGGGCTTGCCACCCTTTTGGTCGTCACCCTCTTCGCACTCGCGTTTGTCACCCTGGTCAAATCGCGCGATGCCAGCCTCCGCGACGCCGAACGATCTTCCCGTAATCTCGCGCAAATCGTCGAGCAGCGCGCCGCCCGGCTGCTGCAATCGGTGGACACGGCGTTGCGTGGCGCCGCCGGCGCCTGGCAGCAGGTTGCGGCCATGCGCGATCCGGCCGGCGACGGCATGCCCAACCTGCTTTCTCAAAGCCTCGCCCAACTTCCCTTTGTCCGCAGCCTGTTCATGCTCGACGCGCGCGGCAATCTGGTGCACGACTCCGACCTGCATCCGGCCGCGCCCGGCAGCTTCGCGGATCGCGAATTCTTCAACTGGCATCGTTCCCATGCCGGGCAACTCCACGTCGGCAAGCCGGCCGTCAATCGCGCCGGCGGCGAGTGGTTCATCGTGGTCAGTCGGCGCCTGGACGATGCCGACGGCCGCTTCGCCGGCGCTGTCGGCGCGGCGCTCGAGCCGGCGGCGTTCCGCTCGATCTTCGATGGTATCGACGTAGGCCATGACGGCGCGATCGCCCTCATGCATGAGGGCGGCGAGCTGATCGCCAGCGCGCCCGACGCGCCCTCCTGGCTGGGCATGCCCACCGGTGACAACCTGACGCTGAAAAACCTGACCGCGAATAGCGGCACGCGCACCCAGCGCGGCGTCAGTGCCGTGGACGGAGTGGCCCGCATCTACAGCGCCCGCCCGGTACCGGACGCGCCGCTGATGGCGCAAGTCGGCCTGAGCGAAGACGAAGTGCTGGCCAGCTGGCGCGATGAAAAGAGGATCACGATCGTGCTGCTGATCGGCTTTACCCTGGCCACCGCCGTCCTGACCTGGCTGCTGATGCAGGAATTGCGTCGCCGCAACGAACTCACACGCTCGGTCTCCCGCAACGAGCAGATGCTGCGCCAGGTGCTCGACACGCTGCCGGTCGGAGTATGGGTGGCCGACAACGAGGGCAAGCTGGTGCTGGGCAATGCCGCCAGCAAACGCATCTGGGGCGATGCGCGCGTGAAGGGTGATCTGCACTTCGCCGACCTGAAGGGTTGGTCGGCGGGCTCGGGCAGGCCGCTGCAGGCAGCCGACTGGGGGATGGCGCGCGCGCTGGCCTCGGGCGAATCGTCGCACAACGAGATCGTCGAGATCGAATGCTTCGACGGCGCGCGCAAGACCATCTTGCAATCGGCCGCGCCGCTGATCTCCAGCGCAGGCGAAATCGTCGGCGGCGTTGCGGTCAACGAGGACATTACGGAACGACGCGCCCTGTCCGATACGCTGCGCGAAAGCGAGGCGCGCTACCAGGCCTTGTTCGAGCACAGCATCGACGCGGTATTCCTGATGCGGCCCGATGGCAGCATCCTGTCCGCGAACGCGGAAGCCTGCCGGCTGCTCGGCTATACGGAAGCCGAATTGCGCGAGCTCGGGCGCACCGGCCTGACCGAAGCGGATGATCCACGCGTCGCCGCCTTGCTGGAAGCGCACCGCCGCGAAGGTGCGGCCCGCGGGGAGCTGAAGATGCGGCACAAGAACGGCGGCTGGGTGCCGGTGGAGGCCGCCTCGACCGCATTTCGCGACCGCTCGGGCCAGCTGTGCGCCAGCCTGATCATTCGCGACATCACCGACCGCAAGCGCGCCGAAGAGCATATCGAATACCTGGCTTATCACGACGAGCTGACCGGCATTCCTAACCGCGCGCATTTCCAGCGCGCCTTCGAGCACACCATCGCGACCAGCCAGCGCCAGGGCCTGGACTCCGCGCTGATGGTGGTAGACCTCGACCGCTTCAAGAACATCAACGACATCATCGGTCACGAGGCCGGGGACCAGTTGCTCAAGCAGGTTGCCGCGCGTCTGCGCAGCTGCCTGCGCGACAATGACGTGCTGGCGCGTCTCGGCGGCGACGAGTTCGTCGTGCTGATGCAGGACGCCTCCAGCCTGGCCGCGGTCAGCGCGGTTGCCAATAAACTTCTCGAAGCCACGTCGCGCCCCCTGCTCATCGACGAGCAGGAATTCCTGATCACCGCCAGCATCGGCATCAGCACCAGTCCGCATGACGGCACCGACCTGCAAACACTGCTGCGCAACGGCGACGTCGCCATGTACCGCGCCAAGGAATCCGGCAAGAACCGCTTCCAGTATTTTTCGCCCGACATGGATGCCCACGGCCGCGAACGCCTGTCGATCGAATCTGCCCTCGGGCGCGCCCTGGAACGCCGCGAATTCAAGTTACATTTCCAGCCGAAGATGAAGGTATCCACGCGCAACGTCGCCGGCATGGAAGCGCTGGTGCGCTGGCAGCATCCGGAAAAAGGCCTGATACACCCCGGCGCCTTCATCGCCATCGCCGAAGAAACCGGAATGATCGTGCCGCTCGGTGACTGGGTTCTGGCGGAAGCCTGCCGCCAGGCGCAAGCACTGCGCGTCGCCGGTCATGACAACCTTTGTGTCGCGGTCAACCTTTCCGTGCGCCAGCTCTACGACCAGGGATTCGCGCTGCGGGTGAGCGAGGCGCTCAGGCGATCCGGTTTCCCGGCAAAAAACCTGGAACTCGAGATCACGGAAAGCATGGTCATGCGCGACGCCGAAGGCTCGATCAGCCTGCTGCAGGCTTTGCGCGACACCGGGGTGCGCATAACCATCGACGATTTCGGCACCGGCTATTCGTCGCTTGCCTATCTCAAGCGCTTCCCCATCGACTGCGTCAAGATCGACCGCTCCTTCATCCAGGATCTACCCGACGATCGCGACGACGCCTCGATCACACGCAGCATCATCGCCATGGCGCACAACATGAAGCTCGAAGTCATCGCCGAGGGCGTGGAAACAGAATCCCAGCTGACTTTCCTGCACGGCTATGGCTGCGACGAAATCCAGGGCTACCTGTTCAGCGAGCCGCTCGACGCCGAAGCTTTCGAGCGCTTCCTCGATACGCATGCCGGCCGGGAGGCCGCGCGCGCGCGCATCCCGCCCGCGGGTGCACTAGCCCCGGATTCAACAAAAGCACCCGTGCAGCGCATATAATTTCGCGCTTACGTCTGACCTAGCGGAGTTTCCACCATGTCTGCCACCGCAACCGCACTGCAAGCCGGCGATGAATCGATCCTGCTGCGCCACAATGCCGCCGGCATCGCCACCCTCACGCTGAATCGCCCGAAGCAATACAACGCGCTATCCGAAGAATTGCTGGCCGAATTGCAATCGGCGCTGGATGCGATCGCCACCGACGCATCGGTGCGCGTGGTCGTCCTGGCCGGCTCGGGCACCGCATTCTGCGCAGGCCATGATCTCAAGCAGATGCGCGCCAATCCGCGCAAGGCCTATTACGACAAGCTGTTCGCGCAATGCAGCGACGTCATGATGAAGGTGCTGCAGTTGCCGCAGCCGGTGATCGCGCGCGTTCACGGCATTGCCACTGCGGCCGGATGCCAGCTGGTGGCGCAGTGCGACCTCGCGGTCGCATCCGACACCGCGCGCTTTGCTGTCTCCGGCATCAACGTCGGCCTGTTCTGCTCCACGCCCAGCGTGTCACTCGGTCGCAACGTTTCGCGCAAACAGGCCATGGAAATGCTGCTGACCGGCGATTTCATCGATGCCGCGACCGCGAAAGAACGCGGGCTGGTGAACCGTGTCGTGCCGGCAGACAGACTCGATGCCGAGGTCAAGGCGCTCACCGACGCCATCATCAAAAAATCCACCGTGGCCGTGACCACGGGCAAGAAAATGTTCTACAAGCAGATCGAAATGGGCATGGGCGCGGCATACCAGTACGCCGCCGAGGTCATGGCCTGCAACATGATGGCCGAGGATGTGGGCGAGGGTATCGACGCGTTCATGCAGAAAAGGCCACCACACTGGAAGGACAAGTAAAGCGTAACCACCCACCACCCACCTCACCCCGGCCCTCTCCCCCCGCCAGCGGGCGGAGAGGGAGGGTGGAAAGCAAAAGCAACGGGCGACCAAATGGCCGCCCGTTGTTTTTCAATCTCCTTCTCCGCCTCCCTCAGGGAGGGGGAGAAGGCTGGGATGAGGTGGTGGGTGGTGGGTGGCGGGGAGTAGGTCAGGTATTGTTCATAGTAAGTAGAAGTTCATTGAGCCTCTTCACGAACGTCGCCGGGTCGTCGAGTTGCCCGCCTTCGGCGAGCAGCGCCTGGTCGAACAGGATATGGCTCCAGTCGCCGAAGCGCGTTTCATCTGACTCGCCTTTCAGGCGTTGCACCAACGGATGGTGCGGATTGATTTCCAGGATCGGCTTGCTGCCCGGCACCGGCTGGCCGGCGGCCTTGAGCATGCGTTCCAGATTGGCGCTCATGCCCTGGGCGTCGGCCACCAGGCAAGCCGGCGAGGACGTCAGTCGGAAGGTCACGCGCACCTGCTTGACCTGGTCGCCCAGGCTCTTGCCGATCTTTTCGACCAGATCCTTGTACTCCTCCGCTTCCTTTTCCTGCTCCTTCTCGTCCTCGTCGGCGAGCTTGCCCAGGTCAAGGTCCCCTACGGCCACGGACGCGAGCGGCTTGCCGTCGAACTCGGTCAGGTTCGAACCGACCCACTCGTCCACGCGGTCCGACAGCAGCAACACTTCAATACCCTTCTTGCGGAAGATCTCCAGGTGCGGGCTGTTCTTCGCAGCGGCGAAGGTCTCGGCGGTGATGTAATAAATCTTCTCCTGGCCATCCTTCATGCGCGCCACATAGTCAGCCAGCGCGACACTCTGGTCCTCGCTATCTGCATGGGTCGAGGCGAAACGCAGCAGTTTCGCTATGCGCTCCTTGTTCGCCCAGTCTTCGCCGACACCTTCTTTCAATACGCGGCCGAATTCCTTCCAGAACGCCGCATATTTTTCCTTCTGGTTTTCCGCCAGGTCTTCGAGCAGGCCGAGCACCTTGTTCACGCAGCCCTTGCGGATGGTCTCGACATCCTTTGATTCCTGCAGGATTTCACGCGACACGTTTAACGGCAGGTCGCCCGAATCCACCACCCCGCGCACGAAGCGCAGGTAGTTGGGCAACAATTGCTTGGCGTCGTCCATGATGAACACGCGCCTGACGTACAGCTTCACGCCGTGGCGATGGTCGCGGTCCCACAGGTCGAAGGGCGCGCGCGCCGGGATATACAGCAATTGCGTGTACTCGGACTTGCCTTCGACTTTCGCGTGCACCCACGCCAGCGGCGCGTCGAAGTCATGACCGACGTGCTTGTAGAATTCGCGGTACTGCTCCTCGCTGATGTCGGACTTGCTCCGCGCCCACAGCGCGGACGCCTGGTTGACTTTTTCAAGCTCCTCCAGCTTGACATGCTCGCCCTTGTCCTTGTCCCATTCCTGCTTGTTCATCAGGATCGGCAGCGAAATGTGATCGGAGTACTTGCGGATGATCGATTGCAGGCGGAAACCTTCCAGCAAGTCGTCTTCGCCGGCGCGCAGATGCAGGGTGACTTCGGTACCCCTGCCGGGCTTTTCCACGGTTTCGATGGTGAAGTCGCCTTCGCCAGCCGATTCCCAGCGCACGCCGTGCTCCTTGCCCATGCCGGCACGCCGCGTTACCAGGACCACCTTGTCGGCAACGATGAACGAGGAATAGAAGCCGACGCCGAACTGTCCGATCAGGCTGGCGTCCTTGGCCTGGTCGCCGGTGAGCCGTCCGAAAAATTCGCGCGTACCGGATTTGGCGATGGTGCCGATGTTGTCGATGACTTCCTGGCGCGACATGCCGATGCCGTTGTCGGAAATGGTGACGGTGCGCGCGGCGCGGTCGCAGGACACGCGGATCTTCAGGTCGGTGTCGTCCTCGAACAGGCCGGCATCGGTCAACGCCTCGAAACGCAGCTTGTCGCAGGCGTCGGACGCGTTCGATATCAGCTCGCGCAGGAAGATCTCCTTGTTGCTGTACAGGGAGTGGATCATCAGCTGCAGCAGCTGCTTGACTTCGGTCTGGAAGCCCAGTGTTTCCCTGGTGGCGGCTTCGGCCATGGCAATGCTCTCCTCGAAAATGGTTCTGGCTGGTTTAAATAAGGGCGCTATCTTATGCGTTCAAGAGCCGGACAGGAACTCGGGCGCGAATAGCGCTGTCTGTCCGGTCATTGCCGTGCGTCGTCAAAAAAGGAGTCGTCAGCCATGATCCGTCCCGTCGCCTTGTTGTTTGCGGTCGCCTTGCTGTGGTCCGTCGCGGCCGCCGCCGCCCCGCCGATCGAGCGCATCAAACTGCCGCCAGGTTTCAAGATCGAGGTCTATGCCGACAATGTCGACAATGCGCGCTCGCTGGCGCTCGGCGACAAAGGCGCGGTCTTCGTCGGCACGCGCTCCGATGCCGTATACGCGCTGGTGGATGCGAATCGCGACGGCAAGCCCCAGGTAATCCCGGTCGCCGAAGGATTGAACGCGCCCAACGGCGTGGCTTTTCGCGATGGCGCGCTTTATGTTGCGGAAATCAGCCGCATCCTGCGTTTCGATGACATCGAGACTCGCCTCGCCAAGCCGCCCAGGCCCGTCGTTGTATTCGACAAGTTGCCCAGGGACGGCCACCACGGCTGGAAATTTATTGCCTTTGGCCCCGACGGCTGGCTGTATGTGCCGGTGGGCGCGCCCTGCAATGTCTGCGCGGCCGATCCCAACGTGTTCGCGGCGATTCACCGCATGAAGCCCGATGGCAGTCAGTACGAGGTGTTTGCCCGCGGCATCCGCAATACGGTGGG